>NZ_DAMBOE010000009.1:0-232933 GCF_032063905.1 Alcaligenes phenolicus
CGCAACCGCAACCGCAACCGCAACCGCAACCGCAACCGCAACCGCAACCGCAACCAGCAAATGTATCGGTTTTTCGATTCCTGAGGTGTTAGCAGTAAAAAAGCGAAGCAGCCTGCAAGCTGCCCTGCTTTTTTTCTGAACTCGCCAGAGTTAGTGGCTCAGTGCTCAGTTTTCCTTGAACTGCAGCCAGCCGTCATCCAGCCAGGCATTCAGCATTTCGCGTTCATCTTCATCCAGGGCTTCAAAACTGTCGCCGGGAATCAAGAGTTCACGTTGGTCGGCCAGTTGTTTCAGGGCCCGGCTGGCGGGGCAGGAGGCGACCTCACCGTTGATATACAGCTCATCGCCGCGATACATCATGCGCGAGCAGCGATCCAAAACCAAGCGACCTGCAGGCAGCTCGGGATCGTGCAGGTCAACCGGGTCTTCGGCAATGTCGAACCAGCTATTGCTGGGCAATTCGGTCAGCCAGACGCCCAGGAACCGTGAGGCCAATGCTTCGTCAAAACGAATGGCGTTCAAGGCATCCAGCGACTTCTGAACAAGATTCTCCGGCAAGGCGGCAGGTGTGGTGCTGGCCTGTGCATCCGGGTCTGTGTAGCGCTGCTGCAGGCTCTCGGGCATGGGCATCGGTGGGTCGGCATACAAGCCAAAGCCTTCGCCGCTGGCGGCGGCCAACTGATCCGAGGCGGCATCCATCAAACCACGGGCCAGTGTTGCCTGGGTAGGCGAGCGAAAGCCGATGGAAATCGTCATGCAGTCGCCAATTGCAATCCCGTCATGTGCCACGTGCGGGGGCAGATACAGCATGTCGCCGGGTTCCAGCGTGAACTCTTCTTCTACCTGGAAATTGCGCAGAATCTTCAAGGGCAGGTCGGGCACCAGGCTCAGGTCTTTTTGCTGGCTGATACGCCAGTGACGTTTGCCGTGGGCTTGCAGCAGGAACACATCGTAGCTGTCGAAGTGTGGGCCTACGCCACCGCCGTCTGAAGCAATGCTGATCATGGCGTCGTCCAGACGGGCATCGCCAATGAAGCGGAACTGACGCATCAGGGCGGCGGTGTTGTCGTCGTGCAGATCCACGCTTTGTGCCAGGGCGGTCCAGTTGGGTTGCGAGGCGGGTGGCAGCTCGTCAAAAGGCCCGGTTTCCATTTCCCAGTCTTCGCCGTCATGGATGATCAGGCGCGACTCGACTTCTTCACGCGTTACCAGCTCGCGGATATTGTCTATGCTCAGCGAGTGCTTGAAATTAGGGATGGCGCCGCGTATCAATAAAGGTTTGCGTTGCCAGTAGGTTTGCATGAACTCATGCGCGCTGATGCCGCCCAAAAGGGTCAATGGCTGGTCGATAATCATGGACTGCCCGAACAAGAATTAAATTAGCCCGTAGCTTAACTGATCCGGCCTGCCCCGGTGTATGGCTAGCCTGCGTATCAGGCGTATCCAGCGCAAAGAATCCAGAGAAATACTCGCGAAATAGAGTGATTGACTCACGGTGGGGAGGCTAAGAATGATTGATTGTCGATCTGCTCGCCAACGGCCCTCGGAAAACTGCATAAAGAAGGGAGCCTCTTGGGCTCCCTTCTGGACTGTTTAACCCGTCGCCTTCATCTCTTTTTTCCAGCGATACAGCAAATCCAGAGCGTCGCGTGCGCTCAAGTCATCCACATCCAATTGCTTGAACTGATCCAGCAAGTCCAGTGCTTTTTCTGTGGTCGGATCAGGCTCGGCGACCGTGACCTCCGGAGCGCTGCCTGCATTGAACAAATCCAACTGTGCGCTTGGATCGTTTTGTGCTTCCAGACGGCTCAGTTCACGACTGGCCTGACGAATGACCGCAGAGGGAATGCCGGCGCGCTGTGCAACCTGAATCCCGTAGCTGCGGCTGGCGGGGCCTTCCTGAACTTCGTGCAGGAACACAATGCCGGAGGCCGATTCTGCGGCGGCCAAGTGCACGTTGGCGGCGGCAGGTAGCTCGTTGGGCAGGCGCGTGATCTCGAAGTAGTGCGTGGCAAACAGGGTCAGAGCCTGATTGTGGCTGAGCAGGCGATGCGCGATGGACCAGGCCAGGGCCAGACCATCATAGGTGGAGGTGCCGCGACCAATTTCATCCATCAGCACCAGGCTGTAGGGGGTAGCACCGGCCAGAATGGCTGCTGCTTCGGTCATTTCCATCATGAAGGTGGAGCGGCCACCAGCCAGATCATCCGCCGCACCGATACGGGTAAAGATACGGTCGATCTGTCCAATACGGGCTGTGCTTGCCGGTACAAAGCTACCGATGCGGGCCAGCAAGGCAATCAGGGCAACCTGACGCATATAGGTGGATTTACCGCCCATATTCGGGCCGGTAATCAGCAACATGCGACGTTGCGCGTGCATTTCACAATGGTTGGGCGTGAAGCGCTCGATGCTGTGCTCCACCACAGGGTGACGGCCTGCTTCAATCCAGATGCCAGCCTGCTCGGTCAGCTCGGGAGCGACCCAATTATTGTCCAGTGCGTGCAAGGCCAGGGAGGACAGGGTATCCAGTTCGGCCAGGGCGCTGGAGCACAAGGCCAAGGGGCCTGCGTAGCTTTGCAGCTTGTCCAGCAACTCATCGAACAGGAACTTCTCGCGGCTCAGGCTGCGGTCCTTGGCGGACAGGACTTTGTCCTCCCACTCTTTCAATTCAGGCGTGATGAAGCGCTCGGCGTTTTTCAATGTCTGGCGGCGGCGGTAGTCGTCGGGTACCTTGTCGGCCTGACCGCGACTGACTTCAATAAAGAAGCCATGCACACGGTTATATTCGACGCGCAAGGTAGCAATGCCGGTGCGTTCGCGTTCGCGGGCTTCGATCTTCACCAGCACATCGCCGCTATCGCTGGCCAGGCTGCGCAGCTCGTCCAGATCCGCGTCGTAACCATCGGCAATGACACCACCATCGCGTATCAGCAAGGCGGGCTCGGAGGCGATGGCGGACTGCAGCAAGGAAGCCAGCTCCGGGTCCAGAGCCAGACTTAACAAATGTCCATGCAAGTGTTCAGACTGAGCAAAGTTCTGTTCCAGCTCCCGACGTAGTTCAGGCAGTGTTACCAGCGCATCGCGCAAGCTGGCCAGCTCCCGAGGACGCACGCTGCGTAGCGAAATACGCGTGGCAATACGTTCCAGGTCCGGGAAGCGACGCAGGGCATGACGCAGCACACCCAAAGGATCGCCTGCATTCAAGCTGGCGCTTTGCTGGGTTTGGAAGAACAGGGACACCACATCCTGACGCTGCTGAACGGCGTGGTTCAGGCGCAAGGGGTGATGTAGCCAGCGGCGCAGCAAACGACTGCCCATGGGGGTCTGGCAATGATCCAGCGTGGAGAACAAGGTCGGGCTGGTTTCACCACTAATGGTTTCGGTAATTTCCAGATTTTTGCGCGTGACGGCATCCAGCACCAGAAAGTCCGAGCTATGTTGAACGCGGATAGCGGTGATGTGAACCAGAGACTGGGATTGTGTGCTGCCTACATAACGCAGCAAGGCTCCGGCTGCCGCCGTCGCCGCAGGCAGATCGTCCAGACCAAAGCTGGCCAAGGAATCCAGATCAAAATGGTCCAGCAGGGTTTCGCGCGAACCATCTTGCGCAAAGTGCCAGTCTGGCAAGGTGTGGCAGCTGGCTTGCGGCAGTTCCGGGGCAGGGCGCAGCGATTCGGGATAGACCAGTTCTACCGGGCCGATACGGTTCAGTTCCGTATCCAGCATGTCCGGTTCGCACTGGCTGACCAGAAATTCGCCACTGGCCAGGTTCATCCAGGCCAGTCCCACCATTTCCTGACGTTGCACCTTGATTAGTGTGCAGGCGGCAATCAGGCGGTCTGCCTTGGGAGGCAACAAGGCGTCATCCGTCAGTGTGCCGGGGGTGACCACACGCATGATCTTGCGCTCCACTGGGCCTTTGCTGGCAGCCGGGTCACCGACCTGCTCACAGATGGCGACGGACTCGCCCAAGGCCACCAAACGCGCCAGATAACCTTCCATGGCGTGAAAAGGCACACCGGCCATGGGGATAGGCTCGCCGTTGGAGGAACCGCGCTTGGTCAGCGTCAGGTTCAGCAGGCGTGCGCCGCGTTCGGCATCGGCGTAGAACATCTCATAGAAGTCCCCCATCCGATAGAACAGCAGATGCGAGCCAGCCTCCGCTTTGAGCTGAAGGTATTGACGCATCATGGGCGTGTGGGCGGACAGATCGGCAGCAGAAGTCATAGCGCAGTACAGGTCAGGGAATTCAACAACAAGGCCGCCCAGAAGGCGGCTGAGTCGATATTGTAGCGAGGGCAGTCAAGTGGGGGATAGGGAAGCGGCTGATTTAGTCCCGCGTGTTTCCCCTTAAGGTGCAGGGATAACCCGATTTTGAGCGTGGAAGTGCTTAATGCAATAATACAAATGATAATCACTTCTATTTCTAACACGGGATATTGAAATGTTCACACGTCGCCTTGCTTTGTCTGTCTTGTCTGCCGCTTTGCTAAGTGCCGGATCTCTTGCCCATGCACAGCCGTCCGAGTCGGTCTCGCTGCCCTTGACGCCGGAGCTGGCGCAAAAGACTTCTATTACGGCAGAAGGGGCTTTGCGCAAGGATCTGGCTTATGGGGTTTATCAAACGGTTTACAGCCCGTTTGATAAGTCCTTGTATGTGGCCTCGGCAGAGCGTGCGCCTTCGGTTCGGGGAGGTGTGATCTATAAACTGGACCCGATCACCCTGGATGTGAAGGGGACGATTTATACCGATGAAAGTAACTTCGGCCTGGCGACGAACGCGTCGGGCGACACCCTGTACGTCACCAATAGTCTGGCTGCTGCCGTCTCCAAAGTTGAGTTGAAAGAGGACGGGAGCCTGGAGCGAGTCCGCTTCAGCAATACCAGTTTTGATGACACCAAAATGGGGCCGCGCACGATTCGTCACGATCCCCAGCAAGGTCGTGTGTATGTGGGAGCTGTAGGTGCGCCGGCCGTGATCTGGGTGCTGGATGATCGTAATCTGGAACTGATCGACACCATTGAAAACGCGGGCAAATGGGTTACCGGCCTGCTGATAGATTCGGGATCGCATCGTCTGTATGCCGCGAACGGGGACGGCGAAGTGATGGTGATCAATACCCAAACCAACAAGATTGAACAGCGCTGGAAACCGGCGGGCGTCAAACCTGCCTTGCTCTTGAATTTCGCGCTGGATTCCAGCCGCAATCGTCTTTACGTGACCGAGACCAAGGATCAGAAAACCGTGTATGTGCTGGATGCCCGTAACGGCAAATTGCTGCAGGAACTGCCGGTGGGGGACGCCATGGATATTTTGTATAACGCTGATCGCGACGAGCTGTATTTGACTCACCGCGAGCAAGGCAAAGTGTCTGTGCTGGATGGCGGCAGCTATGCGATCAAGGCGCAATACAACTTGCCTGATAACCCCAACAGCCTGGAGCTGGGCCCGGACAGCCAGTTGTACGTCACCGTTAAAGCTCCTTCCACTCCGCAGTACAAAGCCAGCAAGCGCGAAAGTGTGGTGCGTATTGATCTGAAGAACATCAAGGCTTGATAGGTAATCGTGATGACCAGCTTATTCAAGCCTTGCCTGGGACGCTCTCTTGTCCTGTCTCTGTTTGCTCTTCATTATCAGGCTCAGGCGCAAGACCAGAGGGATGTTGCCCAGCCGCAGGAGTTGTCCACCATTACCGTTAATGCCAGTGCGGATGCGTCGCGTCAGGGCTTGTTGCCGGAGTATGCGGGCGGTCAGGTCGCCAGCGGCGGGCGAGTGGGGATATTGGGTTCTCTTGAAAACATGGACTCGCCTTTCAGCGTCAATAGCTACACCAGCCGCTATATCGAGCAATTGCAGGCGTCCACAGTAGCCGATGTGGTACGCCATGATCCTTCTGTACGCGTAGCCCGTGGTTTTGGCAATTTTCAGGAAAGTTTTTTCATTCGGGGCTTTTTGACGGCGTCCGATGATATTGCCTACAACGGTTTGTTTGGTTTGCTGCCCCGGCAAGCGACGGCTGCCGAACTGGCCGAGCGTATTGAGGTGCTGCATGGCGCGGGTGGCTTTCTGTACGGTGCCGCACCTTCCGGCGGTGGTATTGGGGGCACGATCAATGTGCTGCCCAAACGGGCTGGTGAGAACCCGCTGACCAAGGTCGGTGCAGGTTATGGCAGTGGCGGACAAAGCCAGATCAAGGCGGATATTGCGCGTCGTTTTGCCGATGATGCGGCTGGCATTCGCATCAATGCCATCAAACGCAGTGGTGATACGGCGGTCGACAATGAGCACACCAGTCTGGACCTGTACACGGTAGGGGTGGATTGGCGTGGTGAGCGTGTACGTTTGTCGGCTGACTTGGGCTATCAAGAGCATAAGCTGCGTGAAGTTCGGCCTAATGTGGCTTTAAAGGCGGGCTTGTCCGCTTTGCCGGGCTTGCCCTCGCACACGCGCAACTTCGCCCAGCCCTGGACCTACTCTAATGAGAAAACCATTTTTGGGACGTTACGCGGGGAATACGATCTGAATGATTCCATAACCCTGTGGGCTGCTTTTGGCATGAAAGATGGCAAGGAAAAAAATCAGCTTGCGACCCAGACGGTAACGGATGCCGTTTCTGGAAAAACCACCTTTTCGCGTTTCAACAACTCCCGACGTGATGACGTGAAAACAGGCGAGTTGGGTTTGCGTGCCAGTTTTGAGACCGGGTCTGTGTTGCATGAGCTGGTCGCTGCTGCTTCTTTGTATGACCACAAAGAGAAAAATGCCTGGGCTATGGGCAGCGTGCAGGAAAGTAATCTTTATGATCCTGTGAACCACGCCTTGTCACCCTTCGCCTATACAGGGGGAGATTTGGGTTCACCCGCTTTGGTGGGCCGCAGCAAATTGACCAGTTATACCCTGGGCGATCTGATGTATCTCTGGGATGACAGGCTGGAAGTCATGTTGGGGCTGCGCCATCAAATTATGGAAACGCGCAGCTATGACTATGGCACCCAGGCCTTGCAGCGCAAAGATCGTCAGCAGCACACCAGCCCTGCTGCGGGTGTGGTGTTCAAGCTGACTGATGAATGGGCTTTGTACGGCAACTACACGGAAAGCCTGGCGCAAGGCGATCTGGCACCGACTCGCTTTAACAATAAGCCGGTTCAAAACGCCGGGCAGCGTTTGTCGGCCTTTGTGGCCAAACAAAAAGAGCTGGGGGTCAAGTACGACAATGGTTCCATGGGTGGTGGGCTGACCTTCTTCACCACGACCAAACCGCGTGGTGTGGTGAACGACGATCTGCGCTTTGTGGAAGCCGGCAAGGATCGCCATAACGGGTTGGAGCTGAGCTTTTACGGCCATTTGACGGACTCCCTGCGCATTCTGGGTGGGGTGACCGCCTTGGATACCAAGCAGAAAAACACGGGTGACCCGCTGAGCGAAGGTCAGCGCGTGATTGGCGTGCCGCGCTGGCAAGGCAGTCTGGGCCTAACCTGGGATGTGCCGCAGGTGACAGGCTTGTCGCTGGATACGCAATTGTTGGCAACCGGGGCCCGTTACGCGGATTCGGCCAATTCAATCCGTGTGCCAGGTTGGGTACGTTGGGATCTGGGGGCCAGCTATCAGCGCAAGGTCTCCGGTGTGCCCATGACGTTCAGGGCCAGTGTCGAGAATGTGGCCGATACGGCGTATTGGGCTTCGGTCGGTGGTTATCCCAATAATGGCTATCTGGTCTTGTCGCAGCCACGCACGTTCATGCTGAGTGTCTCGGCGGAGTTTTAAGGAGAGGACCGGGCAGGGGGCACACTCCTGCCTGTTCTCCACCACATAGGGTGTCCAGCCAATGTTTGACGCCCTTATTTCAAGCCCATCGCTATAACTTTTACAAAATAAATGTCCGGAAAGTGGGCTCTCAAACGTCTTTATAAGGAAGGCCTGGAAAAGGACCTCCTGCCCTGTCCGCTTGAATGCACGGTTTGGGTGGGAACCTCCTTGTCTGCTAAGCGGCGTGGAGCCGGTTTTGGTCTAAGCAAGTACCTGCCTTCTTGACCACTTTTGTTTTTTGATCACCTGCCGCCCATGATACGGCGGGTGCGGATCTACGGTTTTTTGGGATTAGTTATGAAGTCCAAAGCAGTAAAGCGCCGCTGGGCGTTGGCCCTGGTGGCGGTGCTGGTGCTGGGGGCGCTCGCCGCACAGGCTGGGCGCTCTTCAGAGCAGTTTGAAACGGTGGCCGTGGAGCAAAGTGATATACGCGCTACCGTTGCTGCGGTGGGAACTTTGAAGCCCAGTCGCTATGTGGACGTGGGTGCACAGGTGTCCGGGCAAATTACGGCTTTGCCGGTAGCGCCGGGCGATCAGGTCGAGCAGGGCCAGTTGCTGGTGGAAATTGACCCCAGCGTACAGCAGGCCACGGTCGATGCAGGCCGCGCTTCCTTGGCCGCGTTCCGGGCCCAGTTGGCCGAGCAGCAGGCTCAGCTTTTATTGGCGCGTCAGCAATTGGCTCGCCAGCGCCAATTGGAGCGCCAGCAGGCCAGCCGTCAGGAAGATATTCAGATTGCCCAAGCCAATCTGGCGACTGCGCAGGCTCGGGTAGCACATGTGCAAGCGCAGATGGAGCAGACTCAGGCTACGCTGAAAGCTGATGAGGCGCGCTTGGGCTATACGCGCATTTATGCGCCCATGAGTGGCGCGGTCATTGGCGTGCAGGCGCGTGAAGGCCAGACGCTGAATGCCACGTATCAAACTCCCAACATTCTGCGCATTGCAGACCTGAGCACCATGACAGTATGGACCAGCGTGTCCGAGGCTGATATTCGTCGTATCAAGCCCGGTATGGCCGTTACCTTCACGACTCTGGGAGAGCAGGGCGAAACGCAGGCGCGTCAATGGCAGGCCAAGGTTCGCCAAATCATGCCTGCGCCAGAGGGCAGCACTCAGGATGAAAGCACGGCGGCGGCACCGACTGCCACGCAGGCCATCATGTATACGGTGCTGTTTGATGTGGACAATGAGGACGGCGAATTGATGCCGCAGATGACGGCGCAGGTGCTGTTTGAGATTGATCGTGCCGACCAGGCCTTACTGATACCCCTGGTGGCTTTACGTCCAGACCCTGATCGTGGTCCGGATGCTTTTACGGTGCCGGTGCTGGAGCGGGGCAAGGTGCAGGAAAAGCCGGTCGACCTGGGAGTGCGCAATCGTCACCAGGTACAAGTCGTGAAAGGGCTGGCTAAAGGAGAGCACGTTGTTCTGGCGGTGCTCACTCCCGAGCGTGGCTGGCGGTGGCTGCAATGGTAGGGTCTGCACCTCCTTTGATTGAGCTGCGGGACATTAGCCGTATCTATGGCGGCCCGCCCAGCACCAAGCCGGCTGTGCAGGTTCTGTTCGATGTCAGCTTGAGTATTGAGCCGGGCGAGTTTGTGGCGATTGTGGGGGCCTCGGGGTCCGGTAAATCGACGCTGATGAATTTGCTGGGTTGTCTGGATAAACCCAGCAGCGGCACCTATCTTTTTCAAGGTCGGGATGTCGCGCAGCTCAGTCCTGATGAACTGGCCCAGTTGCGCCGTGAGACCTTTGGTTTTGTCTTTCAGGGCTATCACCTGATTCCGACTGAAAGCGCCAGTGAAAATGTCCAGATGCCTGCCATTTACGCGGGAATGGATGAGGGCGCGCGCGTGGCACGGGCCGCAGAGTTACTCAGTAGCCTAGGTCTGGCGGACAAGCTGGATAACCGGCCCAATCAGTTGTCGGGCGGCCAGCAGCAGCGGGTGTCGATTGCTCGTGCCTTGATGAACGGTGGCCGTGTCATTCTGGCCGATGAACCCACGGGTGCGCTGGACTCGCGCAGTGGCGCAGAAGTGATGGCCTTGCTGCGCAAGCTCTCGAACTCTGGTCACACCATTATCCTGATTACGCACGATCATGAAGTCGCGGCGATGGCAGACCGGATCATTGAAATTCGTGACGGCTGCATCCTCTCGGATAGCCGCCCAGAAACGGCCACCGAGCCCAAGCTTGAACAGCCCTTGCCGTCGCCCGAGCACCGCCGCTCGCCCTGGGTTTCGGAGATCAAGGATGCCACCCGCAGCGCCTTGCGCAGCATGTTCATTAACCGCCATCGCACGGCCTTGACCTTGTTAGGTGTGATCATCGGGGTGGCCTCGGTCATCGTGATGCTGGCGGTGGGCGAAGGTGCCCGCCAACGGGTCATGGATCAGATGGGCACGATGGGGACCACGATCATTTACTTGAGCAGTTCATCGCCGCCCAATGGGGTCGCCAAGGGACAGCTGACAGAAGAGGATCTGGAGGCGATTGGCGAGCTGCCGCTGATACGACGTGTCATGCCGGTGATTGGAGATCCGATTACCGTGCGGCGTGGGAGCGTGGACCGCCAGGTGTATGTGTTTGCCGCCAATGAAACCATGCCGGATATTCACCGCTGGAAGCTGGCACAAGGCCGTTACTACACCGACGCCGAGGACAGTGATCTGGCTCCCCTGGTGGTTCTGGGACATCGTGCCGCCAAGCAATTCTTCCCTGATATGGACGTGCCTTTGGGGCAGCAGCTCCTGATCGGCAATTCACCTTTTGAGGTGGTCGGGGTAATGCAGGAGCGCGGTGCCGATTCGGGCGCGCAGGCTTACGACGATATGGTGTTTGTGCCTTATCACGCGGCGCGTGCCCGTGTGTATCAGGCCCAGACGCAGCCCGATTACGTGGTGATTGACGCGCAGGACAGCTCCACCGTTCTGGAGGCGGAACAAGACATGCGCCAGTTGCTGACACAGCGTCATGGTGGGCGAGAAGACTTTTCAATCGGGAATGCGGCGGCTCGCTTGCAGGCAGAGGCTTCCACGCGTCAGGCCATGAGCATGATGCTGGGCCTGATTGCCGCCGTGTCTTTGGTGGTGGGCGGTATCGGGGTCATGAATGTGATGTTGATGACGGTGCGTGAACGTACACGGGAAATTGGCATACGCATAGCAACCGGTGCGCGGCAAAGTGACATCATGCGCCAGTTTCTGACCGAGGCGGTTTTGTTGACGATTACAGGCGGTTGCCTGGGCGTGCTGGCTGGTGCTGTGGTGGGCATTGGCCTGATTTTTGGTGGGGTGGATGTGGTGTTTTCCTTGCGGGCGGCCTTGGGCGCCTTTGGCTGCGCCGTGGTGACGGGCATGGTTTTTGGCTATATGCCAGCACGTACGGCGGCCGCACTGGACCCCGTTCAGGCTTTGGCAGGAGAGTAAGCATGGCTCATTACCGATGGATAGTAGGGGCCATGAGCACGCTCCTGCTGCAAGCTTGCGGCTCCTTGTCCTCTGATCTGGACAAAACCCCGCCGACGCTGCCCCAGGCGTATCAACAGCAAGCCAAGGCGACACCTAGTCCTGTACTGGCTCAGGTAGAGCCGGAGTGGTGGCGTGCCTATAACAGCCCCGCCTTGAACAGCCTGATGCAGGAAGCCTTGAAGGACGTGGCGGTGCTGCGTCAGGCACAGGCCCGGATCTTGCAAGCGCAGGCTCAGGCACGCATGGCCGGAGCCAGTTTGCTGCCGGAATTGCAGGGCAATGTCTCTGCACAAAGAGATTCGCCGTTTTCTTCATCTCATGGCGATTCCCGCTCGCAATATGTGGCTGGTGTGTTCATGAGCTACGAACTGGATGTGTGGGGACGCAATCGTGCTCAGGCCGACAGCGCCGTGTTCCTGGCTCGGGCGGCGAATTACGAGCTGGATGTGCTGCGTGTCAGTGTGCAGGCGCAGGTGGTGCATTTAAGCCTGCAAGCCTTGGGCGACAAACAGCGCGTGGCCATTGCTCGTCAAAACCTGGCCCTTGCGCAACGCTTGTTGAGTCTGCTGGAAGCACGCTTGCAGGCGGGGGCGGCTTCGCCTTTGGAACTGGCACAGCAACGTCAATTGCTGGCTTCGCAACAGCGCAAATTGTTTGTGATTGAAGAGCAGGCCATTCGTACGCGGGTAGAGTTGGCGACCTTGTTGGGCCGTACTGAAATCATGCCTGAACCGCAGGAAGATATTGCCAGCTTGCAGGTGCCGGAGCTGGAGGCAGGTTTGCCTTCACAGCTACTGTCGCAACGTCCTGATATTGCGCGCATCGAGGCCCAGTTGTCAGCGGCTCATGCCGATGTGCATGTGGCGCGCGCTGCCCTGTATCCCAGCCTGACCTTGGGGGCGCGGGCAGGGGCATCGGGCAATCATTGGGAAGAAAGCTTGCGCCATCCGGTCTACAGCCTGATCAGTGGGCTGGTGGCGCCCATCTTCAATGCTGGTCGTCTGCAGGCGGGCAAGGATTTGAGCGACGCCCGTTTGCAGGAATGGTTGGCGCAGTATCGTCAGACCATTGTGCAGGCTTATATGGATGTGGAAGGCGTGCTGGCACAACTACATAGCCTGGATGCTCAGGCGCAGACCATGGAACTGGAGTGGGAGCAAGCCAGGCTGGCGTTTCAACTGGCCGAAGCACGTTATCGCTCCGGCTCGGAAACCTTGCTGTCTTTACTGGATGCGCAGCGTACCTTGTACGCCGCTCAGGATGTGCGCGTCAGCTTGATGCAGTCGCGTTTGCAGTCCCGCGCGGCGCTCTTCCGAGCGCTGGGCGGGGGCTGGCAAGCCAGTTCAGGCAGCCTGACTGATCAGGGGACGGTGGCAGAGGTTGGGGTCTAGCAGGCTGGCAGCCGCCTCATCCAGCAGGATGTGGGTGTTGGCGTGTTGCTTCAAGGCCGTGAAAGGCAGTTCGGGCGTGACACCGCCTTCCTGATAATTGAGCATGGTGCGAGCCTTGTGCTCGCCCGTCACCACCAGGGCAATTTCACGAGCGCTCAGAATATCGGCAATCCCCATGGTGATGGCCGATGCCGGCACTTCGTCCATGGAATCAAAAAAGCGGCTGTTGTCGATACGGGTGCGCTCGGAAAGGGCCACCACATGGGTGCGGCTGTCAAAGGGAGTGCCGGGCTCGTTAAAGCCGATATGGCCGTTGGTGCCTACGCCCAGCAATTGCAAGGCGACGCCCCCACTGGCTGCAATCGCTGCGGAGTAGTCCTGGCAGTGCTGTTCCAGTTCTTTGGTCAGGCCATTGGGCAGATGCAAACGGGCGGCATCAAAAGGCAGTTGGCCGAACAGGTGCTGGCGCATGTAGTAGGCGTAGCTTTGTTCGTGCTCTGCCGCCAGACCCACATATTCGTCCAGATTGAAGCTGTTGATCTTGGAGACATCCAGCCCATTGGCTCGTACGTCCTGTACGAAACGGGCGTAGACGGGTTCCATGGTCCCCCCGGTTGCCAGACCCAGAGTCGCTTGTGGATCCTGACGAATAATGTCCTGAAGACGGGCGCTCAGGTGTGCCGCAATGGCGGCGGAATCGGGGAAGACTAAAAACATAATCTTGTTCTTCGTATGGGCTGAATAAGTTGAAAAAAACTTCGCCGCAAGCACGGCGAAGTTTGATCTTCCGAAATTCTAATGGGACAAAGACGTAACGTCAGTTTTTTTTTGCAAGCAAGTGACACCTTTTAGACATCTTGCTTGCCGGTCTCTCCCAGGAATCCGCCACTTTGACGTGCCCACAAACGAGCATACAAACCACCTTTTTCCAGCAACTCCTGGTGGCTGCCTTGTTCGATGATGCGGCCCTGATCCAGCACAATCAAGCGGTCCAGAGCCGCAATGGTGGACAAGCGGTGGGCAATGGCAATGACCGTCTTGCCGTGCATCAGGGTGTTCAGGCTTTCCTGAATGGCGGCTTCCACTTCGGAATCCAGTGCGCTGGTGGCTTCATCCAGTAACAGGATGGGGGCGTCTTTAAGCATGACGCGGGCAATCGCCACACGCTGACGCTGGCCGCCAGACAGTTTCACACCGCGCTCGCCCACATGTGCCTCCAGGCCTTCGCGGCCCTGGCGGTCATGCAGTTGCGGGATGAAGTCGGCAGCAGCGGCACGCTCAACCGCCATATGCAGCAGCTCGTCGTTGGCATCCGGGCGGCCATACAGAATGTTGTCGCGCATGGAACGGTGCAGCAAGGAAGTATCCTGCGTCACCATGCCAATGGCGGCACGCAAACTGTCCTGCGTGACGTGGGCAATGTCCTGGCCATCAATGCGGATGGTGCCGCTATCCACATCATGAAAACGCAGCAGCAAGTTGACCAGCGTGGACTTGCCCGCGCCAGAGCGTCCAATCAGACCAACGCGCTCGCCTGGTTTGATCACCAGATTGAGCTTGTCGATCACCTGACGGCTTTTATCGCGGTAGGCAAAGCTCACGTCCTGGAATTCGATGCGACCTTGCTCGATTTGCAGGGGCTTGGCGTCGGGAGCATCTACCACTGTGGGTTTTTGCGTCAAGGTGTTGATGCCGTCCTGAATCGTGCCTACGTTCTCGAACAGATTGGTCAGCTCCCACATCAGCCAATGGGAATGGCCGGACAGACGCAGTGCCATGGCAATGACGGCCGCCACCACACCGGCTGTGGATTGATCAATCGACCACAGGTACAAGGCCAGGCCTGCCGAACTGATCAGCAAGACAGTAGCCAGCACATGGTTGGTCACTTCAAACATGCTGATCAGACGCATCTGGGCATGGCCGGTTTCCTGGAAGCGGCGCATCGCGTTCTTGGCATGGTCAGCTTCACGGCGTGTGTGGGCAAACAGCTTGACCGTGTTGATATTGGTGTAGGCGTCGGTAATACGGCCTGTCATCAGCGCACGGGCGTCGGCCTGTTCAGCCCCGACTTTGCCCAGACGGGGCACAAAGTACACGCAGGCCAAAGCGTAGCCCACCAGCCAGAGCAGGAAGGGCAGGATCAGCAGGCGGTCAAAGCTGCCCGCCAGAATCAGAATACCGATCAGGTAGGCGCTCATGCCCACGACCACTTCCACGGCCATGAACAGAGTTTCACGCACCGCCAGAGCGGTTTGCATGATCTTGGTGGTGATGCGACCGGCAAACTCGTCCGCGTAAAAGGACATGCTCTGATTTAGCATCAGCTTGTGAAACAGCCAACGCAGGCGCATGGGGAAGTTGATGGCCAGCACCTGGTGCATGACCAGTGTATGCAGGCTGATCAGCACGACGCTGCCCAGCAGAACAGCGGCAATGGTCAACAGCGTGCCACCCTGCTGGCTCCAGAACTGGGCAGGTTCAATCGAGGGCAGCCAGTCCACGATATAGCTGAGCAGGGCAAACAGCATGGCCTCGTAGGCCGACAGGCCAATCGAGGTTAGGGTCATCAGGCCAATCCAGCCGCGTGAATTTTTCGTACAGGCCCAGATGAAGGGGAAAAATCCTTTGGGAGGAGGGGCGGCGTGTTGTTCGGGATAGGGATCTAATCGACGTTCAAAGAATGACAGCACCGAATGGGCTCCAGCGTACGGCCCTCTGGATGACAGGGCCGTTTAGACAAATAGAAAACCGCTTCCGGGGTATGAAGCGGCAATTTTTGATGGTACAGCAGTCATTCTGTCTGGCTGAAGAAAACCTGATAAAAACACAGTCTTTGTGTAGGGAAAGTGTCAGATATTGACCACGGTGTACGTTTAGTGGGCCAAGCTAATGTTGGCGTCTGCTTTGGCAGAGCATGGCTCTTTGGTGGATAGTGCAGAGCGTTGAAGGAGACTGAAGGGATAGGGCCTTGGGACGCGTGTCTTTGTTCCGTTGAGCGGATTGTCTACATAGAGATAAGGAGGCCCAAAGGTATTTGGGGTCTGGATAAGGATATCCAGACCCCAATCAGAGAGCGGCAGTGATCTCTTGAAGGTAAGCAGGCTTAGTAAGCCACCACCTGCCCGTCTTTACGCGGATCGGAGCCACCCACGTAATGATTGCCCTGACGCAGAATCAGCTGTGCACCGCCAAAGGCGAACACACCGCTGCCGGGTTCAACGACGACTTCATGACCGCGCTCGCGCAAAGCCTGAACCAGGGCTGGATCGAAAGTGGGTTCTACCGCCACCCCACGGCCACCCGTCACGCGCCAGCGTGGGGCATCGGCAGCGGCCTGCGGGTTTTGACCGTACAGCAGAACACGCAGTGCCATTTGCATGTGGCCTTGCGACTGGAATGGGCCACCCATCACACCAAAAGACATTTGAGGGGTGCCATCGGCATTCATGGCAAAGGCCGGAATGATGGTGTGCGAAGGGCGCTTGCCACCGGCCACTTCATTCACATGACCGGGGCGCAGGGTAAAGCCATGACCACGGTTCTGCATACTGATGCCGGTGCCGGGAACGACCACGCCGGAACCAAAACCCATGTAGTTGGACTGGATCAGGGACACCATCATGCCGCTGGAGTCGGCGGCGGTGACATAGACCGTGCCGGAGGGGCCAGGCAGACCGTGCTTGGGGTCGCCTGCCTTGTCCATCTGAATCAGGGCGGCGCGCTCGCGCAAATAGGCCGGGTCCAGCAAATGCTCGGGATGATGAATCATGTGCTCCAGATCTGCGTGGTGCTCGTACAGATCGGCAAAAGCCAGCTTCATGGCTTCAATGCTCAAATGCACCGTGTCGATATGGTCCAATGGCTGCTGGCCCACACCAGCTTGTTCCATGATGCCCAAGGCCATCAAGGCCGCCAGACCTTGTCCATTGGGCGGGATCTCGTGAATCACGGACTGGGCAAAAGGATGGCTGATGGTGCCGCACCAGTTCGCGCGGTGCTCGGCCAGATCCTGCTCGTCCATGGCGCCGCCATGCTGGCGGGAGAAGTCGGCAATGCGTTTGGCCAGCTCGCCGGTATAGAAGTCCTGACCCTGGGTGGCCGCAATGCGTTCCAGCGTATTGGCCTGGTCCTGGTTCTGATACCACTGGCCAGCGACTGGGGCTTTGCCATCACGTAAGAAGGCTTCGGCAAAACCGGGTTGATCGCCCAGACGCTGACGACCTAGCTCCCACAAGCGCGCGATTACGGGCGAGACCGGGAAGCCTTCTCGGGCGTAATGAATCGCGGGGGCGGCCACTTGCTCCAGACTCAGACGGCCCAGCTTGCTGGATAGCTCGGCCCAGGCAGAGACCGCACCGGGCACGGAGACACTTTCCCAACCCTTGTCGGGGATGGCATCGTGACCTTTGAAACGATCCGGCGACCAGCCACGGGGCGAGCGTCCGGAGGCGTTCAAGCCATGCAGCTCCTTGCCGTCCCAGACGATGGCAAAGGCATCACTGCCTATCCCGCAACCCGTGGGTTCGACTACAGTCAGTGTGATGGCGGCTGCCAGGGCGGCATCGACGGCATTGCCACCGGCCTGCAACATGCGCAGGCCCGCTTGCGCAGCCAAGGGGTGGGAAGTGCTGACCATGTTCTGGCCAAGTACCGCAGAGCGGGCGGACGGGTAGGGGTTGTTCCAGTCCATACAGGTGTCAGTCTTGTTCATTGAATCTGTATTCCAGTCAGTTGGATCAGGCCTTGCCAGCGTGCGCTGTCCTCGCGGACCAGAGAGATAAATTCTTCTCGGCTGGTGCTGCGGGGTTGGTCCACGCCCAATGTTTGCAGGCGTGAACGTACTTTGGGGTCCTGAACGGCATGTGAAAAAGCCTCATAAGCCTTGTCACGAATTTCGTCGGGCAGGCCTGCGGGGGCGTACAGACCAAACCAGGTTACCGACTCATAGCCCGGCAGGCCGGACTCCTGAAAGGTGGGCAAATCGGGTGCCAGCGGCGAGCGCTGCTGGCCGGTTACTGCCAGAGCGCGCAACTGGCCGCTGTTCACATAGGGCATCCCGGTGGGGATGGCGTCCAGTAAAACATGAATGGAGCCGCCCAGCATATCGTTAATGGCCTGACCGGTTCCGCGGTATGGAACGTGGGACATGACGATATTGGCCTGATTCAAAAAGGCTTCGGTGCCCAGGTGCACGATGGTGCCATTGCCACTGCTGGCGTAGTTCAACTCATCGGGATGGGCGCGCGCGTATTCAATCAGTTCCGGCAGAGTTTGCGCGGGTACGGACGGGTTCACCAGCAGGACGCTGGCGGCATCGCCCAAATGAGCGATGGGCGTGAAGTCTTTTTCTGCATCGTAGGGCAGGGACTTGTACAGGTGCGGAGCAATCGCGTGGGTGCTGCTGGTGGTGAACAGGAGGGTGTAGCCATCGGGCTTGCTGCGAGCGACTTCGCCTGAACCAATCGTGCCGCCTGCGCCCGTGCGGTTGTCCACAATAATATTGGCGTTCATCGCTTTGGCCGCGCTTTCGGCAATCAGGCGGCTGATGACGTCGGTGGCACCGCCAGTGGGGAAGGGTACGATCAGGCGAATGGGACGATCAGGCCAATCGCTGGCATGGGTCGCCACGCTGCTGACGGCCAGAACAGCACCTAGTAAGGTTTGGGCAAGACGCCGCCAGGGGCGACGGGTCGATGGGGGCTGCACGTTGCTTGCGGCGTTGCTGGGTCTTGTCATGGCTATCTCCTCAATCAAGAGATGATAGGAAAGGCGATGATGCCGAACCAGCAACAAATAAGCAGGACAGCGTTGCTATTTTGGCAAGGCTTGCGGGTCGACTTCAAGCTGCGGCAGCAACTCGTCCAGAAAGCGGCGAACAATAGAGGGCAAGCGGCGGCCAGCCAGGGCCTGCACTTCAATTTGACGATTCAGCAAGCCGCGTTCATGGATGAAACTGGCTTGCAGCAAACCTTGCTCAATCAGGTGACGAGCCGAGAGCAAGGCCGACACCGTCACGCCTGCGCCGGACAAGGCAAATTGATGCAGTGATTGCATGTGATTGCTGCTGAATACCGGGTCCAGACTCAGGTTCTGTGCGCTGCAGGCCACATCCATCATTTGCCGCACGGTGGTGTCGGGGCCGGGCAAGGCCAGAGGGTGTGCCAGAAGGCTTTTCAGGCTGATGCGTTCGGTACGGGTTACCGGGTGGCCGGGAACCGCCAGAGCCATGACGGGCGCATCGCGGCGGAACAAGGTCTTGATGTCTTTTTCAGCCGTCTGGGTGAATTTGATGCCTATATCAATCTGGCCGCTTAGCAGCAGCATGGTGATACGGTGTGGTGGCAGTACGTCCAGCTGAAAGCGTATGCCCTGATGCTTTTCACGAAATTGTGCGATGCACTGCGGCAGCAACTGGGCGGCCAAACCTTCAGAAGAGGCGATGCGTATCAGGCCGGTTTGCAGTCCTTGCAAGGCGGCAATATCGTGCAAGGTGCGCTCGGCATCCATAGCGCTGCGACGAGCATGGGCCAGCAGCAGTTCTCCCGCAGCGGTCAGATTCATGCCACGGGCATGGCGCTCGAACAAGGCCATGCCCAGGTTTTCTTCCAGTCCGCTGATCTGGCGGCTGATGGCCGATGTGGCCACATGCAGATTGCTGGCCGCTTGCGAGATAGAGCCACAACGCGCTACTTCCTGGAAGTAGCGCAGTGCAGTCTCTTGAAGGTGGCGTGGGTTCATACCAGACTGCCGCGCAGCTCGGCGGCAATCTCGTAGGAGCGCAAGCGCTTGTTGTGGTCAAAGATATTGGCGTTCAGCATCAGCTCGTTGGCGCCGGTCAGTTGAATGAAGCCTTTCATCTGTTCAAGCACTTGTTCCGGATTGCCAATGGCCGTACAGCTGAGCAAGGAGTCCAGCAGATGCTGGGCCGGTGGGCTGCATTGCTCGTAGTAGTCGCGCACGGGGGGTGGCAGTTGGCCGGGACGACCACTGCGCAGGTTTACAAAAGACTGTTGCCAGGAGGAGGCCAGTAGTTTGGCTTCGTCTTCCGTCTCGGCGGCAAAGACGTTGTAGCCCAGCATGACATACGGTTTTTCCAGATGCACGGAAGGCTGGAACTGACGGCGGTAAACCTCAATAGCATCCATCAATTGAGCAGGTGCAAAATGCGAGGCAAAGGCATAGGGCAAACCCAAGGCGGCGGCCAGTTGAGCGCCAAACAGGCTGGAGCCCAGAATCCAGACCGGCACATTCAGACCACGACCGGGCACGGCCATGATGCGGTTGCGCGGCTCGTCGGACATATAGTCCATCAGCTCCAGCACGTCGCGCGGAAACTGGTCAGGGTCGCTGTTCAGATTGCGGCGCAAGGCGCGGGCGGTTTCGGGGTCGGAGCCAGGGGCGCGACCCAGGCCCAGGTCAATACGGCCGGGGTACAGGGAGGCCAGCGTTCCAAACTGCTCGGCAATCACCAAAGGTGAGTGGTTGGGCAACATGATGCCGCCCGCGCCTACACGAATGCGGCTGGTTTGGCCGGCAATGTGCCCGATCAGAACCGAGGTCGCTGCACTGGCAATACCGGGCATGCCGTGGTGTTCGGCCAGCCAGTAACGGTGATAGCCCCACTGCTCGACATGATGGGCAATGTCCGCCGAACAGCGAAAGGATTGGGCCGGGGTGGAGCCCTGAACAATAGGGGACAGGTCTAGTACGGAGAGCGGATAGCTAGGCTTCATGGCATCAGATTCAAATTGGACTCAGGATATAGTCGATCCATCGTTAGGCAGCGTCAAGTAAACCCATAGCATAGGCAAGGATGTTCAGATGAAAGAAACCAGTCGTCGCACCGTCAATCATTACCAGGACCATGCGCAGGCCTATCGGGACGGCACGTGGGACCATGACGTCAGCCAGAATCGGGATGCTTTGCTGGCGGCTATCGGCTTGCCAGGACCTGTGGATATTCTGGATCTGGGCTGCGGACCGGGGCGGGATCTGGTCGCGTTTCAGGCCATGGGTCATCACCCGGTGGGGCTGGATGGCTGTGCTGCTTTTGTGGACATGGCCCGTCAGCAAACCGGCTTGCCGGTGCTGCACCAGGATTTTCTGGATTTGAACTTGCCCGCTGCGGCTTTTGATGGCGTGTTTGCCAATGCGGTTCTATTCCATATACCCAGCGCGGAGCTGCCTGCTGTTTTGACCGCTTTGCGGCACAGTCTGCGACCGGGCGGCGTGCTGTTCTCCTCCAATCCGCGTGGTCAGGGACAAGAAGGCTGGAATGGTCAGCGCTACGGTTGTTACTACAGTTGGGAGCAGTGGTCGGAGCGTTTGGAACAGGCGGGCTTTGACTATATAGATCACTTTTACCGACCCACAGACAGGCCGCCGCAGGAGCAACATTGGCTGGCTTCCCTGTGGCGCGTACCGGCTTGAACAGGTGCAAAATGGTGAATCCCTGACCTGACTACTTAGATGATTGTTTTATAAGTCTATTTTTTGCTAATACAGGGGTTTTCCCTATTTTTATGCACATCTTTTGTGGATAAGCCGGTTTTCAACGAGCAGAGGCTTGCCCGAGGAAAAAAATGGTAAAGAATTGTCGATTCTCTGCTCGCTATTTCTAAGTCCTTGATTGTGCGGGGATAAGTGCAGTGATTCACGGTTTATCCTGTGACTTGTCCACATTTTATGGGGATAAGCTGGCGTCTGTTTCCGGATTTGGATGTTTTCTGTTCTAGGTTTTCAAGTGGCTGATACTACGGAAGATTTTTCTGATTTGCCCAGTTTTTCCTATGAGCTATCCACAGTTTTCGGGGATAAGATGGCGGGCTTGCTCAACTTGGGTTCAGACCCGTCCCAAGGCTATGATGCGCACTAGCAATGTTTACCCTTGGCGGCCAGTCCCTTCGGTGCTTTGCCTTTTAATTGAGGAGATTGAAACGTGGAAAAATTGCAAGCCTGGATGACAGAGTTTCCAGCCGTTGTCGCGATTGCGCTCAACGTCGTGATTGCTTTTTTGATTCTGATTATTGGCTGGTGGCTGTCTGCCGTCGCTGGTCGTGCCATCAAGCGCATGGCAGCCCGCTCGCCTCGAGTGGATCCGACGATTGTGCCTATGGCCCAGTCCGTAACGGTCTGGACAATCCGCATCTTTGTGCTGATTGCCGTGTTGGCCCGTTTTGGTGTGCAGACCGCCAGCATTATTGCGGTACTGGGTGCCGCTGGTTTGGCGGTGGGCTTGGCCTTGCAGAACACACTGCAAAATATCGCCGCCGGCATCATGTTGCTGATGCTGCGTCCCTTGCGTGCGGGCGAGTTTGTGTCGGTTGTTGGTAAAGGTGACGGCACCGTGCAGGAAGTGGGTTTGTTCCTGACCCGCTTTGAGCAAGTGGATGGCATTCAATTCACGCTGCCCAACAGCCTGATCTGGGGCAACCCTATCATCAACTACAGCCGTAACACCACTCGTCGTCTCGACTTTGGTGTGGGCGTACGTTATGGCGATGATCTGGACCTGGCCATCAAGCTGCTGCAAGACCTGCTCAATGAACATCCTCAGGTGCTGAAAGACCCTGCTCCTTTGGTCATGGTCATGGAGTACAAGGACAGCGTAATCACCGTCAATCTGCGTGCGTGGATCAATGCGGCTGACTTCTGGGATGCCCGTTTTGATCTGTTCCGCCGTGCGGTCCAGGTGCTGAATCAGGCTGGTTTGCAGACGCCCGTTCCCGTACGTGAAATCGTGCAAACGGGTGGCGAGAAAAAGGCTGCTTAAGACTTGGGTTCAGGGCCTGATTTCCAGATCCTGAACACGATCTTGCCGGGTTCAAGCCCGTGCTGTTCTGACCTGACATAGAAATGCCCCAAGCCTTGCTTTTAGCGGCTTGGGGCATTTTTTTCGGGTTAGCCTGCATTGGACTTACTGCGGGCTTCTCCCATACTGTACTCTTTGCTCTTGCGCTGTTTTTCCACCTGCCCTCACGATGTTTCTAATCGACGAAAAAATCACGGTACGACGCCTGGAGGTTCTGCTGGCTTTTCTGGAAGCCGGCACGATTGCCCGTGCCGCTGAACAATTGGGCACCAGTGCGGTGAGCGTGCATCGGGCCTTGAAAAGCCTGGAGGAAGGGTTGCGCTGTCCCCTGTTCTTGCAGGAAGGCCGCAACCTGGTGCCACAGGAGTCGGCGCGCGAGCTGGCCGAAGCGGCCAAGGAAACTATACGTACCTTGCAGCACGGCATTGATGCTGCCCGCGAAGCCGGGGGATATTCGTCGGATCAGTTGCGCATAGGCTCCATGTACTCGCTGACGATACGTCTGGTGCCGCGCCTCTTGGTAGAGCTGAAGGTTCACAAGCCTTTATTGCAGATTGATCTGGTGCTGGATTCCAACGAGAAGCTGCTGCAAAAGTTGCGGGGCGGTCATATCGACGCAGCCCTGATCGAGTTGCCACAGGAGCAACCGGATGATCTGGAAGTACTGCCCATTTTTGATGATGAACTGATGTTTGCTGCTCCCATGGATTGGCAAGGATCGGACTCGTCCGTGGTGGATCTGGAGCGTTGTTCCAAGGAACGTTTTGTGTCGCTGACCGATGATTTTGCAACGGGACGGGACATGCAGCGCATGTTGGCCAAAGCCGGGTTTGATGCCGATATTGTGATGCGCACCGGAGACATCTTTTCCTTGATGAGCCTGGTCAGTGGTGGTGTGGGATGCTCCCTTTTACCTGCGCGAGCCAAAGCGGTTTTTTCTGACAAAATTCAGTGGCTGAGCCTGGAGCCGAAGTATCGACATTCACAGCGTATCGGCCTGGTGTGCATGAAGTCGCGCGAGCGCAGCCCGAATGTGTTGAGCTTGTTGCGGGCTTGCCGGATTGTGCGTACTCAGTTGGAAAAGGAAGGGCCGACGTCGGGCTGATGCGGGTCTGCGCAAGCCGCTGTCGCCCTTTTCTTCGTACTTTCTGATAGCTCGTTCCTGGTCATCCACGGTTGGCTGGGGCGCATTGTGGATATTATTTTCAGCCCCTGCATTGCACCAACGGTTTACTGACTTTTGATGCGTGAATTCCGAGAGTCGACGAGATTGAACACATTGTGTTGGGTTTATCCGGCCCAGCGAGACAGCCAGCGCTGCAAGCCATCCAGGGTTTGGAACTCGTCTACACTGCGCGCAGGAGTCTCTGGATAGCGTTGATTCCACATGGTCGCCAGACTGCGGCCCGGACTAATCTCCAGCACCACATTGGGCTGTCGCTCTTCAATCTGCTCCATGCAGGAATCCCATTGCACGGTTTGCATCAACTGCGCTGATAAGGCCTGGGCAGCGGTAGTGGAGTTATGCACCCATACACCGGCATTGGTGGGCCAAGGCAAGGTTGGGGCAGTCAGTTCGCTTTGATTTAGTTGCTCTTGAAAGGCCTGGGCTGCGCTGCTCATCCAATGGGTATGGGACGCAATATTCACAGCCAGGGGTGTGCAGCGTGCCCCTTGTTCTTGAGCGAATTTTTCCAGGGCAGCAAGCTTGTCACGTGGTCCCGCACAGACAGCACTATCAGGACCATTGCGTATGGCCAGGGCAGCGCCGTGCGCTTGGCACCATTGCTCAATCGTCCGGATTGAAACCCCACTTATGGCCACCATGCTGCTGTCCTGTCCGGCCCCGGCTTGATCCATCAAGGCGGCTCTTAGTCCGGCGAGCTGGATGGTATTGCTGGCAGATAACACACCCGCTACACAAGCGGCTGCCAGTTCACCAATGCTGTAGCCCGCCACGGCCACCAAAGATCGCCTGGAGGTTTGCAGAGCAGGGACGTGCTCCTGCAATTCCTGCCAAGCGGCCAAGGCGCAAGCTGTCAGCACAACTTGGGCATGGGCATTGGTGCTGGCCCAACGGTTATCGCGCATGGCAGCGCGCCAATCGGGAACGTGCAACTGTTCCTGCATTTGCAGCAGCAAGGGATTGGCCGGATTTATCCAGGGCAGCATGTCTGCGTATTGCATGCCTTGCCCGGAAAACAGCAGGGCGATTTTCATAGTCAGGCTCCAGTAGGGCGACGCTGGCTGGCACTGCCGGGTGTATAGGCTTGCAAGCGATCCAGCCAACAGCAGGCCGACAAGGTGTCGGCCGCGCCGCCGGGGGACAGGCGACGCTTCATGAAGGCTTGATGCAAGGCTTGCGCGCGTTGCACCGCATCGGGGCTGAACGCACTGCCTGCTTGCAGGTAGTGCATGGCGCAGCGGCGCGCGTAGTGTAGCCCCTCCAGTCCGCCACGATGGGCCAGATTACTATCGTCAAGGACCGCCATAACAGAAAAGAAGGTATGCAGACCCACGGTTTGCAACTGCTGTTCTGCCACTGGTGTGCTGTGCGGAGACAAAGTTTTGACAGCGACTTGCCAGGCGGGCCAGGCCGTTTCAAACAAGGTGGGAAAGCCCTGGGCTGCTTCCTGGTTCGCGCCTTGCAAGCCATAGCGGCGTACCGCCCGTCCACCCGGCAGTGCGGACGAAGCTTGCAGGCTGCGGGCCTGTAAAGCCGCCCCCCATAATGTTTGAAGTTGGTCCCGAATCGTGGCGGGAGTCAGGGTGCGAAAAGGTAGGCAAGCGCCTGCGGCTGCGCACAACAGGCCCAGCATGAAGATGGCGCCACGGTGGGTATTGATGCCCCCGGTTGCCGCCTTCATGCGAGCCTCCGCTGCAATCCCGCGAGTTTGCAGCTGGCTGAATGGAACACGCTGTTGGCCCAGGGCCGCCATGTCAGAAAAATAATGGCGCAGAGCAAACAGACTGCGATAAAAGGTGCTGGCATCCATATCGTCATGGCTGCCGCTGTCGATCAGGGAAACCAGCCCCGGTTTGGGGGCCAGAATCAGCTCGTCATACAGCGCCAGAACGGCTGCCCGGCCTATGGCTGTGCAACTCCAGGAACGGGATGGGTCCATGGAGTAGGGGGCAGTGGGTAACTGCGCCAATGCCCTTGTTTCAATTGCATCAAGCAGCATGAGAAGACTCCAGGGTAGGGGCGTGCTCGGGCCAGTCCGAGTGCGCCTGAATACGTAAACCATGTGTGTGTTTGATCATGACTTTGCTGCTGGCACCACTGCGCCATTGCTGCCATTCACGCCAGGCGATGGCGGCGTCATCCGGAAACAGCAGCTCGCCATCCAGACGGGGCAAACCGGGTAATTCGCTGGCCGCACGTACTAGCTGCACCAGACGATCGGCTTGCGTGGCGCACTGCACGGGCAGCAGCAAATCCAGGTCCGAGCCTTCACGCACATAGTCTTGCCCCGTGATCAGCTCCCAGCCATAACTGCCATAAACCTGAGCCGTGCAGCCGTGTGCCTGCATCTGCTGGCATAAGCTCAGCCAGTCTTGTGCCAGGGAAACCGGCAGCAAGGTTTGGGCTTCGTGGGCGGGGGGAAAACTGCCCCAAGACAGGCTCTGGTTCTGGGGAACGATCAGGGACAGACGTTGCCGCCCCCAATCGCTCGGTAAAGGAATGCCCACTTGCAACTGCCCGCTACGTAATTCGCCTGGCTGACGGCTGACGACCAGCGGCCAGCCCCGAGTCTGCCATTGACGCAGGCTCTGGCAGGTGTGGCTGGTCGGCTCCAGATCAGCCAGCACCTGATCCCAGGCTGTGTTGTCCAGCGTGATCAGGTGGTGACGGCGAGCGAGCAGTTGGGCTGTCATCAGGATGCCTGCAAAACCTGTTCAATGATCTGGGCAGCCAGACGGCGGCCGCCACGTTCGGCACCATCGCTGGCGCGGCGATCCTGATCATTGGATTGAGCCAGTGCCGCCCGCAAGGAAGCACGCAGTTGCTCTGGCGAGCTGCTGTCCCAGACAGACTGAATGCCTCCCATGGCCACATAATTGCCTACGCCGGGCGCAAAGACCGGATTGGACTGCGCCAGCTCTTCCAGCATGGCTTCGGACAGCTTGGTGACGCGGGCCATGGCAGGAATGCGCATGACGCGAATTTCGGCTTCGGGCACGGCATAGCAGGCATCGGCAATCAGGCCGGAGGTGATGAAGCCACCGGACAGGGCCTGGTCGTACACCAGCCCAATGACCTTGTGGCCTTTGCGTCGGGCCAGATCCAGGCACATACCCAAGTGAGCCATGGCGCGGTTGATGCCCAGCAGCTCATCGCGGCGGCGCAGTTGCTGGCCTTGGGTATCGACCAAAAGCAGCAGACTGCGGCCAGGATGGTTCTTGATAGTGTCCAGCACAGCTTGTGCCTGGGTCAGTGCCAAGGCGACGCCAATAGGGGCGTGTTCCGTCGTGCCGATCACAGCCAAGGTCTCGCCATCAAACTGGGCATCACCCTGCAAAAATAAATCCTGTTCGCTAATACTGTGCTGCGTATCGAACAGCGATTGCACCAGTGTTTCCCATTTCATGACAGCGCCTCCTGGCTACGTAATGCTTTGACGGCTGCAGCATCCATCTGCCCGACTTCATCGCTTTGCTCCAGTCCTAGTGCTTGCCACAAGGCTTGGGCCTGATTTTCAGTTTGGTCCCATTGCTCCTCAGGCAGCAGGGCTGCGCGGTGTGTCAGCAACTGATGTTCCTGTTCCAGCTCTTCCAGGGTGACGGGGCCACGGGCCGGATTCTTCAAACCTTGGACGGCAGCGGCGCGGAACGCAGCCACGGTGTCAGGTACAAGGTCGTCGCAATCGGCGGTCAACCAGCGGTGTTTTCCGCCACTGGTTTGCCAGACCAAAGCACGGTCCTTGGAGTCGTATTCCTCTACTCCGTGGGAGGCTTCAATCACTTCCGGGCCGGACATGGCCAGACGGCCTACGTCACTCATGATCAGGTGGTTGGTGCAGCGGGCCACAATGCCCATGCCACCAAAGCAACCGTTTTGCCCGCCTACCAAAGCAATCACAGGCACTCCGGCATTACGCGTATCCAGCAAGGCGCGCATCACTTCCGAGACGGCAATCAAACCGGCATTGGCTTCGTGCAAACGCACACCACCGGACTCCAGCAGCAGCACCACACCTGCAGGGCGGTCGATCATGGCTCGACGCAGCAGGCCCACCAGCTTGGCGCCGTGGACTTCGCCCACACCACCGCCCATGAATTCGCCTTCTTGCGCCGCCACATAAACGGTCTGCCCCTCCAGCAAAGCACGGCCGATAGCCACGCCATCATCAAAGGAAGAAGGCACTCCCAACTGCGCCAGATGGGGGCTGCTCAAGCGTTGGGCAGGGGGCAGCCATTCGTGAAAGCTGTTGGCGTCAAACAGAGCCTGAACGCGCTGGCGGGCAGAACATTCCAGATAACTGCTCATGACTGTGTTCCTTGTGCTTGGCTGCGTGCCAGGGCTTCGCTGGCCGCCTGGTCCAGGCGCAGGCTGACCACGGCAGGGGTGGCCCCCATATCGTTGATGTCAAAGTGAATACCGGCCAGCGGATGGCGCTGATGAAAGTCCCGCACCACCGCATCCCAGATCGTGGAGAAACCACGTGCCGAGGTATGAATATGGATGGTGCATTCTGGGCTGTCCTTGGGCTCGGCCAGCACTTCCAGATTGCCCGAACCTACCACGCCCACCAGCACAGGCTGGAAGGTGCCAATAGGCTCTTGTCCTTTGAAGCTATAGGCCAGGGTTTCCAGGCCGTGAGGAATGTTTGTCATCGTGATCTCCTAATGCAAATAGCGTGGCGGGCCATTACCAGTTACGGAAGCGTGCCGGAGGTTGATACAGCCCACCGGAGGCTTGAACCAGATCCCGCATGCTGCGTGCGGCCAATAGATTGCGGGTGGCCTGGCGTGGGTCTATGCCCAGATCCTGAGGGCGACGGATAATGCCGCGATCACGCAGGTTCTCCACCATGCGGGCATCTCGGCCCAGGCCTACTTGCGTGTAGCCGGCAACGCCCCGTATGGCTTGCTCGCGTTCTTCGTCGGTACGGCACAGCAAGAGATTGGCGATGCCTTCTTCAGTCAGGATATGAGTGACATCATCGCCGTACACCATGATGGGCGGCAGATCCATGCCGGTCTGTTCCTGCAGGGTCCAGGCATCCAGGGTGTCCACAAAAGCGGGCGTCATGTGCTCGCGGAAGGTTTCCACAATCTGCACCACCAGCTTTTGACCACGCGGCGTACCGGCTGCACCTTGGCGTCCTTGGCGTGCCTCTTGCCCGGCTTTCAACCAGGCGGGGCTGGCGTGGCGACGACCGCGTGCATCCGCGCCCATATTGGGTGCGCCACCAAAACCGGCAATACGGCCCAGCGTGGCGGTGGAGCTGTTGCCATGCAGGTCAATCTGCAAGGTGGAGCCGATGAACAGGTCACAGGCGTAGTGGCCAGCCGCCTGACAGAACGCGCGGTTGCTGCGCATGCTGCCATCCGGGCCGGTGAAGAACACATCGGAGCGGGCGCGCAGATAGTTTTCCATGCCCAGTTCGGAGCCGAAGGAGTGCACCGATTGCACCCAACCGGCTTCAATGGCCGGGATCAGGGCAGGATGCGGATTCAAGGCCCAGTGCTGGCAAATCTTGCCTTTCAGGCCCAGTGATTCGCCGTAAGTGGGCAGCAGCAATTCAATGGCGGCGGTGTCAAAACCGATGCCATGGTTCAGGCGTTGCACGCCGTATTCCGCGTAGATGCCCTTGATCGCCATCATGGCCATCAAGACCTGGATTTCGCTGATCTGGGCTGGGTCGCGGGTAAACAGCGGTTCGATAAAGTGCGGGCGGGGAGCGGGCACGACAAAGTTCACCCAGTCGGCGGGAATGTCCACGCGCGGCAGGCGGGTGGTCTTGCTGTCGACCAGCTCGTTGACCTGGGCGATGACAATGCCGCCGGAAAAAGCGGTGGCTTCCACGATAGCCGGGGTGTCTTCGGTATTGGGGCCGGTGTACAGATTGCCGTGCTCATCGGCGGCCTGGGCCGCGATGAGCGCGACATTCGGGGTCAAATCTACAAAGTAACGGGCAAACAACTCCAGATAGGTATGAATGGCACCGATGTTCAGCCGTCCTGCCGAGGCCAGCCTGGCCAGGCGCGCACCTTGCGGGCCGGAAAAGCTGAAATCCAGGCGGTTGGCAATACCTTTTTCAAACACATCCAGATGCTGGGGCAAGGCCAGTACGGATTGCACCATGTGCAGGTCATGAATCTGCGCTGGGTCGACGCCCACCAGTGCGTCGGCCAGAAAGTCGGCCTGCTTCTGGTTATTGCCTTCCAGACATACTCGATCTCCTACTTGTAATACGGCTTCCAGCAAGGAGCTGGCTTTATCCGTGCTGCATATCTTGCCTTGCAAAGAGTCTCCCAGTGCGCGGCTGGCACGTTGCAGTCTTTGCTGGCGGGCTTGATTCTTAAGATTCCAGTTGCTGTCCGTCATTGGGTTTCCCTGTCCTACCTCTGTCGATGTGATCCGTTGATTAAGCTGCCCGACCCTTCAGGATCGGAGTTCAGGCAGCGCGATAGTTAATGTGCCCAGGCGATGGGCAATGCGGGTGGCCGCCTCCAGTAGCAGGTCATCTTGCCCAGGGCGGGCAGCCACTTGCAGTCCTAAAGGAAGCCCGTGGCTGCCAAAGCCGATGGGCAAGTTGATGCATGGAATGCCCAGTGCCGTCCAGGCGCGGCACAGCACGGGATCGCCCGTGGTGTCGCGCTTGGGGGCCTCGCCCAAGGCGGCTGCGCTCAGGATCAGGTCCGCGTCGCCGAAGATCAGTTCGGGTTGGCGCTTGACCTGATTGATCAGGCCTTGGGCCTGGATCAGTTCGGCGGGCTGGGTCTGCGCGCACTTGTCCAGATAGGTCTGCAAAGCAGGCGAGAGCAGTTCCAGGTGCTGCTGGCGCTCATGGCTTAAATGGGCCAGTACTTCAGCTCCCATGATGGCTTGCTGCGCGTGGGTCAGTTCACCAAACAGACTGTCCCTGTCGCTAAGCTGAACTTCAAACTGGCCGTCATCTGTTTTCAGGTGAGTCACGGTCGCCTCCAGTCGATCACGTAGTTCCTCGGCAATATCCTCCCACCAGGGTGTGTGCAAAAAGCTCAGGCGCAAAGGGGCTTGCTGCAGGACTTGCGATACTTCCGGCGTGCTGCGTAGTGCGTTGAACACACGGCGAACATCCTCCAGACGCTGGCCCAAAATTCCCAAGGTGTCCAGAGACGGGCTGATGGTTTTCAGGCCGCTGCTGGGCAAGGCGCCGAAGCTGGGTTTGAAGCCATAAATTCCGCAGAACGTGGCGGGGCGCACCACGGACCCCGCTGTCTGGGTGCCCAAAGCTACCGGCACCACATTGGCAGCCACGGCAGCGGCCGAGCCGGACGACGAACCGCCCGGCGTGTGCTCCAGATTCCAGGGGTTGCGTGTCTTGGGTGGACTAAACAGCGCAAATTCTGTGGTGACGGTTTTGCCAAAAGGCACGGCACCGGCCGCACGCAGGGCCTGCACAATGGCAGCGTCCTGGGTGGGGCGGTTGTCGCGATAAATGGGCGAACCATAGGTGGCTGGAGCGTCCGCCGTATTGATCAAATCCTTGATGCCGATGACCAGCCCCTTCAAGGGGCCGGTGTTGTTCTCCTGCTCTTGGGCGACATGCCGTACCTGCTCCTTGTCCAGATGGGCAAAGGCCTGAATCAGATCCTCGGTTTGCTCGTAGCGGGCAATTGCTGCCTCTGCAGCCTCCTGGCTGGATGTCCTGTTTCGGGTAGCGAAATCATTCACAGACATGGCAAGTCCTTAGAGCGTGAAGGGTGCGATAAGAATAGCAATCGTCAAAATGACGGTGCCAATCAGAAAGGCCACCACGGTAAAGCCCATCACTTGTCGTACATTCAGGCGCGCAATGGCCAGCACAGGCAAAAGCCAGAAGGGCTGGATCATATTGGCTACCGCTTCACCAAAGGCCACGGCCATGGACATCAGGCCCAGGTAGGCGGGTCCGTCCTGACCAATGGCCAGGGCCGATTGCACGGCGATGGGGCCTTGCACACCCCAGTGTCCGCCACCGGAAGGAACAAACAGCGAGATGATGATGGAGGCGATAAAGGTCAGGAAGGGCAGGGTGTATTCATTGGCCCCGGTCACCAGCGCGGAGGACAGGATTTCTTCCAGGGCACGACCGCCTTCCATGGGGATATAGGCCAGCAAGCCCATGATGCCGCCATACAGCGGGTACTGCAGAATCAGCGGGCCTGCCGTTTTGGCGGACTCGACAAAGGATTTGATAAAGCGGATAGGCGTCCAGTGCAGCAGGGCACCGGTGACGGTAAACAGCATGATCATGGATGAGATGTTCAGCGCAAAACCGCTGCGCACGAAGTAGTACATACCCGCGGCAAAGAACAGCACATTCAGAATCCACAGGTTTTCCAGCTTTTCAGCTGGGGTGCTGGGCTTGGTTTTGGGCAGGTCTTTTTCGATGTCAGCAAAGACGGCGGGGTCGGGCGGCAAGGCGTAGTCAGGCTCCATGCGCCAGATCGTCAGAAACAGCAGGATGATCAGGGCCGCAACTGGAATCCAGCTATAGGGCTGGAAAATGGTCAGGCTGAACGGCACCGTCATGCTGGTCAGTTGATGGATGACGTTGATGGGGCTGTTGGGGTCGGTATTGGCCAGGGCAATCGAGCTGGACAGACCTTGAGTCCAGAGCAGGTAACCCATATAACCCGAGGCAATCAGATAACCAAAGTGCACATTGGGCAGACGGCGGGCAACCTGGCGTGCAACCAGGGCACCGGCCACCAGACCCAGGCCCCAGTTCAGCAGGCAGAAGATCGCGCCCACGGCAAAGCACAGCAGGGCACCTTCAACTTGTGTGCGGGCACGGGAGGCCAACCAGATGATGGCGCGTTTCAAGGGCGGTGCTTCGGCCAGGGTGTAGCCCGTTACCAGAATCAGCACCATTTGCAGGGCAAAGGTGAAAATGCTTTTGGGGCCCCATACCCCGCGATACCAGGCATCCACCATTCCTCCGGGGGTGGCGCCATCGACAAACAGGGCAATCAGTCCTACAACCAGCAAGCTCAGGATGACGGCGAACAGATACGGGTCCGGCATCCACTTTTCTACGTAACGCACGCAGATATTGGTAAAGCGGGTCAGCAAGTTTGGCCTGGGTTTGGCCGAGAGGGTAGCAGTGGTGTTCATGATGAACTTATCCTTGTTTTTGTCTCCCCGACCTGGCTAGTGGGTCGGCTGATGGATGTGGATGCTGGATACACAGTCCCGCTAGCGCGTACTCCTCGGTAATGACTGTTGCCTGTATCTCGCCTTCCTTTTTTATGGTGTGCCCCTTAGGGGGCTTATCGTTGTGCCCACAAGATAGCGACAGGCTAGTGCGTGGATCAATAAAGCAAATGTTGTTTTATTTACGCGCGGCGAAACGATGGCGCGTTAACCCTAGGGAGAAAAGGGCGAGTGCGCGCCGCGACAAGCGGCTTTCGATATAAAGCCGACTGTTTTTTGAGAAATGGGGATATTTAGCTAAAACGAACTGATTAGAGGATCAGTTTGAATGACGGATAGGGCACTGTTTGAAACGGCACTGCTTTTTTCAGAAGCCAAGCTGGGATGAGTGCGGCTTGGGAAGGGACCAGGCTTATCGCCAGCGTAGTTTCCCTTGTTTTGACAGGCTGAGTCTGGAAGATCCACCTGCGTTGATGATGAAAGCAGGCGGAGGGGGGAGGTTCGAGGTGTAAAAAAGCACACAGGGCAGACTGTGTGCGGATGAGGGTGTTAACGGTCCCGGCACCGTTCAGGGGGAGAAATCCGCTCAGATTTAAAACTTGTCGGCGACCGAATCCAGCGCGTCGCGCAGCAAACCGGCAATTTCTTTTTGCCGTGGCGCAGGCATGCGCTCGGTAATGGCCGTGACACTCATGGCCAGAATGGGGCGGCCTTTGTGATCGCACAGCGCGCAGCCCACACCCAAAGCACCGCGTACGGCGTAGTTGCCTACAACCGAGTAGCCCCGGATACGGGTGTTGGTGACCAACTGGCGCATCTCGCGCTGAGTCATGCCACCGTACTGATCCAGTTGATTGGCATTTCGTTCGATAATCTGCTCGATTGCTTCGTCCCCAAGTGTGGCCAGATAGGCCATGCCACCCGAACCCACGCCCAAAGGCTGACGCTTGCCTACATAAGTGGCCAGAATCTGTACCGGGTAGGGGCCAATTTCGCGCCACAGGCTAACGGAGTCGTCGCCATCGCGGCCCACCAGAAAGACCGCGTCGCCAGTCTGTTGAGCCAGCTCTTGCATGATGGGCTGCATGATGGTGACACGCGGGTCCAGTCCAAACAGGCCCTGATCCTGGCGCGTGGCGCTGTAGCGACGGCTATGACTGCTGTTCTGGACCAGACCGTGATCGATCAGGGCGGCCAGCAGCCGGTAGATGGTAGGGCGCTGTAACTGCGTGGCGCGTGACAGGTCGGTGACGCTCAGCCCTTTGCCTTGATGATTCTGCAAAGTCTTGAGCACCAGCAGGCCGCGTTGCAAGGTACGCGGCCCGGCCTGATCCTGCGGTTCTACGGTCTCGGGAGTGTTCATGCTTGAAAACAGCTATTGCTTACCGAAAAAGTAACTTAGTAAGAATATACGCCCGCCAAGAAAGTGTCCACTGTGTGATCGCTCATAAAAGACAATGCCCGCTGGGTGCAGCGGGCAAGAGGGGTAGCGCGTTTGAATGCAGGTTTTAGCGATGTTCCGGGCCTGCCGATTCGTCTTTACGCTGTTCGGGGATGGGGTGGCCCGCTGTTTTGGCGGTTTTGATCATGGCGGTACACAGGCCGCGCAACATATCCACTTCGTCCAAACTAAGCTGGGCGCGCCCGAACAGGTGCTGCATGCGGGGCACCAGTTTCTTGGGGTGCTTGGGGTCCAGGAACTTGACGCTTTCAATGGCCTGTTCCCAGTGTTGCAGCAAGGCTTGCACCTTGGCTTGAGGAGCCAGCTCCTTGCCGGGGTCTGCCTTGCCCTCCGTATTGGGCAGCAGGCTGGCACCGCTTTCAGCCAGCAGGGCGTAGCGCAATTCCCAGGCGGCCAGTTGCAAGGCCTGGGCGACATTCAGGGAGCTGTACTCAGGATTGGCCGGAATATGGCAGACGTATTGGCACTGACTGATGTGATCGTTGGTCAGGCCCACGCGTTCGGTCCCCAGCACAATGGCGACGGTTCCGGCGTGCTGGCGCAGATGCTCTCGGCTCAGTTCGGCAGTCTGACGTATATCGGCGGCTGGCGGTCCCAGGTAGCGGGGGCGGGCCGTCAGGGCAAAAGCCAGAGTGACCGGTTCCAGTGCATGCGCCAGAGTGGGAACAATAGTTGCTTGCTCCAAAACGTCGACGGCACCGCTGGCCAGCGAGATTGCCTGAGGGTTTTGTGCAACGTCCGGGTCTAGCGGGTCGACCAGACATAAGTCGCCAAAGCCCATGGTTTTGATCGCCCGCGCTGCTGCGCCCACGTTTCCAGGGTGGCTGGGTTGCACCATAATGAAGCGAACCCGGTGAAAATTATCATCAAATGCCGATGCTTGCGTCTGAGTCATTTAAAATAGCTACTTTGAAGCTACGCTTCCTGTGTCTGCTCACGCGATTTTGCCCTGCCACAGGGCACGCCAGGCAGGCTCAATTATTGTTAAAAAAACGGAATTTCCATGCACCCGATGCTCAATACCGCCATCAAGGCGGCTCGCCGTGCCGGCACCATTATCTCTCGCGCCAGTCTGGACCTCCAGCACCTGTCGGTTGCGCGTAAAGGCCCTAAAGATTATGTCACGGAAGTGGATCGCGCAGCAGAGGAAGCCATCATTGAAGTGTTGAGCGAAGCCTACCCCGATCACGGTTTTATCGGAGAGGAAACGGGCGAGCGACCACCGCTGGAACCCGCAGGTGAAGGTACTCCCGAATACCAGTGGGTCATTGATCCTCTGGATGGCACCACCAACTTTATCCACGGCTTTCCGTGCTACGCGATTTCGATTGCCTTGATGCACCGTGGTCAGGCTGCCCATGCCGTTATTTACGACACCAACCGTAATGAAATGTTCACGGCCAGCCGTGGCGGTGGTGCTTTCCTGAACGACCGTCGTATTCGTGTCTCGGGCCAGACCCGTTACCACGATGCCTTGATCGGTGCACACGTGCCGGATTCGGGTGCAGGCGTGAAACCCACCTCTCCATTTGCCGATATGCTGGCCGAATGTGCTGCAGTGCGTCGCGTGGGTGCAACGGTTTTGGATCTGGCTTATGTGGCTGCAGGTCGTCTGGATGGCTTCTGCGCCGTCAACCTGCAACCTTGGGATCTGGCTGCCGGCACTTTGCTGGTGACCGAAGCCGGCGGTCTGGTGGGCGACTTTGAAGGCGAACAAACCTGGAAAGAGACTGGCAATGTGATTGCCGCCAGTCCGAAGATCTTTATTCAGATGCTGTCGCACCTGCAAGATTAAGAACCTAGACCCCGGCATTGCCGGGGTGTTCTTTTAATCACAGCGCCAAGGAGCTGAGATGGAGTGGTTGATGGACCCGACCGCCTGGGTTGGGTTACTCACACTGGTAGTTCTGGAAATTGTGCTGGGCATCGATAACCTGGTGTTCATTGCAATTTTGGTCGACAAGCTGCCTCCGGCGCAGCGTGACCGGGCTCGTGTGTTGGGCCTGTCACTGGCCTTGCTGATGCGCCTTGGCTTGCTCACGGCCATGTCCCATCTGGTGCAGCTGACCGACCCCTTGATCTCCATATTCAGTCTGGATTTTTCAGGCCGTGATCTGATCATGATCGTGGGTGGTTTTTTCCTGCTGTTCAAGGGCACACTGGAGCTGCACGAACGTATTGAGAACCGCAGCGCTCATGCTTCCGGCTCGCGCATGTATGCCAGCTTCTGGGTCATCGTGGCGCAGATCGTGGTGCTGGATGCCGTGTTCTCCATCGATGCGGTCATTACTGCGGTGGGTATGGTCGAGCACCTGCCCATCATGATGGCGGCGGTGGTCATTGCCATTGGCATCATGCTGGTTGCTTCCAAACCCTTGACGGCTTATATCAATAGTCGCCCCACAGTGGTGATCCTGTGCCTGGGCTTTTTATTGATGATCGGCTTCTCCTTGCTGGTGGAAGGCTTTGGCGTACATGTACCCAAGGGTTACCTGTATGCGGCCATTTCCTTCTCCATTCTGATCGAAATGTTCAATCAGCTGGCGCGTCGCAAGTTGCGTATGCTGCAGGCAGGTCGTCCCATGCGTGAGCGTACGGCCGAGGCTGTGCTGCGCATGTTGGGCAAGCGTCCCGCTTCCGGTGAAACGGCCATCGGGCCGGATTTGCCCGGTGCGGCGGCGCAAATGGTGTTCGGTCAGGAAGAGCGCAATATGGTCAGTGGTGTATTGACCTTGTCCGAGCGCACGGTGCATTCGGTGATGACGCCACGCAATGCGATTACCTGGGTGAATGTGCAGGACGATCCTGAGGTCTTGCGCGAAAAGATGACACATGAGCCTCATAGCATGGTGCCAGTGTGTCGTGGTTCGCTCGATGAGGTTATTGGCATTGGTCGAAGCAAAGAGTTACTGGCAGACCTGCTGATTCATGGTCATATCCGTCTGGACCAATTGCGTCAGCCGGTTTTTGTGTATGAGTCCATCGGGATTTTGGACCTGATGGAAACCATCAAGCAAAGCCGTGGGCAACTGGTTATGGTGACGGACGAGTTCGGAACCATTGAAGGTTTGGTCACGCCTTTGGATATTTTCGAGGCGATTGCCGGCGACTTCCCCAGTGAGGACGAGACACCCGATATTGTTCAGGAGTCCCAGGACCATTGGCTATTGGATGGCTCTACGGACTTGCATCATCTGGAACAGATGCTGGGCGTGGATGGTCTGGTGGATGAAGAGGAAGAATATGCCACCCTGGCCGGTTATCTGCTGACGCGTTTCGGACAATTGCCCAAGGTGGGCGATGTGTGTGTGCTTGAGCAAAGCGATGCGGTGTATCGCTTCAAGGTGGAAGAGCTGGAAGGGCGTCGCATTGCCCAGGTCAGCCTGGAACGTGTGCCTTACGATGATGAACAAATCGATCCATTTCTGGCATCTTAATTTTTATTGGCTTTGATTCGGACAACATGACTGAGCAAACTCTCTATTTGTTGAAAGCCCTGTTTCTGGGGATTGTTGAGGGCATCACGGAATTCATTCCGGTTTCCAGTACGGCGCACTTGCTGATCCTGGGTTCCTGGATTGATTTTTCCTCCGGTGATGCCAAGGTCTTCGAGGTTGTCATTCAGTTTGGTTCGATTCTGGCCGTGATCTGGATTTTTCGCGCCCGTTTGATTCAGCTGATCACCGGGGTCTTGCGCGGTGATCGCACCGAGCTGATGTTCACTCGCAATCTGCTGATTGCCTTTTTGCCCGCTGCCGTTATTGGTGCCTTGACGATTCAGTACGTTAAAGCGCTGTTCCATCACCAGATTGTGTTTGTGTTCACGCTGGTATTGGGTGGTTTGTTGATGCTGTGGGTCGAGCGCAAACCGCAGTACGCGAAGAACACGTCGGAGCTGGATCAGGGTGAAACCGCTACCTCGCAAAAGGCCACCGCCTTTGCCTTGGAAGAGATCACCTGGAAGCAGGCTTTGGTGGTTGGTTTTGCCCAGTGTATTGCCATGGTGCCAGGTACTTCACGTTCGGGTGCCACCATTATCGGCGGCATGCTGGCCGGTATTCAGCGCAAGACTGCCACGGAGTTTTCTTTCTTTCTGGCCATGCCCACCATGCTGGCCGCCACGGTTTACGACCTGTATCGCAACGGCGCGTCCTTGAGTGCAGATCAAAGCACCGCGATTATTGTGGGCTTTGTTGCTGCTTTCTTTAGCGCCTTGTTCCTGGTGAAGGCCGTGCTGCGCTTTGTGTCCAGCCGTACCTATCGTCCTTTTGCCTGGTATCGGATTGCGTTGGGCGGAGTATTGTTTGTGTGGCTGATGACTTAGGTCTTTGCCGCCTTAGAGGTTTTGAAATCCCCGCTTGGTTTATCTGCCAGCGGGGATTTTTCTTTTCAGGGAGGCTCGGTAAATGTCGTCTTTCACTTACATACTTTGCCTACCTACCTACCTACCTATCTATCCGTCTGTCTGTTCGCTTATCTAGCGATGTACCAACTTGATAGGCACTTTTCGGTGACTATTGTGTTCTGGGGTTTGTTAGTAAATAGCGGGTTTGTCGCCCGTCATTTAGTCTGGCCTGGTTTGTCTTGTCTTGCCTTTGATACGCTGCGGTTCATTGAAGGGAGCTTGGTCTCAGCAAGACGCCTCTCGGTTCGTCTGCCCCGGTATCCGGGCTGACTACTTGCCGGTGCTGTGCACCGGTGCCCTTGTCGGTGTTCGGATACGGGCGCGCCCTTAACTCGCGGGGTGTCTTGTCCCCCGGACAAGACACAAGCGCCCCGCTCAAACAGAAGGGCGCTTGCACCCCGTATCCGAGCACCGCCTGCGGCAAGCAGTCTGAACCGCCCCGGATACCGGGGCAGACGAACCGAGAGGCTCACAGTGAGGAGGGGACAAGCAGCCTTGCTGATCATGGTGCTGATGGATTGTGTTGGGGCCCGATACCAGTTTTCGGTGGTTCTCTTTAGTAGCCGCGAGTGAAAGTATCTTGTTGGCAAAAATCACGGTCTCTTTTGCGTTTTTGAGGGGGCAATTGGGCTCGACGGGCGAGTCAGGGCTCTGGCCGCAGGCTCTTGCAGTATCCAGGATGCAAGCCCTGTGCTGTTTGAGCGGGGCGCTTGTGGTTCGTCCGGGGGACGAACCACCCCGCGAGTTCACAGGGCGCCTGGATACTGCAAGAGACCAGGGAACCCGTGCGTAGCACGGGCCGGAGACCCGCCAGGTCGAGCCCAATTGCCCCCTCAAAAATGCTTATGCAGCCACCTTGATTCCTGCCACCAGCACCGTGTGAGGAAAAACAGGTTTTATCGCAAGAAGGTATAAAAAGACGCGGAGCTCAAATTTAGCTGGCTGTAGGTGAAGTCACTCTTACTGAGGTCCCAGTGTCTGACACTGATCCTCTTGCCCCCACTGGTGCAAGCAGATCTGTACACCTTCAATGCTGATATAGCCGCCCCGTCGTCCTCCTTCCGAGGAGTCAGATTCCCAATCCGGGAGTACCCAGCGGCGTACCGGCTCAAAGCCGGGAATGTCATGTACTGCAGGGCGATGTGTATGGCCATGAACCATGGCCTGCACAGGATGCGCCTCGCAGGCTGCCACAATAGCTGCAGGCTGCACATCCATAATGTCTTTGGACTTGTATTGCTTGCCGCGCTGGCTACCCGCACGGGCAGAGTCGGCAATGCGCTGGCGAAGACTTAACGGACAGGCCAGGTACAGCTTTTGCAGCCAGGGTTTGCGTACCCAATAGCGAAAGCGTTGATAGGCCAGATCGTCCAGGCAATACTCATCGCCGTGTGACATCAGAATCAAACCGGCCGAGGTGTCCAGGATGACTTGATCGGGCAATAGCGTGGCATGGACATGGCGGGCGTAGGTTTGGCCCAGCAGGAAGTCGCGATTGCCGCGCATCAGATAAAGCGGGTGCTGCTGCGCGAATGTGCGCAGCGCCTCACTGACTTGAGCAAGCCAGGGAGCAGGGTGGGCGATTTGATCGTCACCAATCCAGGCATTGAAAATATCACCGCCCAGGATCAAGGCATGAGCTTGATGCTGGGCGGAGTGCAGAAACTGCAGGAAATCCTGGACGGTGTCTGGATTGTCCGGACCCAGATGCAGGTCCGCGGCAATCCAGATGTTGCCCGCAAGCGTGAGCTTATTCGACAAGCGTGGCTTTTTCCAGAACGACGTCCTCAACAGGCACGTCTTGGTGGAAGCCCTTGTTGCCGGTGCGCACGGTCTTGATCTTGTCGACCACGTCCATACCTTCGATCACGCGGCCAAATACGGCGTAGCCCCAGCCATTGGCGGTAGGAGCGGTGAAGTTCAGGAAGTCGTTGTCAGCCACGTTGATGAAGAACTGAGCCGTAGCCGAGTGTGGGTCGGAGGTGCGAGCCATGGCCAGGGTGTACTTGTCGTTCTTCAAACCGTTGTCGGCTTCGTTCTTGACAGGAGCGTTGGTCGCTTTTTGCTTCATGTCGGCCTCAAAGCCGCCGCCCTGGATCATGAAGTTGTTGATCACACGGTGAAACACGGTGCCATCGTAAAAACCGCTGGACACGTAGTCCACAAAGTTGGCTACGGTGTTGGGGGCTTTTTCTGCGTTCAGTTCGATCAGGATGGTGCCCTGGTTCGTCTGCAGTTGGACGCGTGGAGAGGTGCTCATAGAAGTGCCTTCAGAAGAAGTGGAAGAATCTGCTGCCATAGCCGGACTGCTCATCATAGGCATAGCCATACAGGCAGCAATAAGCAGGGTGCGCAAGCTGCGAGCCTGATCACACCATTGAAATGTGCTTGCAAACATAAGATAGGGACAACCCAGTCAAGGAAAAAATCTTATTGTTGCAGAATTTGGCCAGTTTGTTGCGCACGCTGGGCTGCTTTGGGCACACCACTGGCGGCGGCCTGACGGTAGGTGTCATTGGCCAGCATCAGTTGGACTTCACCCATATTGGCGCGGGCCAGTGCGTAGGAGGGATCGGCGGTCAAAGCCATTTTCAGGGCTTCCAGGGCCAGGTCCAGCTTGTCCTGCGCAATGTACTCGGCTGCCAGATTATTCCAGGGTTCGGGCAACTCCGGGTAATAGGTGGTCATGTTCTGGTAGAGGCTGATGGCGCCATTGTGGTCACCACTGGCCGACAGGGCGCGTGCCTTCAAAAACAGCAGTTGCACATTGGCACCGGGCTCGCCCCGGTCCTTGCGTTGCTCCAGCTGTTTTTCGATCGCCTGCAAGGCGTCGGCATGGCGACCCTGGGCAATCAAGGTGCTGATGCGCTGGCTGACTTCAGCGGCGCTAAGCGGCAAAGAGGTATCGACGCTGGGGGCCAGCACGTCCAGGGCACGGGCCAGACCTTTCCAGCCACGTTCAGGTTCGGGGGCGATATCCAGCAGGGGATCGTTCACTCGCGCGCTGGACGGGGGCGAATCGGGCAGGGATTGGGCGCTCACGGCTTGACCCAGGGCCAGAAAAAGGGCCAGGGTGCAAGGAGCGAGAAACCGAGTCCGTCTAGGTGTACTGAACACAGAGGGGGCGCCTATAAAATCTGGCTTGAAGACCAGGAAGGTTGGTAGATTGCTGCCTTTAACGAGGTCTGCTTGCTATACTTATTGACCATCATTCTAACCTTGCCTCTTGCCGGGCGGGAAATACGGAACCTGATCCAAGGGCAATTGTTCTGGCACAAGGTTCCGATTTTATGACGATTACAGGCCATGTTGCGCATTTATAACTCGTTGTCACGCTCTAAAGAGGTGTTTTCTCCGGTTGAACCGGGCCACGTACGTATGTACGTCTGTGGCATGACGGTGTACGACTTCTGTCACCTGGGACACGCTCGTATGCTGGTCAGCTTTGACATCGTGCAGCGCTGGTTGCGAGCAAGCGGCTACCGCGTCTCCTATGTGCGCAACATTACCGATATTGATGACAAGATCATCCGCCGTGCCGTCGAGCGCAAGCAATTGATGTCTCAGGTGACGGACTTCTATATTGCAGCCATGCATGCCGACGAAAAGGCGTTGGGCGTGCAAAGCCCCGATTCGGAGCCGCGTGCCACACAGCATGTGCCCGATATGCTGGGCATTATTGCCAAGCTGGAAGAAAACGGACTGGCTTATCAGTCCGAAGACGGTGATGTGAACTACGCGGTGCGTCAGTTCCCCGGCTACGGCAAGCTGTCGGGCCGCTCCCTGGATGATCTGCGTGCCGGTGAGCGTGTTGCCCTGAACTCGGCCAAGCGTGACCCTCTGGATTTTGTGCTGTGGAAGTCGGCTAAAGAAGACGAGCCCGCTGAATCCAAGTGGGAATCCTCGTACGGCCTGGGTCGTCCAGGCTGGCACATCGAGTGCTCGGCCATGAGCAAGGCACTGCTGGGTCTGCCCCTGGATATTCACGGCGGTGGCCCGGACTTGAAGTTCCCTCACCACGAAAACGAAATTGCCCAAACGGAAGGCGCCTTTGGCGGCCAGTTGGCCAATGTCTGGATGCACTGCGGTCCCCTGATGGTGGACTCGGAGAAAATGTCCAAGTCCCTGGGCAACTTCCGTCGCATTCGCGATACCGTGGCCCCCGAAGGTCTGGCCGACGAAGAAAGCAGCTACATCGCCAATCCGCGTGAAGCTGAAATGCTGCGCTTCTTTATTGTGCGCAATCATTACCGCAGCTTGCAAAACTACGCGCCAGATAATCTGCGCGATGCTCAGCAGGCTTTGGACCGTCTGTACCAGACCCTTCAACACGTTCCTGCCGCCGATGTCCAGATTGACTGGACTCAAGGCCCCGCTCTGGCGTTTGCCGAAGCCATGAACGACGATTTCAATACGGCTGGCGCTGTTGCCGTTCTGTTTGAACTGGCAGGGCAAGCCAACCGCGACAAGGATGCGCAGGCCGCCGGTTTGATGCGCGCTCTGGGTGGCGTGATTGGTCTGTTGCAAGTGGACCCGGCCGTCTACTGGCGAGCCAGCACTCGCTTTGGTCAGGCGGCCAGCGTGGCCGGTGCCGATTCCTTGAGCGACGCTCAGATTGACGAGCTTCTGGCTGAACGCGGCCAGGCTAAACAGAACCGCGACTTTGCGCGCGCCGACGCCATCCGTGAGCAGCTTAAAGAGCAGGGCGTAGAGCTGGAAGATCGGCCAGGTGGAGCAACACAATGGCGCAGGGCCTAAGCGGCGTTCAATCCGGCCCTCAAGTTCGTTTGGTGGGCAAACCTGATTACTGGGACGACGCGTGCGCCCAGCTGATGAAGCGCGATCGTATCTTGCGCAAGCTCATCCCCCAGCATGGCGACTACTGGCTGCAACATCAGGCTCCGGCTTTCACCACTTTGGTGCGTTCCATCGTGGGCCAGCAACTGGCCTCGCGTACGGCGGACCAGCTGTGGCGCAAGCTGCTGGACGGCTGCGGCCAGGCGCTCTCGCCTGAACTTATTTTGGAGCTGGGTTACGAGGCCCTGCATGGTTTGGGTTTGCCCAAACGCAAGGCCGAATATATTGTTGATTTGGCGACTCACTTTGATGCTCGTAAAATCGACCCCCAGGCATGGCAGTCCCTGTCTGACGAAGCCGTTATTGCGGACCTGTGCGCCATTCGTGGCGTCGGTCGCTGGACGGCTGATATGTTTCTGATTTTCAACTTGCACAGGCCCGATGTTCTCCCTTTGGATGATGCGGGCCTGCTCAAGGCAATCTCTCAGCACTATTTCAGCGGCGAGCCGGTATCCCGGTTCGAGGCGCGTGAAGTTGCTCAAGCGTGGGCACCGTGGTGCACGGTGGCTACCTGGCATCTGTGGCGCAGTCTGAACACAGTTGCGGTACGATATTAAATTAGGCCTAAACCTTAAGAACCGACATGCGAAATACATTCCTGGAATTTGAGCAGCCTTTGGCCGAGCTCGAAGGCAAAATCGAAGAGCTCCGCTATGTGCAATCTGATTCCGCTGTGGATATTTCAGAGGAACTCAGCCGTCTGCAGCAAAAAAGCCAGACGCTGGCCAAGAACATTTACGCCAAGCTCACGCCTTGGCAAACGGCCCTGGTTGCTCGCCATCCACAACGTCCATACACCCTGGACTATGTAAACCAGATCTTCTCGGACTTTCACGAACTGCATGGCGATCGCATGTATGCGGACGACCTGGCAATTGTGGGTGGTCTGGCCCGTTTCAACGGTACGCCTTGCATGGTGATTGGTCACCAGAAAGGTCGTGATACCAAAGAGCGTGCCCGTCGCAACTTCGGCATGCCGCGCCCCGAAGGCTACCGTAAAGCCCTGCGCTTGATGAGGTTGGCGGAAAAATTTGGTATCCCTGTCTTTACCTTCATTGATACTCCCGGCGCCTACCCTGGTATTGGCGCTGAAGAGCGTGGTCAGTCCGAGGCAATCGGTCATAACCTGTTTGCCATGGCCAAACTGCGTGTACCTATCATCTCCACCATTATTGGTGAAGGCGGTTCGGGTGGTGCGTTGGCGATTGCCGTGGGTGACGTGGTCTCCATGCTGCAATACTCCACCTACGCCGTGATCTCGCCCGAAGGTTGTGCCTCGATTCTGTGGCGTAGTGCGGACAAGGCGCCCGTGGCGGCTGAGGCCCTGGCCATTACCGCTCCCCGTCTGAAAGAACTGGGCCTGGTCGATCGCGTGATCAACGAGCCCATTGGTGGCGCACATCGCGATCCCACCATGATGGCGCGCCAATTGGGCCGTGCCCTGGCTGATGCCTTGCGTCAGGTCTCGGGCCTGAGCACCGAACAGCTGCTGGCGCAGCGTATGGAACGTCTCCTGGCCTACGGCCGTTATCAGGAAGCTCGTGCCTGATCCATTGCCTTCCAGTCAGCTGGGGGGCTTTAGCCCCTCACCCCCGCTGCTGGAGGCGCTTAACCATCACCTAAGTTTTAAAAGCGGCGACACAGTCGCGGTAGCCTTGAGTGGTGGTGCGGACTCGGCAATGCTGGCGGTACATGCCCATTTTTGGGCCAGCCGCCGCAAAGTCACACTTCATTTTTTCCATATTCATCACGGCCTGCAAGCCATTGCCGATCAGTGGCAAGCGCATGTGCATGACCTGGCTGCGCGTTTGCAGCGACCCTGTCACAGCTTGCGGGTCCAGGTACAGTCCCGCCGTCTAAGCGCTGATGGCATGGAATCCGCCGCGCGTGATGCCCGTTATCAGGGCCTGGCTGAACTGGCGCGCTTTGTTGGCTTGCAGCATGTACTGCTGGCTCATCATCAAGATGATCAGGCCGAAACAGTTCTGATGCGTTTGCTGCGTGGCACGGGTACAACCGGTCTGGGGGCGATGGCACCCCGTATGCAGCGCGATCAATTGCAGTACTGGCGACCCTGGCTGGAGCAGCCCAGGGCACTTATTCTTCAAGCCAGTGATGCGTTTGCCGCAGCCACGGGCTGGCATGCGGTACAAGATCCCACCAATATCAATCCTGATTACACCCGTGGCGCAGTGCGCGATTTGCTCACGCCTGTACTCGACGCGCGCTGGCCGGGCTGGCAAAGCCGTTTGCAGCGTCAAGCCCAGCTAAGCCGCGAAACGCAGGAAGTATTGGATAGTGTGGCCAGCCAGGACTGGCAGACACTGGAACCTGATGAAACAGGACGCAGTTTCAGTTTGGTGGCGTGGCGTAGCCTGGAGCCAGCGCGGCAAAGCCTGGTGCTCCGTTATTGGTTGCAGGAGCAGGGCGCTGGCTTGCCTACGCACGCGCGTCTGGCAGAACTGCTCAAGCAACTGCGCGGGCTGCATGCCCGGGGGCACGACAGAAATTTGATGTGGAAGCATGGACAGAACCTGGTGCGCTGTGTGCGAGGCCGGGTGCAGATCGAATCTGCCGGTCCAGGCGACCAGCAAGCAGGCCTGGTGGCCGATCAAGCAAGTAAGTAGTTTGGGGTGGCCTGTGGCAGGAGCGTGGGCTATGGTGTTGAGTCGACAAAGTATGTGTTTTTTTGCGTGTGTATGTGGTAGAGCCTGCGCTTGGGGCACAGAAAGTCGTTAGAATAGTTGGGTTTTGTGTCTATCCCAGACCTTAGCCCTTTGATGCAGAGTAAAAGATGTCCCTGATCGTACATAAATATGGCGGCACGTCGATGGGCTCGATCGAGCGCATCCAGAATGTGGCGCGTCGGGTTGCCAAATGGCATGCCGCCGGGCACCAAGTTGTGGTGGTTCCTTCGGCCATGTCCGGTGAAACCAACCGTTTGCTAGGCCTGGCCAAAGAACTGAGCATTCAGCCTGATCCACGCGAGCTGGATATGCTGGCCGCTACGGGCGAACAAGCCAGTAGCGCTTTGTTGGCCATGGCCTTGGCTGCCCAGGGCGTTCCCGCCCGCAGCTATGCCGGTTGGCAAGTTCCCGTCAAGACCGACAATGCCTACACCCGTGCCCGCATTAGCTCTATTGATGACACCCGCATTCGCCAGGATCTGGACGCAGGCCGTGTGGTCGTTGTGACCGGTTTCCAGGGTGTGGATGATGAAGGCAATATCACGACCCTGGGTCGTGGTGGCTCGGATACTTCCGCAGTGGCTGTTGCCGCTGCCATGAAGGCCAGCGAATGCCTGATCTTTACCGATGTGGATGGTGTCTACACCACCGACCCGCGCGTCGTGCCCGAAGCACGTCGCATGAAAGTGCTGTCCTTTGAAGAAATGCTGGAAATGGCCTCTTTGGGCTCCAAAGTTCTTCAAATCCGGTCTGTAGAATTTGCTGGCAAGTACAAGGTGCCTGTGCGCGTCTTGTCCTCCATGACCGACCCCATGATTTCGCTCGAAGAAGAAATGTCTTCGGGTACGCTGATTACTTTCGAGGAAGACCAAAAAATGGAAGCTGCCGTTGTCTCTGGCATCGCCTTCAGCCGTGATGAAGCCAAGTTCACCCTGCGTGCCGTTCCCGACACTCCCGGCGTGGCCTATTCCATTCTGGGCCCCATCGCAGCGGCCAACATCGAAGTCGACATGATTTTGCAGAACCTGTCGGTTCAGGGCACCACAGACTTTTCCTTTACCGTCAGCCGCAATGACGCGCTGCGTACCAAGGAACTGCTGATGAACCAGGTCGGCCCGGCTGTGGGTGCTGGCGAAATCGTATTTGACGAAGCCGTGTGCAAAGTGTCCATCGTCGGTATCGGCATGCGTAACCACGCTGGTATTGCCAGCTCCATGTTCCGCGCCTTGTCCGAAGAGGGCATCAACATCCAGATGATCAGCACCAGCGAGATCAAGACCTCGGTGATTATTGCCGACAAGTACATGGAATTGGCGGTGCGTGCTCTGCACAAGACGTTCGAGCTGGATCAGGAAAAATAATCCCTTTAGCTATTTGCATTGGTTTTTTAAAAATGCTATAGTTACTTCTTTCCTAGAGCTGGAGACGTGGCCGAGAGGTTGAAGGTACTCCCCTGCTAAGGGAGCATACGGCTTATACCCGTATCGAGGGTTCGAATCCCTCCGTCTCCGCCAGCTGGAATTAAATTAAGCCCTTGTTTTCAAGGGCTTTTTTTATTGTCTGGCGCATAGCGCTGCCCGTGTTCGGACCCGCGCTCAAGTTTGGCTTTGTGCAAACCTGGCTCTGGTTCAGGCAGCAAGAGCGACAACAGGACGGGCATTACGCCTTACCAAACACAAGAACAAAAAATAATTGTTACTTTTTTATTTTTGCCAACTCAGGCGAAGTGAAATCGTAGAGAGTCCTTGGCGGCAGCGTTTCAAACAGCATGAATTTTTAAAGTGCAAGGCTTTTCAATCCAGGGCGGTTGAGGATTGAAAAGGCTGTGTCGTTTTTGGCACAGGCAAAGAAAAGCAGTCATTCCCGTGCTTACAATCGACGAATGTGTTTTACGTCGTTCAAGACGGGTGGTCTTGTTTTTTAGGGCGAGCGATGATTAAACGAGTCCTCTGTATCTGTAGCATGGCCTTGATGGGCCTGCCTTTTTTGGCATCGTCAACTGAGCTGGCATTGGATGACCAGGTCGTGACTCGTTATGTGCAAAGCCTGGGTGAGATCTTGCCGGTGCTGCAAACCGTGGAGCGTAGCGAGCCGGTTTGGGATGGCGGTCTGCCAGACGGCTTCCCACCCATGCTGGAGGTGGATCAGGTCGAGCGCGGTTCGGACATTTATCGTCAATTGAACAGCCTGACGCAAAAGTATGGCTTTGCCGGGCTGGAGCAATGGGATAGCGTGGGACGCCATATCTGGCTGACTCGTCTCTATATCCAGGAGCGCGAAGATCTGGACTCGGTTTACGAGCAACTGGATGCGCTGGAAGCGGCTTTGCGCGATAACGCACGCCAATACTCCACGGCTGAACTGGAGCAGTTGATGCGTACCTTCCAGATCAGTAAAAACCATATCCTGCGACTGGTTGCAACCCGTAGCGATGTACCGCCGGTACAGGCTCATCTGGCTGAGCTGGACGCTGCCCTGGCTTCCCTCGAATAAGCAACGAATCCGCTTTTTCCATTTTCACGGGCGTCGCCATGGCGCCTGTTCAAGATTTGTTACCAGCAATACTGTCCATTTGTCATATTTTGACGCTTCTTTTCTGAGCGTGACAGAAGGAATCGGGGATAATTGCGCTCTGACTGAAATCTAGTGGGAAGACTGAAGCGTCATGCGTATCATCTTGATTTTGTTGGGGGCCGCTGTGCTGGCCTACCTGATTGCCAAAGGCATACGGCAACTGATGGTGGAACGTCGTCAATTAAAAGACCAGACGCGTCAGCCACATAAAGGAAGCCGTGATGAGCACTGATAAAAATCCATTTACGAAACTGGCTGCTAAAACAAAGCCAGAAGGTGGCACTGCCAACTACTCCAAGGGACTGGGTTTCCTGGGAGCGGCGGTTGTTATTTTCCTGATCCTGATCGTGGCCTCCATGGGCTCGTTCTTGCAGGTAGACCAGGGTGAACGTGGCGTGGTGCTGCGTAACGGTAAGCTGGTTCGCGTGGCCGAACCTGGCCTGGACTTCAAGGTTCCGTTCTTTGACACGGTACGTACCATTTCGGTACGTGATCACACGGTTCGCATGCAGCTTGAGGCGTATAGTTTTGACCAGCAGTCCGCCTCCATGGTGGCTTCGGTAACGTACCGCGTGCCTGAAACTGATGTGGCTCAGCTGTATTCCGAGTACGGTTCACTTGATGCCCTGGAAGCCCGCTTGCTGGAACGTAAGGCTCTGGACGTGATCAAGAACGTGTTTGGTAAGTACACTGCTGCTCAGTCGATTCAGAATCGCGAGAAGCTGGGTGCTGACATCAACGAAGCCATGCGCGTGACCCTGGAGTCCGCTCCATTGCAAATGATGGGTGTGCAGGTTGAGGAAGTGTCGTTCTCCAAAGCCTACGAGCAATCGATTGAAAACCGCATGTTGGCTCAGGTTCAAATTGAAACCACCCGCCAGCAAAAAGAAACTGCTTCCATTCAGGCTGAAATCAAAGTGGTTCAGGCTGAAGCAGAAGCCCGCGCTCAGCGCGAACGCTACATGGCCGAAGCGGACGGTATTCGCCTGCGTGGTGACGCCGAAGCCAAGGCCATTTCTGCCAGGGCCCAGGCATTGGCCCAGAATACCAATCTGGTCAATTTGAATGCGGTGGAAAAATGGGACGGTAAGTTGCCAGAAAGCCTGGTTCCCGGTTCCGCCATGCCATTTATTGGACTGCGTTAATCTCCGGGCAGTCACTGACCTGAACAGGTTTTCTTCGGTAGCGTTACGGGATAGGTAACGCTACCGTTTGTTTTTCCAAGGAGTTACGGATGAATGAAGAAATGAACCCGGTCCCACAAGGCGACGGTACAAACCAGTTGGTCAGTCTGCGTAATCTGACTCTGATCAATTACGCGCTGTACATCTTGTCCATGTTTGGCGGCATCACCGCCCTGGTCGCCATCATCATCAACTACATCAAGCGCGATGAAGTGCGCGGCACCTATCTGGAATCGCACTTTGATTGGCAAATCCGTACGTTCTGGTGGGGATTGCTTGGTGTGGCGCTGTCTGTCTTGTTGATGGCGATTCTGGTCGGTTTCGTGACCATCGTGATTGTCAGCGTGTGGATTCTGTACCGTCTGATCAAGGGCCTGCTGGCTCTGAATGACGGCAAGGCGATTGCCTGATCGCCTGATCGCTGGACCGCCGGATCAGATAGGCATCGTGTTTGTTTGGACCTGGGCCCGCATACTTTCGCGGGCCTCTTTAGGCGGCACACCAAAGCGCTGCCGAAATGCCCGGCTGAAATGGGCAGAGCTGCTGAAGCCCCAGTGATACGCAATTTCAGTGATGGTCTTGTGGTGATAGGCTAGACGGCGCAAATCCTGTTCAGCGCCTTGCAGGCGCATGGACCAAATCCAGTTTGTCAGTGAGTCGGCCTCGCCTTCCCAGGCGCGATGCACGGTGCTGGCTGTCAGGCCCAGGCGATTGGCAATCTTGCCTATATTCAGCTCGGGGTCGCGCAGATTCTCCAATACATAGGCTTTGATCCGGTCGCGCCGCACGGTTCCCGTATCGTCCTTTAAGGACGGGCTGCCCAGATTCTCGGCCAGCGCTGCCACCAGAATACCGACCAGGCTGTCGGCAAGTGATAGATCCACAATAGGCCCGCCGGTTGGTGGGCAGGCCATCAGCTCGCTCACCATATAGGCGAGCAGGCGTGCCGTGCCGGATTGGGCGCTGGTTATTTTGCAGGCTGTCATATCTTCGGCATTGCGCAAACGCTTGCGCAGGATGGAGCCGGGCAAAGACAGGACATACTGCTCAAAGTCCTGGTCAAACAGGAGTTGATAGGGGCGGGTGGAGTCGTACAGGGCCAGATCGCCGGGTTTCAGTTTAGCGGTCTTTTCATCCTGAATTAGTTGTCCCGCTCCTGCCACTTGAATACTGAGCAGAAAAATATCCTCAGATGCTCTGGAAATTTGCAGTGGCGTGCGCAGCACGGTCTGGGTGGTCGAGGAGATACGAGATAGGCTCACCTCTGCCAGTTCACGTCGCGTAATGGCCCCGAAGAAAGGGGTAGCGGAACGGGAGGGGACGGCGCATTCCAGCTGCACGTAAGCTTTGTTGACGGCCTCCATCCAATAGGGGGCGCGCCGAGTAGCGGGAACTGCCGTGGTGGACCATTGCTCCATTGATGATCTCTCCGTCTTGGGTCCAAAGGCTGACGGCAGGGACTGCGATCAACTGGACTGACTAAGTATCAGGCAAGATCTCTGGTTTGAGCCAGACCAGAAAGAGTGGCAGGGGTCGATAATTTCCGACCAGGACGATGCGGATGCAGGGCCGGGGAGCAGAAGGAATCAAGGCCCGGGCAAACTGTCCGGGCCTTGTCATCTTTTGGGATCAAGACGGCTCTTGCACTAGCAGTGTGTCCGAGTCCTGTGGATGGCTGATAGCGACTGAGGCAATCTTGCTTTGCACACCTTGCTCGGGAGCCTCTTCCCTGGTCACGCTTTTGGAGTGCACCCGAGTCATGGGGTCTCGGTGCCCCAAGTCCAGCACCAGACGGGTGGCCTCGGGTTTGGAATAGTGGCCCACGGGGTCATTGATCGCTTTGGCGAAGGCAATCTCCTCCATATTCAGATCGGCAATGATCAAGCCCTCGGCATCGTGAGGCAGGTAGGGAGCCAGTGTGCGTCCGTCCGGCGCAAAAATCATGGAACTGCCGCCGCCCACTTTCAGCAAGGAGGCGTTGTGTTCACCCACTTCCAGCATGTCTAGCGTCTCTTGGGTGACCACACTGCTGGCGGCGATGGTAAAGCACTGGCCTTCAACCGAATAGATTTGCGAGGCAGCCATGTTCACCTTGGCACTGAGGGCGTGGGCCTGTTCGCTGTATAGCGAAAACGACGGCCAGGCAGCAATGTGAATGGCTTCATGCTGGGAGTACAGCGCGTACTTGCTCAAGGGCGACAAATGCTCCCAGCAGCATAGAGCACCGACGCGTCCCAGTTCTGTGTCGGACACAATCAGATCACGGGCATAACCTTCACCAAATACGGTGCGCTCTACATGCGTGGGTTTGAGTTTGCGACGCGACCACAGCATCTCGCCCTTGTCGTCGATCAGGCATTGGCCCAGGTAAAGGCTGCCGCCGCTGCGCTCGCTATAACCCAGTGCGATGAAAATACCCAAGGTCCGTGCGGCCTGGGCAATGCGTTGAAACTCTGCACTGTCCAGCGAGAGCGAGTTGGCATAGTAGCGGGCACTGTATTTCAGCGACCAGGCCGGTGCGCCCAGCCAGACGTGGAAGGGATAGCCGGGCAGCCAGGTTTCACCAAACACGATCAGGTCACAGCCCTCATCGCGGGCCTGACGAGCCAGCTCAATGGTTTTATCAACACCCGTTGCCAGATCGTAGTTGGGAGAGGCGGCCTGTACGGCGGCTGCCCGGACGATTTTTCTTGTCTGCATACATCCTCCTTGTCGCGGTATCCGCGATCCTGATCGCCAGACCGCGCTGCTTACCGAGCCCGGTCGTCTTGGTTTGCGTCAGTGTAGGAGGGGAAGGTGGCGATGAATTGACTGACAGGCGCAGGATGCTTGACTGGGAGTCGCAAGCAGGGGGAGCGGGAGTCCCCCATCCTGGCCGTCCGTGCAGTGAACAAGAGGGTTGGGGGCTGCCTGGCTTAAAGCGCGAAGCTGTATTGCACCGTCAGCCCCATGCCCACGACCCACAGAATCAGGGGGATGGGGCGCATCAGCAAGCCGGGAATGGTGCGCAGAATAAAGCCGATCAGGCGGGTGAACAGCCAGAGCAGGGGCGGCGATTGATCTTTTTCCTTCATGTAGAGGATGCCTTGCGACAGCAAAAAGGACTGCGACAAGTAGGCGGCGTAAAACACCATGCCCAAGGAAAAAGCCAGCCAGTAATACAACATGCTCATAGGATGCAAAAAGAAAGAGTACGGCGCATTATATCGGTCTGTAGCAGCTATGATCGTATTTTTGGCCGGACCTGGGGCCGGCCGTGGGTGCAGGCTTTTTGTACGAGGCAGGTATGCAAAATATTTATTCTATTGATGGGCTGGTGCCCGTGGTTCATCCCACGGCCTATGTTCATCCTACCGCTGTACTGATTGGTGACGTCATTATTGGTGAGGGCGTGTACATCGGCCCTCTGGCCAGTTTGCGAGGGGACTTCGGGCGCATCATCATGAAGGCCGGCTCCAACATTCAGGACACCTGTGTTATTCACGGCACGCCTTATCAGGACACGGTGGTGCATGAGGATGGCCACGTTGGACACGGCGCAGTGCTGCACGGCTGCGTCATTGGCCGCAATGTGCTGGTGGGCATGAATGCGGTCGTCATGGACGCGGCGGACATCGGTGCAGACAGCATTATTGGTGCCATGGCCTTTGTGAAAAAAGGCATGCAGGTGCCTCCGCGCAGTCTGGTGGCGGGTTCTCCGGCTACGGTGGTCAAGGAGCTGGATCAGAAAGCCATTGATGGCAAGTTCTTCGGTACGCGCATGTACCAGCGTCTGGCCCAGCGATCCCTGGCAACCATGCAGCGCGTGGAGCCTCTGAAGGAAGTGGAAGCAGACCGCCCGCGTTTGCGTGAAGACCAGATCTATCCAGTGGATAAATAAGGCGGCTCAGTCTTTCTCCTGGCTTGTTGCTTCCCGAGCGCAAGGCAGTTCTGGAGCCGGTCTGAAAGTGCTTGGAATATGTCACCAAGCAGCCGTTTTTGCTCACGTATTTCAGGCAATAAAAAAACCCGTTGAGGGCCGGATGAGAATCCAGCATCAAGGGGTTTTTCCATTCAGTGCGGACCAGCAGGCGGGTGGGGCAGGCCCACCACGCCTTGCTATTGCGCTCTGAACTTCTCCGGCTTATTTGCCTGCTGCAGCCAAAGCCTGTTTCCAGGCTTCGATGACCGTTTCGTACTCGGCAGCAGCCTTCAAAGGATCGATGTTGGCCACTTTGATCTGATCCAGGTTAGGCAACTTGGTCAGCTCGGCCACATTGATGTCGCTGCGAGTAGGACGGCGGAAGTTCTCCACCAGTTCGGCTTCCTGGACTTCTTTGGACAGCAGAACGTCGACCAGTTTGCGGGCTGCTTCCTGACCGTTCTTGGGGTTCTTGATCACGGCCACGCCTTCAGGGGCGATGAAGGTACCGTCTTCAGGGTAGATCAGCTCAATGCCTTTCTGACCACCGGCCACGTAAGCGTAGGCCGCGTATTCCATGGTCACGCCCAAGGGGTACTCACCGTTAGCCACGCTTTTGTAGACCTGGCCCGAGCTCTTGGACACGATTACGTTAGCTGCCAGCTTTTGCAGGCCTTCAGCACCGTACAGTTGGTAGATGCCGTAAACCTGGTCATAAGCACTGCCCGACGAGGCTGGGTCACCAATAATGACCTTGCCTTTCCACTGGGGATCGAACAGATCGGACCAGGTTTTGGGAGCGGCCTGGCCTTTCAGTTGGCGCTCGTTGGCCATGATGACCATGACGTGGGCGTTGGAGCTGGTCCACAGGCTGTCCTTGCCATGAAAGGCTTCAGGAATGGCCTTGTTCTCGGGCGATTCGTAGGCTTCAAAGTTCTGCTGGAAAGCCGCCATGGTGCCGTAGCCAGTGCCCCATACCACGTCACCCAGCGGGTTCTGTGCTTCGGCTTCGATACGTTTCATCAAGGCACCAGCGCCCGAGGTCACTTGTTGAATGGACAGGTCAGGCGCGGTCTTGCGAGCAATTTCCAGCGCCGTATCAATGGTTTGCACATTGTTGGGTGTGTACATCACGGCATTGGCGGCCAGGGCGGCACCGGACAGGGACAGGGCGCCGACACTGAGGGAGAGTGCCAGACCAGTTTTCAGAAAACGTGTAGTCAGCATAGTGAGCCTTTTTAGATTAGCGGCTGGAAAACAGATCCAGCTTGAGAAAACGGATAGCCAGATAAATCGGCACCAGAATCACGACCATCAAGATCACCCCATAGGCCGAAGCGCGGGCCAGGAAGCCTGCGTCGATCTGACGGAACATCTGGATGGGCATGGTCTCCATACCACCGTAATACAGCACGATAGTGGCGGAAATTTCAGCCAGTGAAGTGACCCACATCAGGATGGCCGCACCCAGAATGGCAGGCTTCATCAAGGGCAGAACCACTTTGAAGAAACTCTGGAAGGGGCTGACACCCAGATTGATGGAGGCCTCCTCGATAGAGTCAGGAATGTTGTAGAGCGAGGCCGAGGCCGAGCGAATGGAGAAGGGGACTTTACGCACAAAGTACGCGCCGGCCATGATCACCCAGGTGCCAGTCAGCACCAGCATGCCGCTGTTGTAGGTCTGGATCAGGGCAATACCCAGCACGGTGCCGGAAATAGCCAAAGGCAGCATCACCATATAGTCCAGCGCGGTCACCACGAACAAGCGCTTTTTCACGATCAGGTAACTGCAGATAGTGGCAAAGCAGGTGCCAGCAATGGTGGCGACACTGGCCAGCATCAGCGAGTTCAAGATGGGCTCGGGGGCGTAGCGCAGGGCACGCTCCATATTGTCCAGCGTGAAGGTGCCGTATTGCATGACCGGGCCGCTGGCTTTGGTGAAGGCACCAATCAGCACGATAAAGGCCGGAATCAGCGAGAAGGTCACAAACAGCACCGCACCGATGGTCAGCAAGATACCGGCCAGCCCTTGAGCACGAACCGGGCGCGGGGCGCGGCCTTGCTGCATCTGGAAGGTCTTGCGCTCCAGGACCCGCTTCTGGATGAACAACACCGCGCCGACCAGAATCACGGACACCACGGCCAGCACACCTTGCATGGTGGGGTTGCCGCTCATCTCGGACAGAAAGGTGGTGTAGGTCAGCGAGGACAGCACATCGACCTGACCGCCCAGAATCATGGGGATGGAGAAGTTGTCCACGGCCAGCGTGAATACAATCATGGCGTTGACCAGCAAGGCAGGCATCAGCACCGGGAAGGTGACGCTAAGCGCACGCTTGAAGTTGCTGGCACCCAGGTTCACGGCGGCTTCTTCCAGCGTGCCGTCAATGGCCTTGAGTGCAGCCAGCATGCCGATATACACATAGGTGTAATCGTTCAGGATCAGCACATAGGACATGCCAAACCAGCCGTAGAAACTGGGCAGGTCAATACCAATGCTTTCCAGGGCCAGACGCACCACACCGTTATTGCCCAGCAGCATCAGCCAGGCCTGCGAGACGATGATGTCCGGCAGCACAATGGTGGTCAGGGGCAGGATGGCCACAATGGCCTTGCCGGGGAAGTCGTAGCGAGCCACCACATAGGCCAGTGGCGCACCCAGCAGCAGCGTCCCTATCGTGGAGATCAGCCCCAGCTTGATGGTGTTGAAGAAGGCCTCAACATAGCGTGGGTCGCTAAAGAAGGTTTCAAAGCCGTGCAGGCTGGGCATGCCCGTTGCCGGGTCGATCACGCTTTGATAGAACAGGGAGGCGAGTGGCCAGACAACCCAGAACACCAGCACCACCAGACAGACCAGGGCGGGCAGGAACCAGGGAGAACGAAGGGCCAGGGGTCTTGCAGCAATAGCCATGGGTCTTACGCCTCGACCAGACGACATTCAGGGCTAAAGCTCAGGTTCACCGAAGCACCTGCAGACAGATGCGGGTCCTGGGCAGCGGCAACGTCGGCAATAATTTGCTTACCATCGCTCAGTTTCAGGCTGTAGGCCGTTTTGGTTCCCAGATATTGGCGAGCCACAACCTGGGCCGGAATGCTGCTAGCCAGGGCTTCGGTATGCAAAGTGATGTTTTCAGGGCGCACTGCCAGTAGTACCTGGCCGGCAGGCGGCGGGTTGTTCACCATAATGTGCCCACCGGCAATGCTGACGGTGGTGTGATCAGCTTCCACATGCACGCCCAGGGTGTCGATCAGGTTGGCCGCACCAATAAAGTCGGCAGCATAGGCAGTGCGTGGTGTGGAGTACATGGCTTCGGGGGTATCGAGCTGGTCGATACGGCCCTGGCGCAGCAAGGCAATACGGTCCGACATGGACAGGGCTTCTTCCTGATCATGCGTCACGAAAATAGCCGTGATATTGGATTCCTGTTGCAACTCGCGGATGACCTGGCGCATTTGAATACGCAGCTTGGCATCCAGGTTGGACAAAGGCTCGTCCATCAGCAGAACACGGGGTTCGATTACCAGGGCGCGGGCCAGGGCTACACGCTGGCGTTGGCCTCCGGACAGCTCAGCCGGGTAACGCTCGCCCATGCCACCCAGTTCCACACGCTCCAGAATGTAAGCGACTTTTTTCTTGATCTCGCTGCTGCTGACCTTGCGTACCCGCAAGCCGTAAGCCACATTGTCAAACACGGTTTTATCGGGGAACAGCGCGTAGTCCTGGAACACCATGCCGGTCTCACGCTTGTGCGCGGGCAGGTAGGTAATGTCTTCCTTGTCCAGAAACAGGCGGCCTTCATCAGGAATGATGAAACCGGCAATCATGCGCAGCAAGGTTGTTTTGCCGCAGCCGCTGGGCCCTAATAAAGTGAAGAACTCGCCATGCCGGATTTGCAGGCTCAGTTCATTGATGATGGTATTGCTGCCGTAGCGTTTCACTACGTGATCGATGTGGATGTCTGCCATGGGGATAGATCAGCCTGGGACTGAGTAGTGCAGGTAAACCGCGCATCAAGGGGGCGGTTGCCTAGGCTTTAAAAAGAAGTGGTTCAGCGGCCAGTAGCGACGCAAACATCACCGGGGCGTGAACACGAACATTAATTACAAGTTAGTGACAAGTTTTATAGGAAGTTGCTATCTTAGCAGCAGGCCAATGCTTGTAGTTTTAATTATCAGGCGTCTAAGTCCGTAGCAAAGGCTGATGTACTCAGTGTTACCCAGTGGGCAAGAAAAAAAAATCCCGTCGAACAGGCATCATATTGCGATAATCAGGTGGTAGTAATGTGTCTTGCTTTTTCGTCTAAAGCGGTCTAGTGCGGGTCGGGGTTTCTTGTGTCAAATAAAGGCCCTTATAGTGAGTTCAAAAAGAATGACAGTTTCCTGCAAGGGGCAGGAGTGGGAGAGGGACACTAAAGGGTAGGTTTCTATCCTGTTCAGGCCGGTCTGCGCCAGGCCTGTTTTTTGCACATCCGAATTTATAGATGGTGTTCCGGTGTTGAGGGCAAACACACACCGGGCCGGAGAGGTTGTTGGGTCGTGTCCACGTGGTGACAGACTCACCCATCCGGGTACTGCACGTCGTCAGAGATCGTAGAAGTTAGTTAATTAACTGGAGATTGAAGATGCGACTGGGTGTACTAAGCCCCCGGGAGACCGGGGAAAAGAGGGTAGCGGCCACGCCCGATACCATCAAGGCATACCGAAAGGCGGGCCATGATGTGATTATCGAGGCGGGTGCCGGACAGGGGATTGCCAGCTCGGATACTGATTACGAGGCAGCAGGGGCAACGATAGGAGATCCCTATCAAGCCACCGTGCTGCTGGTAGTGGGCCCGGCTGATGTGGATTCGGCGCGTTTACGTGCCGAGCATGTGGTCGTCGGTATGCTGGACCCTTACGAAAGTCAGGGTCTGGACAGGCTGGCTTCTTCGGGCTGCCAGGCGTTCGCCCTGGAGCTGATCCCGCGTACCACGCGGGCGCAAAGCATGGACGTTCTGTCCTCTCAGGCCAATATCGCGGGTTATGCCGCAGTGCTGAAAGCGGCCACCTTATATCCCCGATTCTTTCCCATGATGATGACCGCGGCAGGTACCGTCAAAGCGGCCCGTGTTGTGGTGCTGGGCGCGGGTGTGGCCGGTTTGCAGGCGATTGCCACGGCACGTCGTCTGGGGGCGGTGGTAGAAGCCTCTGATGTGCGTCCTGCCGCGCGTGAGCAGATCGAGTCCCTGGGCGGCAAGTTTATTGATGTGCCCTACGAGACCGACGAAGAGCGCGAAGCAGCGCAAGGGGTTGGCGGTTATGCCCGTCCCATGCCGGCTTCCTGGTTGCAACGGCAGGCGGCGGTAGTGGCGGCGCGTTGCGCCCAGGCCGACGTCATCATCACCACGGCCTTGATTCCGGGGCGTCCTGCCCCGCGTCTGATTGCCGAGGAAGTGGTGCAGTCCATGCGGGCAGGTTCGGTCATTGTTGACCTGGCTGCGGCGCGTGGCGGTAACTGCGCCCTGACTGAAGCCGACCAGATTGTGGAGAAATATGGCGTGACCCTGGTGGGCGAGACCAACTTTCCGGCCCGTGTGGCGGCGGATGCGTCTGCCTTGTATGCACGCAATATTCAACAGTTCCTGGGCTTGATGCTCAAGGATCAGTCTGACGAGCTGCATATCCCTGCGGACGACGACATTGTGAATGCCAGCCGTGTTGTACAGGGTGGCAAACGACTCTTTCCACAGCAGGGAGCCTGACGCCATGGATATTATTTCTCCCCTGGTCATTAACCTGATCATCTTTGTGCTGGCCATTTACGTGGGTTACCACGTGGTCTGGACCGTAACGCCCGCCTTGCATACGCCTTTGATGGCGGTGACCAACGCGATTTCGGCCATCATTATTGTGGGCGGGATGCTGGCCGCGGCGCTGACTGAAAGCCCTTGGGCCCAGGCGATGGGCATTATTGCCACCGCGCTGGCCTCGGTAAACGTGTTTGGTGGTTTCCTGGTAACCCGCCGCATGTTGGAAATGTTCAAAAAGAAGGGCGCTAAAAATACGCCCAAGGAAGGGCAGTCATGATTTCCATGAATACCGTTACCTTGTGCTATTTGCTGGCCTCGGTGTGTTTCATTCAGGCCCTGAAAGGCTTGTCGCATCCAGCCAGTTCGCGTCGTGGCAATCTGTTCGGCATGGTGGGGATGGCCTTGGCCATTGCGACCACAGCCGTGCTGATCTACAGCCTGGCTCCTGAAGGCAAAGAGCTCTCTGGCCTGCTGCGGGTTTTGATCGGTCTGGTGATTGGTGGCGTGCTGGGCACCGTCATGGCACGCCGTGTCGAGATGACCAAGATGCCGGAACTGGTGGCCTTCATGCACAGCATGATTGGTCTGGCGGCGGTAGCCATTGCGATTGCCGTGGTGCTGGAGCCGGTAGCCTTCGGGATTGGTTCGGCCGAGGTGGCTCTGCCCATGGGTAACCGTGTGGAGCTGGCTTTGGGCGCGCTGGTCGGTGCCATTACTTTCTCTGGCTCGGTGATCGCGTTTGGCAAGCTGTCGGGCAAGTACAAGTTCCGACTGTTCCAGGGCGCACCCGTTACCTTCAAGGGTCAGCACATGCTGAACCTGCTGCTGGGTCTGCTGGCCCTGGCTTGCGGCGTGATCTTTGTGATGACTCAGGCATGGTGGGCCTTTGGTGTGCTGCTGGCCTTGTCCTTCCTGCTGGGCGTGATGCTGATCATCCCGATTGGCGGGGCAGACATGCCCGTGGTGGTGTCCATGCTGAACAGCTATTCGGGCTGGGCGGCAGCGGGGATTGGTTTCTCCCTGAACAACTCCATGCTGATCATTGCCGGTTCGCTGGTGGGCTCCTCCGGTGCGATTCTGTCCTACATCATGTGCAAGGCCATGAACCGTGCCTTCTTCAACGTGATTCTGGGCGGCTTCGGTGCCAATCCGGAAGCGGCTGCGGGTGGCGTGGATCAGGGCAATCGCTCGGTGAAATCCGGCAGTGCAGAAGATGCCGCTTTCATGATGAGCAATGCCGAGTCCGTGGTGATTGTGCCTGGTTATGGTTTGGCCGTGGCCCGTGCTCAACACGCTTTGAAAGAGCTGTCGGACAAGCTGACCAGCCAGGGTGTGAATGTGCGCTACGCCATTCACCCGGTCGCCGGTCGTATGCCTGGCCATATGAACGTCTTGCTCGCCGAGGCAGAAATGCCTTACGAGCAAGTCTTTGAAATGGACGACATCAATAGCGAGTTTGCGCAGACGGATGTGGTGCTGGTTCTAGGCGCTAACGACGTGGTCAACCCGGCCGCTAAAAACGATCCGGCCTCGCCGATTGCAGGCATGCCGATTCTGGAAGCCTACAAAGCCCGAACCGTGATCGTGAACAAGCGCTCCATGGCAGCCGGTTATGCTGGTCTGGATAATGAACTGTTCTATATGGACAAGACCATGATGGTGTTTGGCGATGCCAAAAAGACCATCGAGGATATGGTCAAGGCGCTGTAAGACGCTTGCGTCATTGCGCTGAAAGTAAAAGCGCTCTGGTTCCTTGCGGGCCAGAGCGCTTTCTTGTTGGGCAGAGCGAATTTAGAACTTGGGGCCGGAGCGCAGTTGCTCGCACATCTGATTGCGCTGGGTGTTGGTGGCGCCCTCAAGGTCCTTGCGGCCGCGCTGCAGGCCTTGCTCGAATGCCACATCGAAATCGGCCTCGCTAAGGCCCATATCCTTCATGGCTTCTTTCTGCTTGTTCTTCATGTCCTGTAATTGCGTGTCAGTGTAGTCGCCGCAGACCTGGGCGGCCGCATGCATGGCGCCGCCCATCTGGGCCAGTTGGGCCGTAGGGTTGGCCTCTTGCGCGACCGACAGGCTGCAGGCGAGGAGCAGGACGGCGGGCAGAAAATGGATAGTGCGTGAGATCATGATGAGTCTTGTTGCCTTGCTGTAAAAACGCCTGGGCCTAACAGCTCAGGCGTTTTGAGTGTAGCGAGTCTCAAACTAAGAGATTTTTAGTGGTGCGATAAGCTGTAGTCGGAGACTTTATGGTTTTCAAAATGGATATATAGTCTGCGGCCATCTTCTTGTGTTGCCCCGGTGATGCTGCTGGCGGCGCCCAGCCCGAAGGCACCCATGGCAGAGGACAGCAAGTCAGAGGTTGCTTTGTTAGAGGGTGAATAGGTCCACATCGACGGACCTCTTGGGCCTTCTTGAGTGGTATCTGGTTTGCCGTAGAGTTGGCGTACTTGCTCGACGGTGGTCACGCCTGGTTTTAGGTGTGTTTGCATGTAGGTGGCAGTGAACTTGTCTTCGCCTCCCGTTCCACCACCTTGTAGGGTCTGGCAGGCAGCAAGTGGAATGGACAGTAAAAGCGCAGCGAGCATGCGACGAGTCATGGGTTTCCTCTTTAGATTAATGAACAGATCTGCTTTGTTTGTTTTTCGGGTCTATTCAAAGATGGGAATAGCCTAAGATGTGCCAACGACAGGCTGCACCGGGTATCGGTCTCAGTAGGTACAAGCTGGAAGGCTCAATTTTCTCTGTCGTATGTGACTGCGTGTTGTACGCAGCCCATAGCATAAGCTCTTGGAATGGTATGTCCCCTCTTTTAATTAGTGTTGGCAATAATAGAGAGGTTTTACCCTTATTTTTTGAAATTAAAAGAAAGTTTCAATTGTTACATCTCATTTGTGGCATTTGTGATGTTCAGTTTATAAACGTCTGGGCAGGGGCTTTAGGATTGGTTGTGTGCTTTTCTACCCAACAAGGCTGATGGGTGGAAACAATTGACTTTATCCGCTGCCTGCAAATCACAGGAAAAAAGCAGATAAACCGGGAAAGTCAGGTTGGGTAAAAAAGCGGAAAGACAAACGAAAAAAGCCACTTCCGAAGAAGTGGCTTTTTTCTTTATATGGCGCGGCTGGCAAGATTCGAACTCACGACCCCTTGGTTCGTAGCCAAGTACTCTATCCAACTGAGCTACAGCCGCTAAAGAAGTGAAACTATAGCAGACTATTTATCTGTATGACAAGCCTAAAAAGCATTTTTCTTTAAATAAATACGAAATTTTTCTGAAAACACGGGGAAATAAGGCTTTGACGGCGTGTGCGGAGCAGGGGGCTGCGGATTTAACCCGGCACTTTGTAGTGTTTTTAAGCCATGGTATTGATGGTTTTGCCGATGCAGGAGTGACTTGCTGCTTGGGGAGTAGAACCATTACTCTTGGTGGCGGCTGAGTCAGAATCGAACGCGATGATGCAGCAGCCATAAGTCAATTAGCGGCAATTTAGCTGCATCAGGAGTTACAGGCATGGTTCCATTCGGCTTAAGTCCGGCACAGTTTCAGCTTCGTTATAAGCGGTGTTTGGAGCGTGCTTCAAAACATCTTATTGCCGAACTGCGTACCTTGTTCGCCTTGCCTGTCCCAGACAGCGTTGCGGATGCCGAGGTGCAGATCTTCTTTGGTGACGACGGCCTGGAAACCCCGTCGGCATGGATTTACTATCGTGGCGACAATAATAAAGTAGATAGCAACGACCCTTCTATTTTTCCAGGTAGAACTATGGAGCTTTCTATAGGTTTGGACAGGATGGATGCCTTCCATGAAGACTATTTCTTGGATGAAGCGTTTGACGGCCTGAGTATTGCAGCCAATACCACCAAAGCATGGTTTGCTGAATGCTGGTGGAAAGCGGGTGGGTGGAGCTATGCCGTTCCCGTGACCGGATGGGTGCACGATGGTTTTGGGGATGCTGCGGGTATTGAGTTGTCAGAAAGGCGATAAGGCTGCGAAGGAGCAGTTCCTGGCCATATAACGCCATGACCGGCATTGCTCATTCTATTTTTTTGTTCAGGCCTGCTCGTATTGCTACTGTGGATGGAGGCATGAACGCCGCTCGGCAGTGTAGTGGATCTTTTTGCCGTCTGATTTCCGAGTAGAAAGTAAAAAAGCCATTTCCGAAGAAATGGCTTTTTTACTGAATATGGCGCGGCTGGCAGGATTCGAACCCACGACCCCTTGGTTCGTAGCCAAGTACTCTATCCAACTGAGCTACAGCCGCTAAAGAAGTAGAACTATAGCACGGCTATTTTTGCTTGTCACCAAAATATCATCGTTTTTTTGCTGAAATAGCCTCTTTTTGGATTTTCCGGGATGCGAGAAGGCTGGAAAACCGCCAGCCACAAGGTTTGTAGCCCTTTCGGGAACTGGTCATCCTCTTTATTTGGCAGGCGCAGGAAAACCGAGCAGGCAGCAACATCGAACAGTCTGTACTGGATGACTTGCCCCACCGGGCACAAAGTCGCATTATTACGCCATTGTTTTGGAGCCCAATGTAATGGATCTGTCGAAAATTACCTGCACTGAAGATTTCCGCCTGGCGGCCAAACGCCGCGTGCCCAAGATGTTTTATGACTACGCCGACTCCGGCTCCTGGACGCAAGGCACGTATCATGCGAACGAGCAGGATTTTCACAAACTGAAATTCAAACAGCGCGTGGCGGTGGATATTGACCATCGCAGTCTGAAGACCAAGCTTCTGGGCCAGGATGTTGCCATGCCCGTGGCTATTGCCCCTACCGGTCTGACCGGCATGCAGCACGCCGATGGTGAAATGCTGGCGGCTTTGGCCGCACGGGATTTTGGTATTCCTTTCACCCTGTCCACCATGAGCGTGTGCTCGCTGGAAGACGTGGCCCAGGCGACCCGTGCCCCGTTCTGGTTTCAGCTATACGTGATGCGCGATCGCAGCTTTATTGAAAATCTGATTGCGCGTGCCAAAGCGGCTAATTGCTCGGCGCTGGTCCTGACCCTGGACTTGCAGGTTTTGGGGCAGCGTCACAAAGATATTAAAAATGGCCTGACCACGCCTCCTCGCCTGACTATTCCTAATTTGCTGAATCTGGCGACCAAGCCGTACTGGTGCCGCAATATGCTGCGCACGCATCGTCGCAGTTTTGGCAATATCGTCGGCCACGCCAAGGGAGTGTCGGATCTGCGCTCCTTGTCTACCTGGACGGCCGAGCAGTTCGACCCGAGCCTGAACTGGAAAGATATCGAGTGGATCAAGAATGCCTGGGGCGGCAAGCTGATTGTGAAAGGCATTATGGATGCGGACGATGCACGTTATGCCGTGGATAGCGGGGCTGATGCCTTGATCGTGTCCAATCACGGTGGCCGTCAGCTGGATGGCGCGCCATCCTCAATTTCCTGCCTGCCTGCGATCAGCAAGGCGGTAGGTGACAAGATCGAAGTGCTGGTCGATGGTGGTATTCGCAGCGGTCAGGATGTGTTGCGTGCCCGCGCCTTGGGCGCTCAAGGTGCCATGATTGGCCGTGCTTTCCTGTATGCCTTGGGTGCGGCGGGGCAGGCCGGTGTGGCCCGTTTGCTGAAACTGATGGCGAATGAGCTGGACGTGTCCATGGCGTTTTGCGGTCGTACCGATATCAATCAGGTAGACCGCTCCATCTTGCTCAATCCCGATATTTTCGATCGCCCCGGTTACTGAAGACCGATATGCAAGGGCCCTGGCTGGACGGGTAAATGACCTCGTCCGTGGGGCCCGTTCAGATCCAGCACCGGGCCAGCCGGCACAATACCCGTCGGGTTCAGATGGCGGTGACTGCTGTAGTAATGGGTCTTGATGTGATCCAGGCTGACCGTGCTGGCCACGCCAGGCATTTGGTACAGCTCCAGCATGTAGTTCCACAGATTCGGATAATCAATCAGACGGCGCAGATTGCATTTGAAATGGCCAACATAGACCGGATCAAAGCGAATCAGGGTAGTGAACAAGCGCCAGTCGGCCTCGGTCAGTTGCGTGCCAGTCAGGTAGCGCTGCTGGCTCAGGCGAGCCTCCAGCCCGTCCAGGCTGTCAAACAGGGCATGAACTGCTGTGTCGTAGGCGGCTTGTGAGCGGGCAAAACCTGCTTTGTAGACCCCGTTATTGACGGTGTCATACACATGGGCATTGATCTGGTCGATTTCGCCCAGCAGCTCGGCAGGTGCCATATCCAGGCTGCGCGCGCCCAAAGTATCAAAGGCGCTATTGAAAATACGCATGATCTCGGCCGACTCGTTATTGATGATTGTGCCGCGCTGCTTGTCCCACAGTACGGGCACGGTAATGCGCCCTGTGAATTGCGGGTCCGCCTTGGCGTAGAGCTGATGCAGGAACTGGGCATCCATGACCGGGTCCGGCACCACGCCCTCCGCCGGTTCAAAGGTCCAGCCCTGATCGCCCATGATGGGGGCCACCACTGACACTGAAATCAGCTTTTGCAGCCCCTTTAATTCGCGCATGATCAAGGTGCGATGCGCCCAGGGGCAGGCCAGCGAGACATACAGATGATAGCGATTGGCCTGGGCAGGCTGCGCTGCCTGGCCGTCCGGGCCGGGGCCGCCGTCGGCGGTAATCCAGGCCCGGAAGGCAGACTGGGCACGTTGAAATGTATCGGACTGGGTGCTGCTGACAGGCTCTTTGCTATGCCATTGTCCATCTATCATCATGCCCATCTGTGTACTCCGTTTTAGCCTTTCAGCTTGATTGCAATTTCAGCGATATGACGGCCCTGGTAGCGGGCGCCGTCCAGCTCGTTCTGGCTGGGCTGACGTGAACCGTCGCCACCGGCAATGGTGGACGCGCCGTAGGGGCTGCCGCCAGTCACTTCGTTCAGCAGTGTCTGGCCTGCAAAGCTGTAAGGCAGGCCCACCACAATCATGCCAAAGTGCATCAGGTTATGAATAATGGACAGTAGCGTCAGCTCCTGTCCGCCGTGTTGGGTGGCGGTAGAGGTAAAGGCACCGCCTACCTTGCCATTGAGTGCGCCGCGCGCCCACAGGCCACCGGCCTGATCCAGAAAACTGGCCATTTGCGAGCTGATGCGCCCGAAACGGGTGCCGGTGCCGACAATGATGGCGTCATAGTTTTCCAGGTCGCCAATAGTGGCGACCGGGGCGGCTTGATCCAGCTTGAAATTCGCTTTCTGGGCCACGGCTTCCGGGACCAGTTCGGGGACACGCTTGATGTCCACCGTTGCGCCAGCGCTTTGTGCACCTTCGGCAACCGCTTGGGCCATTTTTTCTACGTGGCCATAGGCGGAGTAATAGAGAACCAGGACTTTTGCCATTTGAACTTCTCCAGAAAAGCGATCAACAAGGAATCGGATGGGACAGCGGCCACAGTGCTAAGCCGGGGCGCAGCTGCTATAACGATGATAGTCGTGCCACGCCCGCTCTGCCAAACCCCTGGACGGATTGTTTTGTGTCAGAGTCTGTCTTGCAAAGCGGGTGGCCGTCCCGGGGAGCATCAGCCTGGCAGCAGGGCGTAGGTGGTGGTGGCGTGGGCGGCCAGTCGACCTTGCTCGTCCAGCAGCTTGATGTCGCCAAAGACCATGCTTTTGCCACGCTTCAGCACTTGGGCGTGTACCAGCACATCCCCTTGGCTAACCGGGCGGACAAAGCTGGTGTTCAGCGAAACCGTGGTCATGGGACGAAATTCCCCCAGGCTTTGACTGACGGCCAGCACCATGGCGGTATCGGCTGCCGCCATATACACCTGACCGCAGACCACACCGGCCACGTGTGTCAATTGATCCGAAAAAGGCAGGCGGAGAACCACGCCGTCTTCGTTCAGATTTTCTACGCGCAGCTTCAACGCTTGGACCCAGGGGGCGAACAGCGTGTCCAGCAAGTGTTGGCTTTGTTCGTGAGTCATCAGGGATCAGCCGCAGTAAACGGAGGTGATTTTGTTCTGCTCGTCCACGCGAATGTTCAAACGGGTGGGGTCATAGTCGGTGGTGTACATGCGGTCCGGAGCCAGGACGCGAGCTTTGGCTGCACCGGCCTGTTTGACCAGACGCTCAACCTGGCTTTGGCTGGCGGTTTGACCGGCTGGATTCAAGGCGTCCGCATTGCACAGACCACCAGAGGAGTCGCTGAACGAAGAGGTCGAGCCTGTTTGTGCGCTATTGCCCGTGGCCGTGCAAGCAGCGAGCAAAACGGCGGGAAGTACGCTAAGTAGTACGGAGAGTCGCATGGGAAATCCTTAAAAACAGCTGGGAAGCATTCAGCTTGAAGGATTAATAATACCTGTTCTAGGCGGGGCGTTTAAGGCCTTTGGCACTGCGTTTTGTGGTGGTTTTGCCCGGCTTGACCGATACCTCCGGATGCTGGGCAATCGAGTAGCGCAAGGGGGCCTGGGCCCAAAGGCCGGCATAGTCCACACCGATGCGCGGGCCGACCAGGATTTGCTCTGGCGGCAGGGCGGGGGCGTCCAGCAGATGCAAGCTTGGGCCGCAGGCATCCGCGCCGTTATAGCTCTTGTCGATACCCAGTCCCTTGCACAGACGGCCGGGGCCGGACAGGGAGGGACCATCGACGGGTGACGTCCATTGCGCGGCCCGCAGCAAGACGGCCGTTCCGTCACCTTCCACGCCGCTGACGATATTCATGCAGTGATGCAGGCCGTAAATCAAATACACATAGGCGTAACCTGCCGGGCCAAACATCAGCCGTGTGCGCTCGGTAATACCGCGACGGCTGTGGGCAGCCTGATCCTGGGGACCCAGATAAGCTTCGGTTTCCACAATGGTGGCGCAGCGCTGCCCGCGCTCGTCATTCAAAACCAGGGTTTTGCCCAGCAATTCCAGGGCAACGTAACGCGGATCACGGGCAAAGAACGCACGTGGCAGGTACAGCGCGGATTCAGTCATTTCCGGGAGTCTGCTCCAGCTTGTTCAACCAGGCCTGCTTTTGCTCCTTGGGTAAAAAGGAAGAGCGCAAGCTATTGGCTGCCAGAGTGCGTAAATCGGCCTCCCGCAGATTCAGGGCCTGGGCGGTTTGCAGGTAGTTGTCCAGCAGATAGCCGCCAAAATAGGCTGGGTCGTCCGAGTTCACGCAGACATTCAGGCCGCGATCCAGCAAATGCTTCAGATTGTGCTGGTGCAGGCTATCAAAAACCTTGAGCTTGATGTTGGACAGCGGACAGACTGTCAAGGAAATGGCGTGGTCGGCCAAATACTGCATCAGGGCCGGGTCGTCCTGGCTGCGCACGCCATGGTCGATGCGTTCTACTTTCAGAAGCTGAAGGGCATCGCGTACATAGCTGGCCGGGCCTTCCTCACCCGCGTGGGCGACCAGTCGGAAACCCAGCTCTCGGCAACGGGCATAAACCTTCTCGAATTTGGCGGGCGGGTTGCCCTTTTCCGAGGAGTCCAGGCCAATCGCAATCCACAGGTCGGAATACTGATTGCGCAAGGGCAAGGCGGCTTCCAGGGTGTCAAACGCCTCGGCTTCGCTCAGGTGGCGCAGGAAGCTCAAGATCAGATAGCTGCTGATCCCCAACTCGGATCTGGCCTGGCGGGCGGCGCGGGCAATCCCGGCAAACACGGTTTCCATGGCGATCCCGCGTGCCGTGTGCGTCTGCGGGTCAAACATGATTTCCGTGTGGACAATGCCATCGGCCTGGGCGCGCAGAAAGTAGGCCCAGGTCATGTCAAAGAAATCCTGCTCGGTGATCAGAACCCCCGCCCCGGCGTAGTAGAGGTCCAGAAAGGACTGCAAGTCGGTGAACTGATAGGCGGCGTGCAGGCTGGCCTGATCGGGATAGGGCAGCGTAATGTGATTGCGCTGGGCTAGCTTGAAGATCAAGTCCGGTTCCAGCGTGCCTTCAATATGAAGATGCAGTTCGGCCTTGGGCAGTTGGCGGGTAAATTCGCGTAAAGGAAAAGCGGAATCAGACACGGAGCGCTCCTGGTAGGCAGACTATGCGCCCCATTATACGAAGGCAATAGCTCTGGGGTCAGTTGTCCTTGCCAAGCAAGGCGGCAATGGCCAGAAAGAGCCAGGCCAGAATCATGGCCACCCCGCCAATGGGGGTGATTGCGCCCAGCCATTTCACGCCGCTAAGCACCAGAATGTACAGGCTGCCGCTAAAAATCAGGACGCCAGCCAGCATCAAAATCGCACTGCGAGACTGCCAGGCCGCATTCAGTTGGGGGCCCAAAGCGGCGATCAGCAGCAGGCCCAGGCCATGCAGCAATTGATACAGCACGGCGGTATGCCAGGTTGCCAGTGCTGAAGCATCAACCATGGCGCGCAAGGCATGGGCACCAAAAGCGCCCAGGCCTACGCCCAGCGCCATAATCAGTGTGCCCAGGCACAGGATGGATCGTGATTTCATGTCTTTCCTTGCAAGTCGCTGCACTCGCAGCGCGGAGGGAGGCCAGTGCTATTATCGAACAAAAAAATTGGCTTTGTCTGCAAGGAGGCAGCATGCAAGAAATAGCTCCGGTCGCCCCTGATGCACAAGACGTTGTGGTGGCCGCGTATCGCTATCAGTCTGGCCAGCCTGCTCAGGCCTTGGATATTCACCACCTGCCTGCACACAACCCCTTGAAGGACGGCTTTATCTGGATTGGTTTGAAAGACCCCAGCGAAGCAACTTTGCGCGAAGTGGGGGCGCAGCTGGGCCTGCCCGACAATGCGGTTGAGGAATTGATTGCTCCCCATCGCCGTCCCAAATTGCTGGAGTTCAGCAATTGCCTGATTGTGGTGGCGGTGACTCTGGGCCTGAAAGACCTGCGCCCGCTTTTTGGTACTACGCAGATTCTGATTGCCCATGGTTTGTTGCTGACAGTACGGCGCGGTTCCAACAGCAGCTATCTGGAGTTGCGTTCCCGTCTGGAAAGCACACCAGCCTTGCTGGAACGGGGCAGTGATTTTGTGGCCTCGGAATTGCTGGATCTGATTGTGGACCAGTACCAGACTTGCCTGGAACAAACTGAAAAGGCGGTAGAAGCTATTGAACAGCAATTCCTGATTCGGGGCTTCAAGGAAAACGATGTGCGGCGTATTTATCGTTTACGACGCGATTTGCTGCGTGTGTATAACGCGGTTACGCCTTTGGCGGAGCTAAGCCGTCGTTTGTCGCGCATCGAGCTGGCGTATGTGGATGCAGAAAGCCGGGCGTATTTTGGTGAAGTGGCAGACCGCATTGCCCGCACTTCCGAATTTATTAACAGCCTGCGGCAAGCCCTGGCCTTCGCCTTTGAAGGTGGCTTGATGATAGGGCAGATGCAGCAGACTGACACTACCCGCAAGCTGGCGGCCTGGGCGGCCATTTTGGCCGTGCCGACCGCGGTGGCGGGGATTTACGGCATGAACTTCAAATTCATGCCCGAGCTGGAATGGACGCTGGGCTACCCTCTGGCCTTGGGCCTGATGGGCAGCGTGTGCGGATTTTTGTACTGGAAATTCAAAAAGGCCAAATGGCTCTAGATTAAGAGACGGGGCAGGAAGGCCGGAATCAAGGAGGCGAGATGGGTCTGGAACAGCAGTTACAGAATCAGGTGCCGGATTTGATGAATGACGATCTGTTTGGCGAGGATCCGGCTTTACAACATTGGCAAAGCAAGCTGGCCTCCCAGGAGGCCCGGCAAGCGCTGGCGGACTACGGCAAGAAACTGGGCTCTGCCCATTGGCGCGAGCAAGGCGCCTTGGCTAATCGTCAGCCGCCGCAATGGCGAGGCTGGTCTGCTCAAGGGCAACGAGTCGATCAGGTGGATTTTCATCCCGCCTGGCATCAATTGATGAGCCTGGGCATGGAGCAAGGCCTGCATATCTGGCCCCATCAGTCCGAACCTGGCCAGCACCTGCAACGAGCCATGGGCTTTTACATGCATGGTCAGATTGAGGCGGGCACCTTGTGTCCCTTGACCATGACGCGCGCCGCTGCGCCTTTATTACAGGCTGAGCCGTTTCAGGAATGGGCCGCCAAGCTGGACATCAATCAGTACGATTCTTCGGACCAGTTGATGGCAGAAAAAAGCAGCGTGCTGCTGGGTATGGGCATGACGGAAATGCAGGGCGGCTCTGATCTGCGCGGCTGCACCACCGAAGCGCATCCCCAGGCTCAGGCGTTTCGTCTTTACGGGCACAAATGGTTTTTCTCCGTGCCGCAGGCGGACGGGCATCTGGTACTGGCGCGTGAGCACGAGCAGTTTTCTTGTTTCCTGATGCCGCGCTATACCGAATATGGCTTGAATCGCCGGTATATACGCAGGCTGAAAGACAAATTGGGCAACCGCTCCAACGCCAGTGCCGAAATTGATTTTGATGGTGCACTGGCCTGGCGCGTGGGCCAAGCCGGTCGCGGTATTGCTTTGCTGGCCGGAATGGCGGCCCGTACCCGTATTGATTGCGTGCTGGGCAGTGCCGCCCTGATGCGGCAGGCTTTGGTGCAGTCCCTGCATTACTGTCAGCATCGACGCTGCTTTGGCAAACAGTTGATCGATCAGCCCTTGATGCAGGCGGTATTGCTGGATATGAGCCTGGAAAGCGAAGCGGCCACCCATCTGGCCCTGTTCCTGGTGGACTTGCAGGAACGGGCTGATGATCCTGTGGCGCAGGCGGTGCTACGCGTGCTGGCCCCGGCTGCCAAGTTCTGGGTATGCCGTCGGGCCATCGCCCTGTGTGCCGAAGCCATGGAAACCTGGGGCGGCAACGGCTATATCGAGGATGGCCCCATGCCGCGCTTGCTGCGCGAAGCTCCTGTCAATTCGATTTGGGAAGGCTCAGGCAATGTGATGTGCCTGGATGTGCAGCGCGCCTTGAGTCAGGAAGGCGTATTGGAGGCCTTGCAGGCAGACTTGCGTGCTCGTACCGGGGATGATGCGGAACTGGGTCAGGTTGCACAGGATTTGTTGAGCACGGTTTCCCAGGCGGGAGGCCGTGTCTGGACGCAGAAACTGGCTCTTCTGTACCAAGCCTGCCTGATGCGCCACGTGGCTCCCGATGCCGTCGCGGATCTGTTCGCGACCCATCGTCTGCAACAAGGTCCGGCTACCGTATTCGGGCTGGAAGGTGTGGAGCAGGCTTCCTGGTATTTGCATCGCATCTGGCCCCGCCTGCAGGCGTCTTGATGCAGGCCTGCCTACTAGGGACATTGCTCTGGACAGGCGGTGCGCAGTATCTATAATTTGTTAGCCTAGTTTCTGCTACCCGCCTGGAGTGTTGTCCGCATCATGACTGTGTTTTCCCTGTCCGGCTTTTCTTCTTTGACGCGGCGCACAGCCGTTTGTGCTGGCTTGACGGCTGTGATGGCTGTCTGGGCCCTGCCTGTTCAGGCTCAAGACTTCGAGCTGACAGGGCGCGTGGTGCGGGTGGCCGACGGCGATACGCTGACGATTTTGCCCAGCAATAACAGGCAGGTGCGCGTGCGTCTGGCCAGTATCGATGCTCCCGAAACCACCAAAGACAGCCGTCGTCCCGGCCAGCCCTTTGCCGTGGCCTCACGGCGCTTCTTGTCGGATTTGGTCTCCGGTAAACATTTGACCCTGTCCTGCTATGAGAGCGACCGCCACGGTCGCGCTGTATGCGATGTGCCTTTGGCCGATGGCGAAACCGCCAACCAGAAACTGGTACGGGCTGGAATGGCCATGGCCAACCGTGAAAAACGCGGCCGTTTCCTGCGCGACCCGCGTATTGATCAGCTGGAACGCGAAGCCAAGGAAGCCGGTATAGGCATCTGGTCCGAACCCAGCCCTGTCCCGCCATGGAAATGGCGCTATGACTGCTGGCAGCAAGGGCAATGCTAAGCCCTTTGCGGCGGATGGGGCTGGCCCTGTTGTGCGTCGGATTGGCAGCTTGCTCCAAACCCGTTAACAGCCCTTATCAGGAAGGCAGCGCAGCAGAAAACACGCTCTACAGCGCGTTCACGACCCGCTCCCCCAATCACCTGGACCCGGCCTTGTCCTACTCCGGTGACGAGACACCGTTTACGTATTCGATTTATGAGCCGCTGTACGGCTATCACTATCTGGACCGTCCTTATCGTTTGATCCCCAAGGCGGCTGCCGAGCTGGTAGAGCCTGTGTATCTGGATGAGCAGGGCAATCGTTTGCCTGCCGATGTGCCGGGTGAACAGGTGGCAGTCAGCCGTTACGATATTCCAATCAAGCAAGGCATTCGCTTTCAGCCGCATCCGGCCTTTGCCTTGGATGAGCAGGGCGAGTACCGCTATTACCCCATGCGGGCGCCGGACCTGAACGATGCTTTCAGCATTGCGGACTTCGCCCATACCGGCTCGCGCGAGCTGACGGCTCACGATTACGTTTACGCCTTCAAGCGATTGGCCAGCCCGCGCTTGGCATCTCCTGTGCTGGGGGTGATGGCCGAGCATATCCGGGGCTTCAAGGAGTTCAGTGAAGAGCTGGCCCGTATCGACAAGCAGGAGCCGCGTCCACAGTGGCTGGATTTGAGGCCCTACACTTTGCCGGGTGTGCGAGCGCTGGATAAACACACCTTGCGCATCGAGGTGAATGGCAAGTACCCACAGTTCAAGTACTGGCTGGCCATGACCTTTACCGCGCCCATGGCCTGGGAGGCCGAGCGCTTTTATAGCCAGCCGCGCATGGCGCAGCACAATCTGACGCTGGATAGCTGGCCGGTGGGCACGGGTCCGTTCATGCTGACGGAGTCCTTGACCAACCGCCGTCATGTCCTGAGCCGTAACCCCAATTACCGGGGCGAACCCTACCCCTGCGTAGGTGAGCCGGGCGACCAGGAGGCGGGACTGCTGGAGGATTGCGGCAAACCCATGCCTTTTCTGGATAAAGTGGTGTTCTCTCTGGAAAAAGAGGGCGTCCCCTTGATGGGCAAGTTCCTGCAGGGCTATTACGACATTCCGCAGGTGGAGCGGGGCGAGTACGGTGTCGCCATGACGGTGGCTGCACAGGACTCGGTAGACAAAGCCAATCTGTATCAGGAGCGTGGCCTGCAATTGCGCACGGCTCCCGAAGCGCAATTGTTTTATATGGGCTTTAACTGGCACGACCCGGTGGTCGGTCAGGGCGACACGCCCGAGCAGTTCGAGAAAAACCGCAAGCTGCGTTTAGCCATCAGCATTGTGTTCGATTGGGAGCAGTACGTTTCCATTTTCATGAACGACCAGGGGGAAGCCGCGCATAGTCCTTTGCCGCCCGGCGTACCGGGTTACCAGCCGCTGCCACAAGGCGCCAACCCTTATGTCTACACCAAGGACAATGGCGTGGTAAAACGCCGCAGTCTGGACGAAGCGCGTGATTTGCTGCGACAGGCGGGCTATCCCGATGGACGGGACAGCCGTACCGGCAAGCCCTTGATTCTGTATTACGACTCCATGATGGGTATGGGCTCGGATGCCACGGTGGACTGGATGCGCCGTCAGCTGGCCCAGGTAGGCTTGCAGCTGGAAGTGCGCGCTACCGATTACAACCGCTTTCAGGACAAGATGAAGCGGGGCGCGGCACAGCTATTTCTGTGGGGCTGGGTAGCCGACTACCCGGATGCCGAAAACTTCTTCACCTTGCTTTATGGCCCCCAGGCCAAGAAGGATTTTGGTGGTGAGAACGCCGCCAATTACCAAAGCGCGGAGTTTGATCGCCTGTACGAGCAAATGCGCTTTCTGAACGACGGCCCGGACAAGCAGGCGGTGGTGCAGCAGATGATCCATCTGGTCCAGCATGATGCCCCCTGGATGTTTGGCTATGTGCCCAATGCGGGTGGTGCCTACCAAAGCTGGGTGCGCAATGCCAAGCCGTCCATGATGGTGCGCGACAGCATCCAGTATTACCGTATCGACCCCGAACAGCGTGTGGAGCGCATTGATCGCTGGAACCGCCCCGTCTGGTGGCCCGCCATTCCGCTGGGCTTGCTGGCCTTGATTCTGGTGGGGGTGGTGCGCTCGCAGGCTCAGGCGCGTCGTCGCCATGTGGCTCTGCGCAAGGAGAAAGACTGATGTTTTCCTATATGCTGCGGCGCATTCTGTATGGCGTGCTGATTCTGATAGGGGTCAATCTGCTGACCTTTGTGTTGTTCTTTGCCGTGAACACGCCTGACGATATGGCCCGTTTGTCCATTGGCGGACAGCGCGTCAGCCAGACGGCCATTGAAAACTGGAAGGCAGAGCGCGGTTATAACAAGCCGCTGTTTTATAACGCGCAGGCGGAAGGTTCCAAAACCTTTACCGACACGATTTTCTACGAGCGCTCGGTTCCTTTGTTGCGCCTGGATTTTGGCTTGTCAGACCAGGGGCAGGATATTGCCTATCAGATCAAGCAACGCATGGGGCCCAGTTTGGCGCTGGCCTTGCCCACCTTCTTTTTAGGCTTATGGGTGTGTATCAGTTTTGCCTTGCTGATGGTGTTCTTTCGGGGAACCCGACTGGATTTTTCCGCCGTTGTGCTGTGCGTCGTGTTGATGTCCATTTCGGGCCTGTTCTACATCATTGCCGGGCAATGGCTGTTTGCACGGGTGCTGCGCTGGGTGCCGTTCTCGGGCTGGGTGGAAGGGATGGATAACTGGCGCTTTCTGGTCTTGCCGGTGCTGGTGGGGATTTTGTCGCGCATCGGTGCAGAATCCCGCTTTTACCGTAGCCTGTTCCTGGAAGAGGCCAGCCGTGATTATGTGCGTACGGCGCGCTCCAAGGGGCTGACGGAATCCACCGTCCTGTTCCGCCACGTTTTGCCCAATGCGCTATTGCCCATTCTGACGGGCACCGTCTCGGCCTTGCCCTTGCTGTTCATGGGCAGCCTGATCTCCGAGTCTTTTTTTGGTATTCCGGGTCTGGGCAGCTTCACCATTGATGCCATCAATGCCCAGGACTTCTCCATTGTGCGTGCCATGGTGTTTTTAGGATCGATGCTTTATATCGCCGGTTTGATTCTGGCCGATATCTCCTACACCTTGGTCGACCCCCGCATTCGTTTCAGTTGAGCCCGCCATGCCACAGTTCGTCTTTCTCTGGACCGATACCTTTGTGCTGGCACTGTTTCTGGCCATGGCGCTCTACACCTGGCGTGTCGTCAAGCGGCCTGCCTTGCGCTCGGCCTGGGCCAGTGTGGCGCGTACGCCATCGGCCATGTGTGCCGCGGTTTTTCTGGTCTTTTTTCTGCTGGTTGGTTTGCTGGACTCCATTCATTATCGGCCGCTTTTGCCTGCAGCTCCCGGGCAGGAAGCCAGCACACCCAGTTATGCTCCTGTGGCCCGTTCAGCCCTGGATGATGTGTTGAAGATGGCAGGTCTGACCGAGGTGGAAAAAACCTATTCTGCTCCCTTGGCCCGCTTTCAACTGACCAAAGAAAGCATGCTGATAGATGGCAAGCCCGTGCGGGACTTTCCGCGTCTGGTCAATGCCGGGGTGGGTATGGATACGCCTGCCGCGCATAGACACGATATTTTGCAGCTAGGCGCCAAAGGTTTGGCCTGGGGTGTGCTGGGCAGCGTGCTACTGGCTGTTCTGCTGACGCTTTGGGGGCGCAAGCAATCCATGGAGCCGGGTTGGGGCGCGGCTTGGCGTTATTGGTGGCAAGGGCAGGGTTTGGTGAATTGGCGATTGGTCTGGTTCAGTGCCTGCGTGCTGGTGATACTGCTATGCTTGGTGCTGAGCCTGAGCGCGAATTACTACGTGCTGGGCACGGATCGCACGGGTAACGACATCATCTGGCAAGCCTTGAAAAGTGTACGCACGGCTTTGGTGATTGGCACTTTGACCACCTTCGCCATGCTGCCACCTGCCATCATTCTGGGCTTGGCCGCTGGATACTTCCGGGGCTGGGTGGATGATGTCATTCAATACATTTACACCACGCTGACTTCCATCCCTGGCGTGCTGCTGATCGCCGCTTGCGTGTTGATGATGCAGGTCTATATCGACACCCATCCCGATAGCTTCGACACCGTGGCCGCTCGCGCAGATCTGCGCTTGTTCATGCTGTGCCTGATTCTGGGGTTAACCGGATGGGCGGGCCTGTGCCGCCTGCTGCGGGCCGAGGTGTTGAAGCTGCGCGAGCTGGACTACGTTCAGGCAGCCCAAGCCTTTGGTGTCGGTCATCTGCGCATCATGTTCCGTCACCTGCTGCCTAACGTCATGCACATTGTGCTGATCACCCTGATTCTGGAGTTCTCCGGCCTGGTGCTGTACGAGGCTGTGTTGTCTTATCTGGGTATTGGTGTGGACCCCAGCATGCCATCCTTTGGGCGCATGATTGACGCCGCCCGTAGCGAGCTGTCCCGCGACCCGATCATCTGGTGGGGCCTGGCCGGGGCTTTTGTGATGATGCTGGGTTTGGTTCTGTCTGCGAACATTTTTGCCGATGCGGTGCAAACGGCGTTTGACCCTCGTACTCGTCGCTTCAAGGCTTTGCGAGTACGTCGTCCAGGAGGAGCCAAGGTATGAGCGAGCTTGAAAATGTCTCCGCCGTGAAGCCCGCTGCAACGCCTGCCGTGCTGAATATCGAGGGTCTGGAACTGCGTGTGCAGTCCGATGCCGGTGTGCAAAGTGTGGTGCGTAATCTGTCTTTGGCCGTGCAGCGCGGTGAAACCTTTGCCTTGGTGGGGGAGTCCGGCTGCGGCAAAAGCATGACGGCCATGGCGATCCTGCGCCTCTTGCCCGAAGCCGCCTGGATGCAATCCGGTCAAATTGCCTTGGAGGGGTTGGAACTGCCCCTTTTGCCTGAACAGCAAATGCAGGATGTGCGCGGTAAACGCATCAGCGTGATTTTTCAGGAGCCGTCCACCAGCCTGAATCCGGTCATGTCCATTGGCCGGCAGATCAGCGAGGTGATTCGTCGTCATGGTGTGGCTCCTGCGGGGCAGGAAAGGGCAAGGGCCATCAAATGGCTGGAACGTGTCGGCATCCCCGGTGCCGCACAGCGTTACGATGACTTTCCATTCCAGTTCTCTGGCGGCCAGAAGCAACGCATCATGATTGCTATTGCCTTGGCGGCGGAACCTGATTTGCTGGTGGCTGACGAGCCAACCACCGCGCTGGATGTAACGGTTCAGGCGCAGATTCTGCAGTTGCTGGCTGATATACAGAAAGAGATGGGCCTGGCTATCTTGCTGATTACGCACGATTTGCTGCTGGTCAAACAGTATGCCGACTATGTGGCCTTGATGCGGCACGGACAAATAGTGGAAGCCGGGCTGGCAAGCCAGTTCTTTTTACGTCCTAGTCATCCTTATGCTCGTGAATTGCTCAATGCCATTCCCACTTTTGAGAAACGTGGGCGTCCCTTGTCCCGTGCCCCTGCGCCCATTGAAGCAGTCCCCCCGCGCAATAGCGGCAAAGAGCTGGTGCTGGATATTCAGGGCTTGTCTGTTTCCTATAAGCAGGCTGGCTCCTGGTGGCGACGCCTGCCTGTCATTCCCGTGGTCAAAGACTTGAGCCTGCAACTGCACAAGGGCGAAACCCTGGCTTTGGTCGGCGAGTCGGGCTGCGGTAAAAGCACGGTCGCACGTACCTTGATGCGCTTGCTGGATCATCAGGCTCAGATCAGCGGGCAGGTGCAGATGCAGGGGCAGAACGTCTTGCAAGTGAAAGGCAAGGCCTTGCGGCAACTGCGCTCACGTTTGCAGATCATTTTTCAGGATCCCTATGGATCGCTGGATCCGCGCATGATGGTGGGGGATATTCTCCTGGAAGGCCTGACCGCGCTGCGTCCCGAGCTGGACACTAAGGCGCGTCGTAAACGAATTGAAACTTTAGTGGACCAAGTCGGTCTACCCAAGAATGCCCTGGATCGTTACGCACATGAGTTTTCGGGCGGGCAACGTCAGCGCATCGCTATTGCCCGTGCCTTGGCGGTAGAGCCCGCCGTTCTGATTTGCGATGAACCCACCTCGGCCCTGGACGTGTCCGTACAAGCGCAGATTCTGGATTTGATGCGTGAGTTACAAATGGAACTGGGGCTGGCTTATTTGTTCATTACCCATAATTTCGGGGTTGTGGAGTATCTGGCCGATCGAATTGCTATCATGGCCAAGGGACGCATCGTGGAGCAGGGCAGCGCACAGCACGTTCTGTTCCATCCGCAGGAAGAGTTGACGCAGCGTCTGCTGGCCGCTGTTCCCCGTTAAGCCGCGCCACATGCCGGACTTGCCATAATTAGTCCGGCACTTCTATGTCACAATACGGCGGTCTGTCCGCCCATTGATACACACATTATGAGTCTGAAGGTTTTTGATCTTGAATGCGAACACGGCCATGTGTTCGAGGGTTGGTTTAGCTCACGCGAAAGTTACGATGAGCAGATCAGTCGTGGGCTCTTGTGTTGCCCCGTCTGTGACAGCCACGAGGTCAAACGCAAACTTTCGGCTCCACGTATCAATGTAGGTGCGCAGGAAAGCCTTGGCGCTCCTGCCAGTGCTCCGGTTCCGCCTCCCTTGCCTTCAACCATGCCTACCGAAGCGCAAATGCGGGCGATTCAAGGTCAGCTTTTACAAGAGCTGCGTTCGGTAATACGCAAGTCGGACAATGTGGGCACCCAGTTTGCCCAGGAAGCACGCCGCATGCACGAGGGCGACATTGAGCCACGCGCAATCCGTGGTCAGGCCACGGTGCAGGAGTATCAGGAACTGGCCGACGACGGCATTATTGCCATGCCGATTCCGGACTTTCTGGATGATGACCGCCTGCAGTAAATAACTGCGACATTTCTTTCAGTCTGCGATGCAAGGTGCTGCGATGCAGTCCCAAGGATCGTGCCGCCCGTGAAATATTTCCCCGATGTTGTTTCAAAGCCTGCTGCACGGCGGCGTATTCCTGTTCCTTCAGGGTTTGTGGCTTGGGGGAGTCAAGGGAGCTGGTTTCCAGAGTGTTCCGAATCTCCGGTATGGCAGGCTCTTGGACCAGCACCGGGTGTTCTGCATTCAAGCATGGCAAGGCAGGCAGGTCCTGGGCCAGCCAGAGCCGCCCCGGAAAATCTTGCACAATGATTTGCAGCAGCACCGATCGTAACTGGCGGTAATTGCCCGGCCAGTCGTAGTCCTGCAGTATTTGCAGTGCTTCGGGATGTAGCTGTGGAGCAGCCTGGCCTTGTGCCAGAATAGCCAGTTCTTTAGAAATATAATCGCCCAGATCGTTGCGCTCTCTAAGGCTGGGGACCGTGCAGATATAGTCTTGCAGCCGGAAGTACAGGTCGGCACGGAAGCGGCCATCGCGTACCAGTTTTTCCAGCGGTTGATGGCTGGCGCTGATCAGCTGGAAGTCCAGCCTGTGTGTGCGTTCCGAACCCAGTGCCTGCACCTCGCGCTCTTGCAGAACCCGCAGCAGACGGCTTTGCAAACCCACTGGCATATCGCCAATTTCATCCAGAAACAGCACACCGCCATGGGCCTGACGGAATTTGCCTGCATAGCCCTGACGGCGCGCACCCGTAAACGCACCGGCTTCATACCCGAACAACTCGGCTTCGATCAGGGTTTCGGGCAGGGCGGCGCAGTTAATCGCCACAAAAGGACCGGACTGCGACTTGTGACGGCGATGCAGCTCACGCGCCATACGCTCTTTGCCCGAGCCGCTGGGGCCGCTGAGCAAGATGGACAGGCCCATTTGCATGGCTCGCAACGCCGGTTCCAGCGCCTTTTCCTGTTGAGGGGACAGTTGTGTTGCTTCTGCTGTCTCGGTCCGAGCCTGTACCGCGCGGGCCGGAGCCGGGGTTTTAGCGGCCGTGCTCAGGTGCAGCGTTACGGGCCGACTCGTGCTTTTTGCCTGTTCCAGTACTGAACTTAAGTCTTGGCCGGGTAGCTCTTGCCAGTCCTGGCGCAACATGCGGGCGGCCAACTCATCGGCCGCCACAATGGTGTCGTCCTCCAGAACCAGTCGACCACTAAAAGCACTATTGAGCAGGCCGGGGTCGGTATGCAGATGCAGCAGACGGCGGGATGGCGTGCACAGCGACTCCAGCATCTGGCGGCTGATCTGGCGGGCATACAGCTGCGCCAAATCCAGCGCGTAGTGATGTTCCAGCTCCGAGGGTCCGGAAATATCCAGCACTCCAATGATCTGGCCGTAAGGGTCGTAAATGGGGGCGGCGTGGCAGCTAAGAATCCGGTTGTCAGGCAGATAGTGCTGGCTGCCGTGAATCTTGATGGGCTGTGCGCAGACCAGCGCGGTGCCAATTGCATTCGTGCCACGATGGTTCTCGGCCCAGCTCACGCCTGCACGCAAGGCCACCTGCTCGGCCCGTTGTAGAAAATGCGGATCGCCCGCCTGTTGCAAGACCGTGCCTTGTGCGTCGCACAATAAAACCAGACTGCGATGCGGGTGCACCAGCGCCGCCAGATCCTGTACCGCTGCCGAGGAGTGATGCAACAAGTGATGCTGTTGTTCCAGCAACTGTCGCAGCGCACCTTGGCTCATGTCCCGAGGTTCCGCGCTTAACTCCGACTCCATCGTCTGACAGCGCTCCCAGGACTGACGCCACATGGTTTCGTTGGTCTGCGGGCAAAACGAGTGTAGAGAAGTCATGAGTGTGCTCCGGGAGGGGTGTCGCATTCTGCAACAGTGCTCGCGTTTTGCGACAGTAGTTGTCGCAGCCTGCGACTGGAGGTCGTTCCATTATGGAGGCGGGCGAGCTCAGGATCGAGTCGGGACAATCGCTAGCTAGTTTGGCACGTTATTTGCTTTAGTTAAATCAGGATAAAGGCACCCCTAACCTTTCCCTGCGGTGCACCTCTTGTGGCACCGAACTAAATCAATAAGGAGACATCATGAATCTGTCCGATCTCAAATCCATGGGCCTGGATCTGGAATTCCCTTTCAAATCCCGTTACGACAACTACATTGGTGGACGTTGGGTGCCGCCGGTCGAAGGCGAGTACTTTGATAACGTCTCGCCCGTCACCGGGCAGGTGTTTTGCCAGGTGGCCCGCTCGGGTGCAGCGGACATTGACCTGGCTCTGGACGCCGCGCACAAGGTGCGCCACCAGTGGGCCAATACCCCGCCTGCCGAGCGCTCTGCCGTTTTGCTGCGCATTGCTGACCGTATCGAACAAAACCTGGAACGTCTGGCGGTTGCCGAAACGATCGACAACGGCAAACCTATCCGTGAAACCCGCGCGGCCGACTTGCCTTTGGCCGTCGACCATTTCCGCTACTTTGCCGGTTGCCTGCGCGCCCAAGAGGGCAGCATCTCGGATGTGGACAGTACCACGGTCGCTTACCACTTCCACGAGCCTATCGGCGTGGTCGGCCAGATCATCCCCTGGAACTTCCCGCTGCTGATGGCCGCCTGGAAACTGGCCCCCGCCCTGGCGGCCGGTTGCCCCATCGTCCTGAAACCCGCCGAGCAAACTCCCGCTTCCATCCTGCTGCTGATGGAAATCATCGGTGACTTGCTGCCCGCTGGCGTACTGAACGTCGTCACCGGCTACGGTAAAGAAGCAGGCCATGCCTTGGCCAACTCCAAGCGCATCGCCAAAATCGCCTTCACCGGCTCCACCCCCGTCGGCCGAGAAATCCTGCACGCCGCAGCTGACCGCCTGATCCCCGCTACGGTAGAGCTGGGCGGCAAGAGCCCCAACATCTTCTTTGAAGACGTGATGCAGGCTGATGATGCTTTCCTGGACAAGGCCCTGGAAGGCTTGAGCATGTTCGCCCTGAACCAGGGCGAGATTTGCACATGCCCATCGCGTATCCTGATTCAGGAATCCATCTACGAGCGCTTTATCGAGCGTGCCGTCGAGCGAGTCAAACGTATTCAGACCGGCAACCCGCTCAATGCCGGGACAATGGTGGGCGCGCAGGTGTCCGAGAAACAGATGGAGCGCATCCTGGGCTACATCAATATCGGTCGGGAAGAGGGCGCACAAGCCCTGACCGGTGGCGAACGCAATCGTTTGGGTGAAGGCCTGGATAATGGCTACTACATCAGCCCCACCATGCTGCTGGGTAAAAACAGCATGCGTACCTTCCAGGAAGAAATCTTCGGACCGGTGGCCGCTGTGACCACTTTCAAGGACGAAGAAGAAGCCATCGCCATCGCCAACGACACCGAGTTTGGTCTGGGTGCTGGTGTCTGGAGCCGCGACGGCTCGCGTGCCTACCGCGTAGGCCGTGGGGTTGAAGCTGGCCGAGTCTGGACCAATTGCTATCACCTGTATCCTGCTCACGCCGCTTTCGGTGGCTACAAGCAATCCGGTATCGGCCGCGAAACCCATAAGATGGCCCTCAATAACTACCAGCAAACCAAGTGCCTGCTGGTCAGCTACAGCCCGAACGCCCTGGGCTTCTTCTGATCCTTTGATCTATTCGTAGTGTTGTCCGACCTCCCCCCATGCAATATGGGGGGATGCCCTTCTTGCGCGCTTGCTATGTCTTTATCTCAGAGGGCCGCAAGGAATCTCTTCGATCATCAATAAGGAATACGCACCATGACAGTCTCGGAATTCTTTATCCCTTCGCACAATATTCTTGGCCCCGGCGCACTGGATCAGGCCATGCCTATTGTCGGGAAAATGGGCTTTAAAAAAGCTCTGATCATTACTGATGCCGATCTGGCCAAGCTGGGTATGGCGAAACTGGTGGCTGACAAGCTGATTGCACAAGGTATCAATACCGCGATTTTTGATCAGGTGCAGCCTAACCCCACCGTGGGTAACGTCAATGCAGGCCTGGATGCCTTGAAGGCACACGGCGCAGACCTGATCGTGTCCCTGGGCGGTGGTTCGTCGCATGACTGTGCCAAAGGCGTCGCCCTGGTCGCCAGCAACGGCGGCAAGATCGCTGACTACGAAGGCGTAGATAAGTCCGCCAAGCCACAACTGCCATTGCTGGCTATCAACACCACAGCAGGCACCGCGTCGGAAATGACACGCTTCACCATCATTACTGATGAAACCCGCCACGTAAAAATGGCAATCATCGACCGCCACATCACACCTTTCCTGTCAGTAAACGACTCCGACCTGATGGAAGGGATGCCCGCATCGCTAACCGCCGCCACTGGCATGGATGCACTGACTCACGCCGTCGAAGCTTACGTTTCCACAATCGCTACTCCCATCACCGATGCGTGTGCGGTGAAAGTGGTAGAGCTGATCGCTAAATACCTTCCTGTTGCTGTACGCGAGCCACATAACAAGAAAGCCCGTGAACAAATGGCCTATGCGCAGTTCCTGGCCGGGATGGCATTCAATAACGCATCGCTGGGGTATGTACATGCCATGGCGCACCAATTAGGGGGCTTCTATGACCTGCCGCATGGTGTCTGTAATGCTCTGCTGTTGCCGCATGTCCAGGCTTTCAATATGCAGGTGGCAGGGGAGCGCCTGAATGAAATCGGCAAGCTGCTATCGGATAACAATGCCGATCTGAAAGGTCTGGATGTTATCGCGGCGATTAAAAAGCTGGCGGATATTGTGGGGATTCCGAAGTCGCTGGAAGAATTGGGGGTGAAGCGGGAGGATTTCCCGGTTCTGGCGGATAACGCGCTCAAGGATGTCTGTGGTGCGACTAATCCGATTCAGACGGATAAGAAGACGATTATGGGGATATTTGAGGAGGCGTTTGGGGTGAGGTAATGCTGTGCTAAGAGCAAGGGGCAGATAAGTATTTTGGTGCTAAGTGAATGCTGCCCCTTTCTCGGTTGCTCAGTATTTTTAGCAATCTGGCAGGCAGGAAAAAGGGGCTGTAAAAACAGCCCCTTTTTTTTGCGCGTACCGCACTGGGCGGCACGACGTCTTTCTTACATCACGCGGCTGCGGTATTCGCCAGTGCGGGTGTCGATTTCGATCTTGTCACCGATGTTGCAGAACAAAGGCACGCTGATTTCGGTGCCCGTGTTGATCTTGGCGGGTTTCAGCACTTTACCGGAGGTATCGCCTTTCACGGCAGGTTCGGTGTAGGTGATTTCGCGCACGATGATGGTGGGCAGTTCAACCGAAATAGCACGACCTTCGTAGAAAACGGCCTCAACGGACATGTTTTCTTCCAGGTAATCCAGGGCGTCGCCCATGCTTTCAGCTTCGATTTCGTACTGGTTGTACTCTTCATCCATGAAGACGTACATGGGGTCAGCAAAGTAGGAGTAAGTGCATTCGCGCTTTTCCAGCTGGACCACTTCAAATTTTTCGTCAGCTTTGTGCACGGCTTCGCTGTTCGAGCCGGTCAGCAGGTTCTTGAACTTCAATTTGACAACGGCGGAGTTGCGACCGGATTTGTTGTATTCCGTTTTCTGAACGACCAGAGGGTCGCCATTGACCATAGCGACGTTACCAACGCGCAGTTCTTGTGCGGTTTTCATTAAAAAAACTCCGAATGGGACAGGCTCCGCCAAACGCAGTGTCAGGGAGCTTTTAAGAGGTAATCTGCTATTTTAGCGTTTTCGGGCGACTTGGGTGTAAAAACTCAGCAAACTGCTGGCCAAATCGGCTTGTTCAGCCAGTTTTTCACTATAAGCACGGGCTTCTTGTTGCCATAGACGCAACACCTGGGGTTCCAGGCAGCGGCTCAAGGCAGCGGCCGCGCCGCTCTGATCCGCACTGCTCCAGGCCAGATGCAGGGCTTGAACTGGCTCGGGCAAATTGCCGGTATCCAGCCAGGCTTGCAGCTTGTCCAGATGGGCCTGTTCTTCCTGCACGTAAGGCTGCCATAGCATGGGCTGAGCGGCCCAGATGGCGCGTACCAGGGAGTCCTCGCCACGCACAATATTCAGTGCGCTACGCCAGAGCAGGGCATCAAAATCGGCCTGATTCACGGCGGGGATGCGCTGAACTTGCAAGTGGCCTTGCTCCAGATCCGGGATACCTTGGGCAACAGACTCGGGCACCAGCAGCAGGGTTTTCTGCTTTAGCGTGGATAGCACTTCGGGCAGAGCCAGGACGGGCGCATCGGGATAGCAGAACAGGAACATTTGCTGCATCTCGCCCCGGAGCAGGGCTTGAATGTGCTCCTGCGCCATGCCCAGACGACTCAGCATGGCCTGGTAGGCGACATCGTCCTGTTGAAAGGCATCGCGACGGGCCAGCAGATCGCTTTCACGCAGCAGCCCCCCTGTTTGCGGGACAAAGCCGGGAAAGAAAAAATATTTGTTCGCACCACCGGCTTGTGGGGAGGGCAGGCCGTGGCAGCCCTGTACCCAGGGTTCGGCGCTCAGGTAATCCAGATTGATCCACACATGGCTATCTGCCGTCAGTTGCCGTGTCATGGCTTCGGGCGGTTCGCAGGCAAAGGCCTCGATCACGAAGGGATGTGCTGCGGGGTATTCTTGGCGCGCGTCGTGCCAATGCTCAATATCTACGCCCTGCAGTTGCTGGCTTTGCCGTTCGCTTTGAATTTCGGACTGGATACGGCTGAAGCTGTGCAGATCATCTACCCACAGGCGTAGCTGGGCGACCTCGGGTTTGGCAGCTAACTGACGGGCCAGCCGCCAGCACACGCCTATATCCCCCAGATTGTCGATAACACGGCAAAACAGGTCTATGGATACAGGTTGGGAAACAGTAACGGTGTTCAATTTAGTGCAGCTGTACGGGGTCCAGATCGATTTCGTCCGGCAGTTCCGGGTGCTGCATCTCGCCGTTGATGTCCGGGAAGAAGGGCGCGTTGCAATCGTCGCAGGTCTCGGTGGAGTGCAGGCCGGGCAGGCGCTGAATCTGCACCAGGCCCAGGGTGCTGAGCAGGGCGGCAATCACGTCCGGAATGTCGATATGGTCATCGCTGTGGAAAGAGGACTCGGCCTCCTCCTGGCTCAACACCGGCCAGATACAGCCATAAATCACGGTGGGCGAGGAAATGGTGCTAAAGCCCACGCGATACTCTTCGATCTGCTCTTCGCCGCAAGCGATGATGACCGCACGCAAATGGTCAGGCGGGAGTTTCACCGCTGTTTGCAGCCAGGTGATGCCAGCCTTCAGGGCCAGTGGGCGAATCTCGCGGTCCGACTCGCGGTTATTGACGTAATAAGCGTTGGGAGCCAGAAACTGCAGCTGGCAGCCGGTAAATAACGGTGTGACGATGGCGGAGTAACGCTCCACCCATTGCTCTACCCAGCGCAGATGGTCGGCTTGCAGATTGTCGCTGGATTGCTGCCAGCGAAACAGGGGCTGACCGACCGGAGCCATAACCACACCAATCAGAAAGCGGGCGTCGGCCAACAGGCTGCTGGCTTCTTCGGGTTTGTTCAGTGGAGCAGGCTCCTGGCTGCGGCCCAAGGCTTGCGCGGTCAGGCTGCGCGTCCAGGCGTAAGCCTGCTGGTAGGTCTGCGGCATCTCGTCGTAATTGACCAGATTGGGCAGCAGGGCGCACATTGTGCCTTCGGCCAGAACTGTGGCGCGCAAGGCTTCTTCCAGTTCCTTGTGTTGCTGGGGTTTCAGGATTCCCTGAGGAAGTTGATAGCGTGTCCAGGCGGTCAGCGGGGCTGAAAACAGCAGGGCGTCGTACAGCACGCCGTCATGCTCGATTTGCTGGCATTCGGCGTGGGACTCGGCCAGCTCCATCAGGATTTCGTAATGCTGGTTTTGTTGCTGGCTGCCCAGCAGTTCCAGTGTCTGTTCAACCGCTGTATTGCGGCGTCCGCTATAGAGCTTGTCCAGCAATTGAGCAGTCAGCCCTTGCCAATAGCGATCTTCGATCTGCGAGCCGGAACGTACCAGTGCGTCGGTGTAATTGATCAGACGCTGGATTTCTTTGGGTTGTTGGGCGAGCAGTTTGGAATTGAGTTGCGACATGGACATACAAAACCGAGAGAGGGACAAGCTAGTTTACCCTTTGCCACGACCGGGGTGTGTGAATGAGGGTAGCCCCTAGGGGGCGGCTAGTAGAGTTCTGGTGCTTGCAAAATAGAGGCTGGCGATAATTTGTGACCTATCAGGCATGTACGCGAGGGGCTGCCTCCTTGCACCCGACGCCTCCCCTGCGATAGAGGGGGAGGCGTCGGGCCCGGTCCGATGTTGGCAGGTTGCGATCAATACAACACGCTAGGTAGCCACAGGCCGATGCCAGGGAACAGGTACAGGATGATGATCGCCAGGATCTGGATACCCATGAAGGGCATCATGCCCAGGAAAATCTGGTTCAGGGTGACATGGGGTGGCGAGACGCCCTTCAGGTAGAAAGCCGACATGGCAACCGGTGGTGACAGGAATGCTGTTTGCAGGTTCAGGGCGACGAGCAGGCCGAAGAACAGAGGATCGATCTGATAGTGCGCCAGCAGTGGCAGGAAGATGGGCATGAAGATAATGATGATCTCTGTCCATTCCAGCGGCCAACCTAGCAGGAAAATAACAATCTGCGCCAGGATCATGAACTGGATGGGGGTCAGATCCATGGACAGCACCCAGCCATTGATCAGTTCCTGACCGCCCAGCAGGGCGAAGGCGGCCGAGAAAATACTGGATCCGACGAACAGCCAGCAGACCATGGCACTGGTCTTGGCGCTGAGGTAAACCGATTCGCGCACCATGGAGAAGTTCAAGCGGCGATAGGCGAAGGCCAGCAGGATACCGCCCAAGGCACCCAAGGCCGCCGCCTCGGTGGGAGTGCACAGGCCAGCGATAATACTGCCCAGCACGGCAAGGATCAGCATGGTCAGCGGAAAGAAGGAGCTGAGCAGCATCTTGAAGATTTCCAGCCGTGCGAAGTTCAGCATGGCGTAGTAGCACAACAAGGCCAGACTGCCCACGATCAGAAAGATCCAGAATGTCATGGGCGCGGCCTGGCGCTCTGCTGTAGTGGTTTCTTCGGTGGCTTCTGCTGCAGCTGCGGGAGCTTCTGCGCCCGGTTCGCTGGCACCCAGCGCCACGAGAGGTTCGCTGCCTTCAGGTTCGGATAAACCGCCGGCACCCGGAGGTTCTGCCAGCCCACCGCCACTGTAGTCATTGTCGAAGTTATTGAAACCGCCGCCCATTTCCTGCAGCTCGTAGTGCTCGGCTACTTTGGGTGCAGTGACCGACTGATAGCTAAAGCCCATGACAGCGATGAAGATCACAGCGGGCAGCAAGGCCACGCCCAGATTCTTGAAGAGCAGCGTCATGGGCACGTCGACGTTGCGAGGGCCCTTCATGGCGCTGATCAGGCCGGGTACAGCACGGTCTGTAATGGTCTCCTTGATGGTTTGTGCGAAGGCTGGCAGAGGCACGATCCGATCTTCCGCGGAAAGCGGAGGCGCGACACTGGGCTTGAGCTTGGCCAGAATGATGACGTACACCACGTACAGGACAGCCAGCATCAGGCCGGGGAAGAAGGCCCCGGCATACAGTTTCACGACCGAGACACCCGCGACGGCGCCGTACAGGATAAGGAGTACGGAGGGGGGCAGCAAAATGCCCAGGCAGCCCCCTGCGGTAATGGAGCCAGCCGTTAGCTGTACGCTGTAGCCCGCTCGCAGCATGGCGGGCATGGCCAGTAGACCCATCAGAGTCACCACTGCACCCACAATACCCGTGGCCGTGGCAAAGATGGCGCAGGTGGCAATAGTGGCTACAGCCAGCGAACCTGGAATTCGTGCCATGGCCAGGTGCATGCCCTGGAACAGGCTCTGGATCAGGTTGGCGCGTTCAACCAGGTAGCCCATGAAGATGAACAGAGGCACCGCAATCAGCACATCGTTGGTCATGACGGCGTAGGTGCGCAGAACCATCAGGTCCAGGGTCTGCTGGATCGCTTGCTGTGTCCCCATGTCGCGGTAGGCAAGCCAGGTGAAGATCACTCCCATTCCCATCAGGGTGAAGGCAGTGGGAAAGCCCAGCATGATGGTGACGACAATCAGGGCCAGCATGAGCAGGCCCAAATGGCCATTAGTCATATCTGCTGGGGACGGCATGAATACGGCAATGCTCAGGACGATGCCGATCAAGATGGTAAGTCCGAACCAGATCTCTTTTCTCATGTTGGACTCCCTTTCTTGCCGTCGCCTGTGACAAAGGCATCCAGCTTTTTAATATCGTCGCTGTTGACGTCCACCATATCCATCAGCTTGTCTACATCGACCTCTTCAACGTCCTTATCGCGCGAAGGCCATTTCCCGTCCCGCAGACAGCGCACGCAGTACACCATTTCCACGAAACTTTGCAGCAGAAGGCAGAAACCGGCCAGCGGGATGATGGCCTTGAATGGGTAGATGGGCGGCCCGTTGGCTGTGATGTTCGAGTGCTCCGTGATGGCCCAGGATTCGGCAGCGAAGTAGTAGCCGGCCCAGAACATGGCGACCACCCCGGGAATGAAAAACAGGATGTACAGGATCAAGTCCAGACCCGCCTGCAGGCGGGGCGGGAAAAAACCGTACAGCACATCCCCGCGGACATGGCCGTTCTTGGAGAGCGTATAGGCACCGGCCATCATGAACAGGCCGCCGTACAGCATGTTCATCATGTCAAAGGCCCAGGCATGCGGGTTGGACAACACGTATCGAGAGAAGACTTCGAAGGAAACGAACAGGGTCAATGCCAGGACTAGCCAGCCGAACAACTGGCCTATCCACGTATTGAACCGGTCGATGAAGACCAGGATTTTCTGCATGGTAGGTTCACCTTGCTAGCGCGGAAAGGGTCTGATGCGTGTCGGCTGCGGGGTGGAACGCGGCCGGCCTGGGGTAGGGGGAGACGTCATCCACATCCGGCTGGACGGGATGACGCAGTGCGATTGCCGCTAGGGATCAGCTCTTGGCTTGGGTAGCCTTGCGACCGAAGTAGTGGTTGTAGGCCATACGGCGGTTATTGTTGGTGTCCATGTCCCACGCCATGGCGCGTGCCGCGAACGCTCGTTGCGATGCGTCGATTTCCTTGAAAAGGGGGTTGGTTTCGGCCTTTTTGGCAACGATCTGGTCCCACACGACCAGTTGTTGCTGCAGGATGGTGTCGGGCGTTTTGTAGAATTTGACGCCGTCTTCCTTTTGCAGGCGTTGGTAGTCCTGCGAGTAACGGTCAACTGCTTTCCAGGACATGTCGGCCGATGCGGCCTCCACAGCGTTGTCGACGATGGCTTTCAGCTGTGTCGGCAAGGCGTTGTACTTGTCCTTGTTGAACATGATCTCGAAGGTTTCCGAGGCCTGGTGAAAGCTTTGCAGCATGCAGACCTTGGACACGTCCGGGAAGCCTAGAGCGCGGTCCGAGGCGGCGTTGTTGAACTCCGCACCATCGAGCAGGCCACGGTCCAGCGCTGGCACAATCTCACCGCCCGGTAGCGCATTGACGGCAGCGCCCATTTCGGTGAACAGATCGATCGCCAGGCCATTGGTGCGGAACTTCAAGCCCTTGAGGTCTTCAGTCTTGGTGATGGGCTTCTTGAACCAGCCGAACGGTTGCGTGGGCATCGGGCCGGTCAGGAAGGAGACCACATTGCCACCGATGGCATCGTAAAGCTTGGCCAGCAACTCCTTGCCACCGCCATATTTGTGCCATGCCAGCACCATATTGGCGTCCATGCCGAAGGCCGGTCCTGACGAAAACAAGGCCAGGGCGTTCTGCTTGCCGTAGTTGTAACCCAGCACGCCGTGGCCCCCGTCCAGCGTTCCCTTGGAGACGGCATCCAGCAGGCCAAAGGCTGGTACAACAGCCCCTGCGGGCAAAACTTCGATTTTCAGATCTCCACCGGTCATGTCGTTGATCTTCTTGGCGAAATCAAGAGCGAATTCGTGGAAGATGTCGACGGTGGGCCAAGTGCTTTGGAAGCGGAAGTTGACGGGACCCTGCGCGCGAGCGATGGCAGGAAAGCCCATCGTTGCTGCAGCCGCGGTGCCGGCTGCAGCACCGCTCAGGAACTTGCGCCGGGATGCGCCAGTTTGTGCTTGAGGCGCGGTGCTTTTTTTGATCCTGTTTCTCATTGGGTGTGTCTCCGAAGTGGCTGTGAGCGTTCGAGAGCAAACTGCAGCAATCTGATTTTTCAGCGTTATTTCAGTTTTCTTTCAGTTTGCTTTCAGCTTTATATGCGATTCGAACACTGGCCGTACATAAGGAGTAACCACAATGATGATAGGGGTATACCCGTGGGCAGATAAGTGTGGGTGAGCGCACCGTTAGCGACGGGTGGACCGTGCTGAGCAGGCTTTTTACAGGCCTCTTGAGAGGGAAGTCATTTCAAACAGGCAAAGAAAAACGCCTTCGCCGCATGCAGCGGCGAAGGCGTTATTTGCAAGCGCTAGGGCTTACAGACCTACGGAGTCAGCAATTTCCTTGAACTCTTCGATCTGGTCGAAGTTCATGTAGCGATAGATGTCTTCGCTATTGGCTTGCAGTACGCCCATGTCGGCCAGGTACTCTTCGCGGGTCGGGATGCGACCCAGACGCGAGCAGATGGCGGCCAGTTCAGCCGAACCCAGGAACACGTTGGTGTTCTTGCCCAGACGGTTGGGGAAGTTACGGGTACTGGTGGACATGACGGTGGCGCCTTCGCGAACCTGTGCCTGGTTACCCATGCACAGCGAGCAACCGGGCATTTCCATACGAGCACCAGCCACGCCCAGAACGCCGTAGTGGCCTTCTTCGCTCAGCTGTTGCTGGTCCATCTTGGTCGGAGGAGCGACCCACAGACGGGTTGGAATGTCGCGCTTGCCTTCCAGCAGCTTGGACGCGGCACGGAAGTGACCAATGTTGGTCATGCAGCTACCGATAAACACTTCGTCGATCACGGTGCCGGACACGTCGGACAGGGTTTTCACGTCGTCAGGGTCGTTCGGGCAAGCCACGATAGGTTCGTGAATTTCAGCCAGATCGATATCGATAACAGCAGCGTACTCAGCGTCTGCATCGGGTTCCAGCAGTTCCGGGTTGGCCAGCCAGGCTTCCATGCCCTTGATACGACGCGAGATGGTGCGCTCGTCTTCGTAGCCATTGGCAATCATCCACTTGAGCAGCGTGATGTTGCTGTTCAGGTATTCGATGATGGGCTCTTTGCTCAGACGCACGGTACATGCAGCGGCGGAGCGCTCGGCCGAAGCGTCGGACAGCTCGAAAGCCTGTTCGATCTTCAGGTTGGGCAGACCTTCGATTTCTAGAATGCGGCCGGAGAAGATGTTCTTCTTGCCGGCTTTTTCCACGGTCAGCAAACCTTGCTTGATGGCGTACAGAGGAATGGCGTTAACCAGGTCACGCAGGGTGACGCCGGGCTGCATTTCGCCCTTGAAGCGCACCAGCACGGATTCTGGCATGTCCAGAGGCATCACACCGGTAGCCGCAGCAAAGGCCACCAGACCGGAACCAGCGGGGAAGCTGATGCCGATAGGGAAGCGGGTGTGCGAGTCGCCACCGGTACCCACGGTATCGGGCAACAACATGCGGTTCAGCCAGGAGTGGATGATACCGTCGCCTGGACGCAGGGAAACACCACCGCGTGTGCTGATGAAAGCAGGCAGTTCGTGGTGAGTTTTAACGTCAACAGGTTTGGGGTAAGCAGCGGTGTGGCAGAAGGACTGCATCACCAGATCGGACGAGAAGCCCAGGCAAGCCAGGTCTTTCAGTTCGTCGCGGGTCATTGGGCCAGTGGTGTCCTGGCTGCCAACGGTGGTCATGCGTGGCTCGCAGTAGGTACCGGGACGTACGCCCTGGCCTTCAGGCAGACCGCAAGCACGGCCAACCATTTTCTGAGCCAGGGAGAAGCCTTTACCGGAATCGGCAGGGCTTTGTGGCAGGCGGAACAGGGTGGTTGGGGGCAGACCCAGTGCTTCGCGAGCACGGGTAGTCAGGCCACGGCCAATGATCAGGGGAATACGGCCACCGGCGCGTACTTCGTCAAACAGAACGTCGGATTTGACCTGAAATTCGGAGATCAGTTCGCCATTCTTGAAGGCCTTGCCTTCGTAGGGACGCAGTTCCACCACGTCGCCCATTTCCATTTTGGAAACGTCCAGTTCGATAGGCAGAGCGCCGGCATCTTCCATGGTGTTGTAGAAGATAGGAGCAATCTTGCTGCCCAGACACACGCCACCAAAGCGCTTGTTGGGAACGAAAGGAATGTCTTCGCCGGTGAACCACAACACGGAGTTGGTGGCCGATTTACGCGAAGAACCGGTACCGACCACGTCGCCCACGTAGGCAACCAGGTGGCCCTTTTCTTTCAGGGATTCGATAAAGCTGACAGGACCTTTCTTGCCGGGCTCTTCTGGTTCGATACCTGGGCGTGGGTTCTTCAGCATGGCCAGAGCGTGCAGCGGAATGTCCGGGCGGCTCCAGGCGTCAGGGGCGGGGGACAGATCGTCCGTGTTGGTCTCGCCGGTGACTTTGAAAACGGTCACGGTCAGGCTTTCGGGTACTTCAGGACGGCTGGTGAACCACTCGCCGTCGGCCCAGCTTTGCAGCACTTCTTTTGCAAAGGCATTGCCCTTTTCGGCTTTTTCCTGAACGTCGTGGAAAGAGTCAAACATCAACAGGGTGTTTTTCAGGCCGTTAGCGGCGATCTGGCCCAGTTCGGGCGAATCCAGCAGATCGATCAGCGGGCTGATGTTGTAGCCACCCAGCATGGTTCCCAGCAGCTCAGTGGCACGCTCGCGGCTGATCAAAGCACAGGTTTCTGTGCCCAGCGCGATGGCGGCCAGGTAGGAGGCTTTCACTTTGGCAGCATCGTCCACACCGGCGGGGACGCGGTGCGTCAGCAGGTCGACCAGAAATGCTTCCTCACCGGCAGGTGGGTTCTTGATGAGCTCGATCAGCTCGGCGGTCTGCTGAGCCGACAAAGGCAGCGGGGGAATGCCCAGAGCAGCGCGCTCGGCAACATGTTCGCGGTAAGAGTCCAGCATAGTGCGGGTGCCTATCGGTAAATGGTTGATATGAAAATGCAATAAATCGCGTGTTGCCCCAATTGTAATTTGAAGCGCGCAGCGAAGCAATGGTCTTATATCTTATATAAGACTTACGGGAAGCTGAATGCTGCCGGGCTCAGGCCAGCAAGTCGGCGTATTCAGGGTGGCGGCGGAAATAGACCACGGCATAGCTGCAAACGGGGCGTACTTTCCACTGTTGGTTTTTTGCCGTTTCCAGCGCAAAGCGGGTCAGTTGCCCCGCAATGCCGCGGCCTTCCAGCTCGGGCGGCACACGGGTGTGGGTGATGCTCATGACAGCATCGTCCAGTTCGTATTCGATCACGCTGCGGCGGTTTTCAATGTCGCAGTAAAACAGACGCGCTTGCGGGTCGTGGTGGATCTCGGTAGTCATGGCAGACTCCTTCAAGTGGGGTTGGAGTGCAGGGCGATCAGAACCCAAACAGCCAGCATGGCGATCATGCCCAGAAAGCAGCCGCCCCACAGCCCCATCAGGGGCCATTTGATGCCCATGGGGACATCATCGGGTTGCACGTGCTTGAGTAGCCGGTTGGCATTGCCAAACAGAGAGTTTTGGCGTTTGGGGAAGTTCAGACGTAAAAAATAATCCAGCAGTACGCCTGCCTTCAGCGAAAAACTGAGTTTTTCCCAGGGGTACTGATCCAGATAGGGATGACGCAACACCTGGTTGCTGCGGCGCAGATTGAAAAGCAGTAAATATGCACCGGAGACCAGACTGGTCAAGGCACAGGCAATCATCAAGGTGCCGGCCAGCGGCAGGGCGTAGCGTACAAATTCAGAGAGCATGGAAGTCACCAGCAAGACGGCCCCGCGTGCGCAATGCAGCGGGGCCGTGGGTTAGATCACAGGCAAATAATAGCCCAGGATCTGTGACTTATGGGCGCTGATCCAGAGGCACAAAGCTCTGATTTTCAGGGCCAATGTAGTTGGCGGTAGGACGAATAATCTTGTTGTCCACGCGCTGTTCAATGATGTGAGCCGCCCAGCCAGCCGTACGCGCGATCACGAACAAAGGCGTAAACATGGCAGTAGGGACACCCATGGTGTGGTATGACACGGCCGAGAACCAGTCCAGGTTGGGGAACATTTTCTTCACTTCCCACATCACGCTTTCCAGGCGTTCGGCAATGTCGAACATGCGGGTGTTGCCATCGGCCACGGCCAGCTCTCTGGCCACCGATTTGATCACTTCGTTGCGTGGGTCGGAGATGGTGTAGACGGGGTGACCGAAGCCAATAATGACTTCCTTGTTTTCCACGCGCTTGCGGATGTCTTCTTCCGCCTGATCGGGGTTCTCGTAGCGCTTCTGGATTTCAAAAGCCACTTCGTTTGCGCCACCGTGCTTGGGACCGCGCAGGGCACCGATCGCACCGGCAATCGCGGAGTAGAAGTCCGAACCTGTACCGGCGATAACGCGGCTGGTAAAGGTGGAGGCGTTGAACTCGTGCTCGGCGTACAGGTTCAGCGAGACATGCATGGCTTTTTCCCACTCGGCCGATGGCTTCTCACCGTGCAGCAGGTGCAGGAAGTGCGCGCCGATACTGTCGTCGTCGGTCTGTACGTCGATCATCTCGCCGTTGTGGCTGTAGTGGTACCAGTACAGCAGGGCCGAACCCAGGCAAGCCATCAGACGGTCGGCGATGTCGCGTGCGTCGGGCAGGTTGTGGTCGTCTTTTTCAGGCAGCACGCAGCCCAGAACCGACACGGCAGTACGCATCACGTCCATGGGGTGGCTGTGGGCAGGCAGGGTTTCCAGCGCGGTTTGCAGGGCCAGAGGCAGGCCACGCAGACGCTTGAGCTTTTGTTTGTACGCGCGCAGTTCGTCGCGGTTGGGCAGTTTGCCGTGGATCAGCAAATGAGCCACTTCTTCAAATTCGCAAGCCTGGGCCAGGTCCAAGATATCGTAGCCGCGGTAGTGCAGATCATTGCCACTGCGACCGACCGTGCACAAGGCGGTATTGCCTGCAACAACGCCAGACAGGGCAACAGATTTCTTGGGCTTGAAGCCAGTGCTAGGGGTGTTCTCAGTACTGCTCATAAAGGTCTCCTGGTTGCTGGGCAGCCAGCACGAGGCTGGCTGCTGAATGGGGTTTTACCCGCGCGACGGCCCAGTCAAGGGGCCGGGCGGGAGCCTGTGGTGGCTCAGGACTTCTTGTTTTTCTGGAACAGCTTGTCGAGGCTTTGCTCGTAAGCATGGTAGCCGATACGATCGTACAGTTCTTCACGAGTCTGCATCAAATCGATGACATTTTTTTGATGTCCGTCACGACGGATCGCCTGGTAGACAGTTTCGGCGGCCTTGTTCATGGCGCGGAAGGCGGACAGGGGGTAGAGCACCATGGCGACATTGGCCGAAGCCAGCTCTTCCACCGTGAACAATGGGGTTTGGCCGAACTCGGTAATGTTGGCCAGCACGGGGACATCCAGTGTTTCGGTAAAGCGGCGGTAAGTGTCCAGGTCATAGCAGGCTTCAGCAAAAATGCCATCTGCACCTGCTTCCACGCAAGCCTGGGCACGTTCCAGAGCGGCTTCCACGCCTTCGACCGCAATCGCGTCTGTACGAGCCATGATGAAGAACTCGGGATCGGTACGGGCGTCAACAGCGGCTTTCACGCGGTCGGCCATTTCACCAGTGCTGACGATTTCTTTGCCGGGGCGGTGACCGCAGCGCTTGGCGCCAATCTGGTCTTCAATGTGGCAAGCGGCAGCGCCGAACTTGATCAGGCTTTTGATCGTGCGGGCAATGTTGAAGGCCGAAGCGCCAAAACCGGTGTCAATGTCCACCATCAAAGGCAGATCGCACACATCGGTAATGCGACGAATGTCGGTCAGCACGTCGTCCAGCGTGTTGATGCCCAGATCAGGCAAACCCAAAGAGCCAGCCGCGACACCGCCACCCGACAAGTAGATGGCGCGGTAGCCGGCGCGTTGGGCCAGCAAAGCGTGGTTGGCGTTGATGGCGCCGATGATTTGCAAAGGCTGTTCTTCACGCAGGGCCTGGCGGAAACGGGCGCCTGCCGATGTCAGTTGGTTTTGGCTCATTTGGGGCTCCAGATCACAAGATATAAAAATGTCGTCAGCGTGATGCTGCGATGGGTTGGTTCTACTAAAGCAAATGCTGTGCCAAGTTCATATAAGGGGGCGATGAAAAGCCTGAACCCAGAGGAGGCGGGGATTTCTCGCGTGGTGTGATGTCGTCGCTCCCTTCCAGGAATATTGTCTTTTCCTGTTTTGTGTTTCAATATTGAAACGTAATTTGAAACAGTGTCGCATTATTGATGCCTGGGTGAAACCATATGCCTTATCCTTCCTCCCCGCCTGCGCGTCTGCGTCTGGTAGCTTTTGGCCTGCATGGACTGCGTTCTCTATTGGAAGAGTTGGTGCCGCAGTTTCGCGCCCAGGCCGAAATACTGATTGTGGACAAAGCCTATGGCGAGGCCGTGGAGGCCGTGCAGGTTTTGCGACAAACAGGCGAAATTGACGTGCTGGTGTCCGCCGGTTCCAACGGCAGTTATTTGCGCGAACATCTGGACTTGCCGGTGGTGTTGGTCCATCCCGGTGGTTTCGACATTATGGGCAGTCTGGCCTCGGCACAGGCCGAGCGCAAAGCCGTGGTGACCTACGGCGAAATGCCGCTGGAGCTGATGGAGTTCGTGCAGCGTTTTGATCTGCCTGTGGAGTTACGCAGCTATCGCAGCGAGGCTGATGCACGTAGCTGTGTTCAGGATTTGAAAGAGCTGGGCGTGGAGTGGGTGCTGGCACCCGGTCTGGTGGTGGATCTGGCGCGCGAGAATCAGATGGAAGGCGTGCTGCTGTATTCACAAGGAGCGGTGCGACAGGCTCTGGAATCCGCTATTGAACTGGCCCGTGTTGCTCGTGCTGAGGCCGCTCGCCGGGATCGCTTGAATACGATTCTGGCGCAGTTGCGTGACGGCGTGGTGTCAGTGGACAGGGACGAGCGGATTGAAACCGTGAACCCGGCGATGGAAGCCTGGTTGGGGCAACCGGCCCAAGCCATGATTGGCCGCCGCTTGGGTTCCTTGTATCCCGAGCTGGATCTGGCCGGCACGCTGCGCAGTCTGGAAGTGCAGTTGGATACGGTGCAACAAGTAGGTGGCCGTACCGCGATTGTGACCCGCATGCCGATTCTGGAGCAGGGACGCTTGAGCGGGGCGGTATTGCTGTGCCAGGACCCGGCCGCGATTCAACGACTGGACCGCAGCTTGCGATCCCGCAGTCAGCAAGCTGCATCGCGTCATGCCCGCTACGAGCTATCTGATCTGGTGGGGCAGAGCTCGCCCATGCGTAAGCTGCGTGCCCAGGCTCAGGCTTGTGCACAAAGCACAGCGACGACCTTGATTATTGGTGAGAGTGGTACGGGTAAGGAGCTGCTGGCTCAAGGAATACACAGTGCCAGCGCCAGACGCGCGCAACCCTTTGTGGCCGTGAACTGCGCGGCTTTCCCTGACAGCCTGTTGGAAAGCGAACTGTTCGGTTATGTGGAAGGCGCCTTCACAGGCTCCAGCCGGGGCGGCAAAGTCGGGCTGGTGGAAGCGGCTCACACCGGCACTTTGTTTCTGGACGAGATCGGGGAAATGCCCTTGCCACTGCAAACCCGTTTGCTACGGGTGCTGCAAGAAAAAGAAGTCCTGCGTATCGGGGCGATTGAGCCAACGCCAGTCGATGTGCGCGTGATTGCGGCCACTCATCGCGATCTGGCCGCGCAGGTTAAAGAAGGCGTGTTCCGTCAGGACCTGTTTTATCGACTGAATATTCTGGTGCTGCGCTTGCCGCCCTTGCGTTTGCGCACACAGGATTTGCCAGAACTGGTGGAGCATCTCCTGGCAAAAGTGGCTCAACGTCTGGGTGGGGATGTAACACTCAACCCGGATTGGCTGACGGAGCTGCTGGAACTGGGCCGTCACTACACCTGGCCCGGCAATATCCGTGAGTTGGAAAACCTGATCGAACGCTTGATGGTCCTGGGCACAGTGCAAGGCGATCAGGCTGTGGTACTGGAAGATATTGCGCCGGAACTACGGGCAGTGGTGGCAGAGCCCGCTATGCCTGCGCTGCGTGATCAGCAAGAGCGCAGCGAGCAGGAGCATCTGGCCAAGGTGCTGGAAGAGTGTGGCGGTAACCGTGCTCTTGCAGCCCAGCAACTGGGGATCAGCCGCAGTACGTTGTGGCGGAAGTTGCGTAAAGGTTGATGGGCTCGTCAATACTCCTTGGGGTTCCAGCAAAGCCCATATGTCGCCATTTCCTTCAAGGCTGGTTTTAGTGCCGACTGATTCTGCTTAACGCTATCAAAAGCAGGCTGACCAGCAAGGAGGCCACCAGGTTGTACGTCAGCCCCATGCCAAAGGCAGAAACATAGTGCTCAGCCTGACTCAGGGCAGCGCTGTCTGTGTTTCGTCCGGCATTAAACAGGAAGCCGACCACGGCAACCCCTAGAGCGGCACCAATTTGCTGAATGCTGGAGATCACACTGGAGGCCATGCCAGCTTGAGTCTCGTCGATAAAGCCTAGTATCAGATTCAGTAAGGGCGTCATGATCAGGCCTTGGCTGGCCCCCAGGAAAATCAAGGCAGGAATCAGATGGGCAGGCTCCAGTTGTGCACCTGCCCATGCTACTTGGCCGATTAGCCAGGCAAAGGAGAGGGCGTAGCCTGTTGCTCCCGTCGTAATAGCCTGGGTGCCGTAGCGGGTGACAAGACGTGGCGCGTAGAGAGAGGCGGCAATAAAGCCCACGCTGGCGGGTGCAAAAATACTGCCTGCGTGGAAAGGACTTAAGCCAAAGCCGCTTTGCAGCAACAGGGCAAAACAGAGAAAGAAAGAGCTGGCGGTGGAGTACACCAGCAAGACCAGCAGGGCGCCCAGAGCAAAGCGGGGTTTTGCCAGCAGTTGCATATCGACCAAGGGCAAATATCCGATGCGTCGCCGTCTTTGCTGGTGCCGATAAAAAACAAACAGCAAGACAAGAGAGGCGGCCAGACTCGTCAGGCTGGCAAGGGGCCAGCCATGCTCCGAGCTTTGGATGATAGGGATCAGTAACAGGCTGAGGCTCAGACTGATCAGAATGACGCCTGCGCCGTCCAGTCCCTGGTTTTGAGGGCCTCGGGTTTCAGGGATGTAGCGCGCTGCCGCAATCGCCAGTAGACCAATCGGGATATTGATCAGAAAGATGTTGCGCCAGCCCAGGTCAAACAGATCGGCGTGAATCAGCCAGCCTCCCAGGACCTGTCCGGCAATAGCGGCCAGCCCCAGCGTCATGCCCAGCAGGCCGAAGGCGCGACGGCTGTTATCGCCGTCAAAGTTGACCCGAATGGAAGCATAGACCTGCGGGAAGAGCAGGGCGGCAGCCAGGCCCTGCAGTACCCTGGCAATAATCAGAAAAAAAGCGTTGGGCGCCAAACCGCATAGGGCAGAGGCGAGCGTAAAGCCTGCCATGCCGATGATAAAGAGCTTGCGTCGGCCAAATAAATCGCCCAGCCGTCCTCCTGTAATCAGCAGTACGCCAAAAGCCAGTTCGTAGCCCGCCACGATAAAGCCGATCTGACTAAAGCTGGCGCCAAGTTGGCTCTGAATATTGGGGATAGCGACATTGACGACGAACAGGTCAAAAATGGTGACGAAACCCGCCAGAAGTAGCACGGACAGGCCCAGCCAGGGCGGGGTGTTTGTGGAGGCTGTATGGGTGTTTGGGGAATGCGGCTTGGAGTTCATGATGCTTGTTTGAGGTAGAAACCCGTGTATTCTTGAACTCTTTTTAAGCAATTACAATTTAACTGTTTATGCTATTACTTAAAGCAATGGGGTCTTGAATCATGAGAACGCTGGAACGAACGCGCCCGGATCTGGCAGCCTTCTTGCGTGCATGCCGTGAACGCCTCTTGCCGGAGGAGGTGGGTTTGCCCAGTGGTGGGCGTCGTCGTACGCCGGGGCTGCGCCGTGAGGAAGTGGCCGCTTTGGCAGGAGTGGGGCTGACCTGGTACACCTGGTTGGAGCAAGGGCGTGATATTGGGGTGTCGGCCAGCTTTCTGGACAATTTGGCGCGGGTTCTGAAACTGGATGCGGCCGAACGTAGGCACTTGTTTTTGCTGGCGCATGAGCGCCTGCCTGCCGAGCCAGGAATTACCTGGTGCGTCTTGCCGCCGTTGGTGCGGCGCTTGATGCACGACTTGCCTCATCCGGCTTTTGTCTTGAATTTACGTTGGGATGTTCTGGGCTTTAATGCCTTGGCGGATGATTTGCTGGACTTGGGGGCGTATCCCGAGGGGCAGCGCAATCTTCTATGGCAGATGTTTACGAATCCCGCTTTGCACACACGCTTTGTGCCCTGGGAATCGCAGGCGCTGGAGATGTTGTCCAGTTTTCGTCGAGACTTTGCTCGGGCCACAGACGGTACGGATATTCATGAACTGGCTAATGAGCTCAAACGCGTATCACCGGAGTTCAAACTGTGGTGGGAGCAACATGATGTACACCCGCCTTGCGGTGCGCTACGCACATTGCTTGTAGATGGGGAGTTGCGTGAGTTTGAGCAGACCTCGCTCATCATTGATGAGAGTCGGCATTTGCGTATGGTGGTGTATGTGCCGCCTTTGCAGCAAGGTCAAGGCGATGGGGGCAGTTCACGCTAGTATTGTGCAGAGCTTGTAGAACGCAAGTGAGTGCTCAGTACTGCCGTGATGTTAATAGCAGGATCCTGGTTTTACGTGTTGAGTTCCAGCATTCAGCATCAAGCACTAAGCATCGAGCAGCAGGCGTTAGAGATCAGTCGTCAGGTCTCACCCATCAGGCGATAGGCACCAGGCAAAAAAATCCCCGCTGATCAGGCGGGGATTGCAGACACTGGCGGCTTAATTAGCCCAGCAAGTCTTTCACACCGTCACGCTCTTCCAGCAGCTCGTTCAGGGTGTGGTCCATGCGCTCACGCGAGAAGGCGTCGATTTCCAGGCCTTCAACACGCTTGTACTCACCGTTTTCGGTGGTCACAGGCACGCCGTAGATGATGCCTTCAGGAATGCCGTAGGAGCCGTCCGAAGGAACACCCATGGTGACCCATTTGCCGTTCGAACCCAGCACCCAGTCGCGCACGTGGTCGATGGCAGCGTTGGCAGCCGAAGCAGCCGAGGACAGGCCACGGGCTTCGATGATGGCGGCGCCACGTTTGCCCACGGTGGGGATGAATGTTTCGCGGTTCCAGGCCTGATCGTTGATGATCGCGTCGATCTTCTCGCCGTTCACGGTAGCGAAACGGGTGTCAGGGTACATGGTGGGCGAGTGGTTGCCCCAAACGATCAGGTTCTCGATGTCAGCAACAGCCTTGCCGGACTTGGTGGCCAACTGCGACAGGGCGCGGTTGTGGTCCAGGCGCAGCATGGCAGTGAAGTTCTTCGCTGGCAGATCAGGAGCGGACTTCATGGCAATGTAGGCGTTGGTGTTGGCAGGGTTGCCGACCACCAGCACTTTCACGTCACGGCTGGCCACTTTGTTCAGGGCACGGCCTTGTGCTGTGAAGATCTGGGCGTTGAAGGCCAGCAGATCTTTACGCTCCATGCCTGGGCCACGAGGACGGGCACCGACCAGCAGGGCGATATCAGCATCTTTGAAGGCGGTTTCAGGATCGCTGTGGGCGGACATGCCTTGCAGCAGCGGGAAGGCGCAGTCGTCCAGTTCCATCATGACGCCCTTCAGGGCCTTTTGGGCTTTCTCGTCGGCAAGTTCCAGCAGCTGCAGGATTACAGGCTGGTCTTTGCCCAGCATTTCGCCAGAAGCGATGCGAAACAGCAGGGCGTAGCCAATCTGGCCAGCAGCGCCGGTAACGGCGACGCGCATTGCGGGTTTGGACATGAGAGTAAGACTCCGTTTTTGGGTTTGAAGACGGTGACGAAAAACACAGTTTAAATCTTTTGCAGACCGGGAGGCTGGCGTGGAAAACGGTTTTTCGCAAGAGGAAAAGCCTCTTTTTTCACTGCGCAGACTAGACCAAAACGATAGCGCCGTCAAACGTCTTATATCTTATATAAGACATAAGAGCGTTAGACATTCGGGGCCGGTCATGCGAAAATTAGTGCACTGTCTATTTTATGAACAAATGCGCGTTCCAAGCTGTATCTGTCGCGCATTTTTTATGAGCCCCATGTCTGATAACGTGCCGCCGCTACGCACCCAGGAAATCGAAAAATCCGCTCCTAGCGCGGCCTATAGCCCTCTGTATCAACAGATCAAGGCTTTGTTGCTGCAGGGGCTGGATCGTGGCGAGTGGAAGCCCGGCGAAGCCATCCCCAGTGAACTGGAACTGGCCGCCCGCTTTCAGGTCAGCCAGGGCACGGTGCGCAAGGCTATTGATGAGCTGGCTGCCGACAACCTCCTGATTCGTCGTCAAGGCAAGGGCACCTTTGTGGCTACTCACCACGAAGCCCGTGTGCGCTTTCGTTTCCTGCGCCTGGCCCCGGACGATGGCAAGCCTGTGGCTTCCCAGAGCCGTATTCTGGATGTACGTCGCATGAAAGCGCCTACGGATGTTGCCATGCTGCTGGATTTGCGCACCTCCGACATGGTGGTGAACCTGCGCCGGGTTCTGTCCTTTGATCAGGTCCCGACCATTTATGACGATATCTGGCTGCCTGGCTCCGTCTTCAAGGGTTTGACCCTGGAGGCCGTCGAGCAGAACAAGGGCCCGATGTACGCCTGGTTCGAGAGCAAATTCGGCGTGAGCATGGTGCGCGCCGATGAAAAGATTGGTGCTGTCAGTGCCACCGAAGAGGCCGCCTCGGTCTTGCAGGTCGCTGCCGGTTCGCCGCTCCTGCAGGTGGAACGCGTGTCCTATACCTATGGTGATCGACCGATGGAGTTGCGCCGGGGCTTGTACCTGACTGAGCGCTTCCATTACCGAAACACGCTCAGCTAGTTCGGCGGCATACGGTATTTGATACTGCACCGTAGTGTCAAATAGGTGAAAATACCAAGGTTAAAAATTTTATGACTTTTTTTTATCTACTTCGAGGCCATCATGTCTGATACCGCACCCAAGCAGCGTCCGCAGTATCGCAATATCAGCGTGCCGCAGATATTGAGCTACCGCTTGCCCCTGGCTGCAAAATCGTCGATTTTGCATCGTGTCAGTGGTGCATTGCTGTTTCTTTGCCTGCCGCTCGTTCTATTGCCACTGTTCTCTTTGAGCGTCAGCTCTCCAGAGTCCTTCGAGACCTTGCGCAGCTACGTCGACAACCCTGTCTGTAAGCTGATCCTTCTGGTCCTGATCTGGGGCTACCTGCACCACTTCTGTGCCGGTATCCGCTATCTGGCACTGGACCTGCACCTGGGTAACGACAAAGAGTCCGCCAAGAAGTCGGCCGGTATGGTGTTCGGGGTCAGCCTGGCGCTGACCGTTGTGTTTGGTTTGAAACTGTTTGGGGTGTGGTAATGGCAAATCGTGAGCGCATTGGCGCAAACCGCCTGGTAGTGGGTGCCCACTACGGTACCTTGGACTTTCTGGCACAGCGTGTCACCGCAGTCATCATGGCCATCTACACCTTGGTCATCATCGGCGGCATCCTGTTTAGCAGTGAACTGAATTTCGAGACCTGGCGCGGCCTGTTCTCGTTCACGGTCGGCTCCCTGCCTTTGGGTCAGTTGCTGGCAACCTTGTTCTTCCTGTCTTTGTCCTGGCATGCCTGGATTGGTGTGCGTGACATCTGGATGGACTACGTCAAGCCCGCTGGTCTGCGCTTGTTCCTGCAAGTGTTGACCTTGCTGTGGCTGGTCGCCAGTGTCGTCTTTTTTGCAAAAATTATCTGGAGTCTCTAAACCGTGGCTTCCATCACAAAATCTTTGCCCCGCCGTCAGTTTGACGTAGTGGTGGTCGGTGCCGGTGGCGCCGGTATGCGTTGTTCCCTGCAATTGGCTCAGGCTGGCTTGTCCGTGGCCGTGCTCAGCAAGGTGTTCCCAACCCGCTCCCACACCGTGGCGGCTCAAGGTGGCGTCAGTGCTTCCCTGGGTAACATGAGCGAGGATCACTGGTACTGGCACATGTACGATACCGTCAAGGGTTCGGACTGGCTGGGCGACCAGGACGCCATTGAATTCATGTGCCGTGAAGCTCCACACGCTGTGTACGAGCTCGAGCACTTCGGTATGCCGTTTGACCGTAACCAGGACGGTACGATTTACCAGCGTCCATTTGGTGGTCACACTGCCAACTTTGGTGAAAAACCTGTTCAACGTGCCTGTGCCGCTGCTGACCGTACCGGCCACGCCATGTTGCATACCCTGTACCAGCGTAACGTTGCAGCCCGCACTCAGTTCTTCGTGGAATGGATGGCGCTGGACCTGCTGCGTAACGAAGCGGGCGACGTTCTGGGCGTAACCGCTCTGGAAATGGAAACCGGCGAAATCTACGTTCTGGAAGGCAAGCGCGTGGTGCTGGCTACCGGTGGTGCTGGCCGTATCTGGGCTGCTTCCACCAACGCCTTCATCAACACCGGTGACGGCCTGGGTATGGCTGCTCGTGCTGGTCTGCCTTTGCAAGACATGGAATTCTGGCAATTTCACCCCACTGGCGTAGCCGGTGCTGGCGTGCTGATTACCGAAGGCGTGCGTGGTGAAGGCGGTATCTTGCTCAATAAAGACGGCGAGCGCTTCATGGAGCGTTACGCTCCCACCCTGAAAGACTTGGCCCCACGTGACTTCGTGTCCCGTTCCATGGACCAGGAAATCAAGGAAGGTCGCGGTTGTGGCGACGGCAGCTACGTGGTTCTGAAACTGGATCACCTGGGCGCTGACGTCATCAAGAAACGTCTGCCCTCGATTCGCGAAATCGCGATCAAGTTCGGTAACGTGGACCCGATCAAAGACCCAATCCCCGTGGTTCCAACCATCCACTACCAGATGGGCGGTATCCCCACGAACTACTACGGTCAGGTTGTGACTCAAACCGCCACCGGCGAAAACAAGATCGTCAACGGTCTGTACGCCATCGGTGAATGTGCCGCTACCTCTGTGCACGGTGCCAACCGTCTGGGTACGAACTCCCTGCTGGACCTGATCGTGTTCGGTCGCGCTGCCGGCAACCACATTGTGGATTCGCACCCCGAGAAAACGCACGCTCACCAGGAAATTAACGAGTCCTCCATCGAGTACTCGCTGGACCGCGTCAACCGTCTGGAATCCCGTACATCGGGAGAAAAGGCACAGGACGTGGGCAACAAGATTCGTGTGGCCATGCAGGCTCACTGCGGCGTGTTCCGTACCCTGGATCTGTTGCACAAGGGGGTCGACCAGATCGAATCCCTGGTTCCCGAAGTCAAGGATATTTACTTCAAAGACAAGTCCAAGGTGTTCAATACCGCCCGTATTGAAGCTCTGGAAGTGGCCAACATGATCGAAGTGGCTCGCGCTACGACGAAGTCGGCCGCCAATCGTACTGAAAGTCGCGGTGCTCATGCCCTGAACGACCACCCGGAACGTGACGACGAAAACTGGCTGCGTCACACCTTGTGGTTCTCGGAAGGCAGCCGTCTGGAGTACAAGCCTGTCCAGATGAAGCCTCTGACAGCCGAAACGATTCCGCCCAAGGCCCGGACTTTCTAAGCAGGATACTGACATGAGCCAAAAACGTAAGGTCAAATTTGAAATCTACCGCTACGATCCTGACAAGGACGAGCGCCCCTACATGCAGAAGATCGAAGTCGAGCTGGAGCCCACCGACAAGATGCTGCTCGATGCGATCCTGCGCATTAAAAACGACATGGACGACAGCCTGGCGCTGCGTCGCTCCTGCCGTGAAGGTGTGTGCGGTTCCGATGCCATGAACATCAATGGCAAGAACGGACTGGCCTGCACCACCAATATGCGCGACTTGAAAGAGCCTGTGGTTCTGCGCCCACTGCCAGGTCTGCCGGTTATCCGTGACCTGATCGTGGACATGACCCACTTCTTCGATCAGTACCATTCGGTCAAGCCGTTCCTGATCAACGATGCTCCTCCTCCAGAGAAAGAGCGTTTGCAAACGCCTGAAGCCCGTGAGGAGCTCGATGGTCTGTACGAGTGCATTCTGTGCGCCTGCTGCTCGACCTCTTGCCCATCGTTCTGGTGGAACCCCGACAAGTTCGTCGGTCCTGCTGGTTTGTTGCAAGCCTATCGTTTCATTGCCGACTCGCGTGACGAAGCAACGGGCGAGCGTCTGGACAATCTGGAAGATCCATACCGCTTGTTCCGCTGCCACACGATCATGAATTGCACGGACGTCTGTCCAAAAGGACTGAACCCGTCGCATGCCATCGGCAAGATCAAAGAAATGCTGGTGCGTCGCAGTATCTAAAAAGGTGGGTATGTACCGATGAGAACATTGACGGAATTGGAGCGTGCGCGCCTGCGCTGGCGTGCGCGCCGGGGCTTGCTTGAAAACGACTTGATGATCACCCGTTTTCTGGATCAATACGAAAACGAGCTGACTGATCAGGACGTCTCGGCCCTGACCCGCTTGTTCGAAATGGACGATACAGTTTTGCTGGATGTCCTTCTGGCTCGCTCCGAGCCAGAAGGGCAGTACGCCACACCGGACATTCAGCGACTAGTAGACATTATGCGAAAGCTATAACCATTGAGGAAAAAAGTGATGGAATTGTCAGATAAAAAAGCCACGCTATCCTTCTCCGACGGTAGCCCTTCGGTTGAGTTCCCTGTACACAAGGGCACCGTAGGTCCGGACGTGATCGATATCCGTAAGCTCTACGGTCAGACAGGTATGTTTACCTATGACCCGGGCTTTATGGCAACGGCGGCTTGCGAATCCGGTATCACCTACATTGACGGCGACAAGGGCCAGTTGATGTACCGTGGTTACCCGATCGACCAGTTGGCACAAAAGTGCGATTTCATGGATGTGTGCTACCTGATCCTGAACGGCGAGTTGCCCAACGCAGATCAGAAGCAGGAATTTGACTCCCTGGTCACGAATCACACCATGGTTCAGGAACAGATGCAGCACTTTCTGCGCGGCTTCCGTCCGGACGCTCACCCCATGGCAATACTGACCGGCCTGGTCGGTGCCCTGTCGGCGTTCTACCATGATTCCACGGACATCACGAATCCTCATCACCGTCATGTGTCGGCTATCCGCTTGATCGCCAAGCTGCCTACTCTGGTTGCGATGGCGTACAAGTATTCTTTGGGACAGCCTTTCATCTATCCCAAGAATGATTTGTCCTACACCGGCAACTTCTTGCGCATGATGTTCGCTACCCCTTGCGAAGACTACAAGGTCAACGAAGTGGTTGAGCGCGCTCTGGACCGTATCTTCATCCTGCATGCAGATCACGAACAAAACGCCTCCACCTCCACCGTGCGTCTGTGCGGTTCGTCGGGTACCAATCCTTTCGCTGCGATCGCTGCGGGTGTTGCTTGCTTGTGGGGCCCTGCCCACGGTGGTGCAAACGAAGCTTGCCTGAACATGCTGGAAGAGTTGCAAGCCAACGGCGGCATCGACAAGGTTGGCGAGTTCATGGAGAAGGTCAAGGACAAGAACTCGGGCGTGCGCCTGATGGGCTTTGGTCACCGTGTCTACAAGAACTACGACCCACGCGCCAAGCTGATGCAAGAAACCTGCAAGGAAGTTCTGGAAGCTCTGGGCCTGGAGAACGATCCTCTGTTCAAGCTGGCCATGGAACTGGAGCGCATTGCTCTGGAAGATCCATACTTCGTCGAACGCAAGCTGTACCCCAACGTAGACTTCTACTCGGGTATCGTTCAGCGCGCTATCGGCATCCCAACATCCTTGTTCACCGCTATCTTCGCCCTGGCTCGTACCGTGGGTTGGATTGCTCAGTGGAACGAAATGCTGTCCGATCCAGATTACAAGATCGGCCGTCCACGTCAGCTGTATGTGGGCCCAACTCAGCGCGACGTACCTGCTCAACGTTAATGCCTTCGGGCTGCGATCCCTGGGGCGTGCCCCGGGTGTTCATGTAGCCCGTAGCGTTATGGAGCAGTAGCTGGAAGGTCAAGTGCACCATTGGTGCACTTTTTTTTGCCCGTTATTTTTTTATTGCTATGGCTACAGCCACAGCCACAGCGATCACCAACACTGCCCGCACCGCCAGAGTCGCTGGCATTGCTGTTAGCATTGTCATCACCCTATGCACGTCAACATGCAGCAGCCCCAATGTCTGACAGGCTAGGCTTCAAGGCTGAGACAGGTGGTTGTTGAAGCGGAAAATCCGCTGTTCACGAGCTTTGTTCTCTTCAGAAAATCGGACTTTGGCCTGGACATGATCCAGGTGGTGCCCGATTAGCTCGCGAGCCCGTTCTGCATCACCATCCAAAATAGCTTTCATGACTCCCGCGTGCTGTTCGGTCAAAATTTCCACTTCCCGTGCATTGTCGAACTCGAACATGGCGCGCCGGTTCTCTTTCACTGTAGAGAACACTAACTGGAACAAGCCATTCATCAGTTGCACCAGCACGACATTATGAGAAGCCATGGCAATTGCCAGATGAAATTGGGCGTCTGCGCGTGCCGACAGGTCCGCATCCTGGTTTTGTTGATGCCGAACCATCACTTGAAAACACTGTTCAATGCGCTTTTTGTCCGCATCTGTTGCGCGTTGTGCCGCATGCCAGGCTGTGCTGGCTTCCAAGGCCCGACGTGCCTCCAGGACATCATAGCGATACAAGGGGTCTTCATTGATCAGTTCCTCCAGAGGCGCAATGCTCTGGGCTGGCCAGTTGATCAACTCGCTGTCTTGAACATAAGTACCCCCGCCACGACGGGTAACCAGCAAGCCTTCAGAGCTTAGCGAGCGCAAGGCCTCCCGTATCGGTACACGCGACACATCCAGCCGTTCAGCCAATTGACGCTCGGACGGGATTCGGTCACCGGGTTGCAACTGTTCATCCTGTATAAGTTGCCGGATTTTTTCAGCAACCAGGTCCGACAGGCGAGTGCTGGGATTCATAGTCATATAAGACGCTTCTTTAAATTTGGTATTACCACTTTCTTGGTTTTTTAATCGTATTAAGGCCTTGAGGCGCCAAACTAGTCAGGGTTTCTGCTGGTAATGCAAAGGTGGTAATACCGCTATGATGCTCAAAAATACAAAACGGGAAGTGGTTGCGCTGCCCAGGGCCGGGCTCATAGCCGCATTTGTTCACCAACAAAACCTCTTCCTCCTATACGTGCAGTCACACAAAGGAGAATCCGGGATGAGTCTTTTATACACCTTGTTGGCTCTGACGCCATTATTGGTTGTTTTTCTATTGATGGTGGTGATGGGGCGATCAGCCAAACTATCGATGGGGGCCGCGTATCTTGTTACGGCGATTCTCGCTTTATTTGTATGGGGGAGCCAGGCCGAAGTTATTGCTGCAGCCACGATCAACGGTATTGTTACCGCATTGACCCTGCTGTTTATTGTATTTGGTGCCGTGCTGCTTTTGAATACGCTCAAGGTGGGCGGAGCATTAAGTGCGATTCGCCAGGGCTTTATGGATGTATCGCCGGATCGTCGCATTCAGGTCATTATTGTTGCCTGGTTGTTCGGCTCCCTGATCGAGGGCTCGTCGGGTTTCGGTACGCCTTCCGCTGTTGGGGCTCCCTTGCTGCTGGCGCTGGGTTTTCCTGCCATGGCAGCGGTGATGGCTGTGTTGGTGATCCAGTCCACGCCTGTGTCTTTCGGGGCGGTTGGTACGCCCATGCTGGTTGGGGTGCGTTCGGGTATTGATAACAAGGTTGATGTTGCAGCTGCCATTTCGCCCCTGCAGCCGCTTGAGTATTTGCAGCAGATCGTCGAGAACGTCGCCTTGATTCATGCCATGACCGGCTTTGTGATTCCACTGTTGCTCTGCGGTTTGTTGACTCGCTTTTTCGGTGAACGCCGCTCCTTTGCCGAGGGACTGGGGGCATGGAAGTTCGCTTTGTTTGCCGGCTTGGCCTTTACCGTTCCGTACTACCTGATTGCCATTACCCTGGGCCCTGAGTTCCCCTCCATGCTGGGTTCGATGGTCGGACTGGTAATCGTGGTGAGCGCAGCTCGGAAGGGCTGGTTTGCACCTCGCAAAAACTTTGATTTCCCGGATCGCAGTCAATGGCCGTCTCACTGGCTGGGCACAGTGGCGATGGATAACACGGAATCGCAGCAACGCTTTTCGGTATTGCGGGCTTTCTCGCCGTATGTGCTGGTGGTTGCACTCTTGATCTTTACTCGTACTGTTCCTGCCGTAAAAGCCTGGTTGACGGGGCCTTCGGCCACAATCAAGGTGGAAGGTATTTTGGGTACTGGTATTTCTACATCGGCTCAGTTGCTGTTCTCGCCCGGGGCCATCTTGATTCTGGTCTCACTGGCCTGCATTGCGATTTTTCGCATGAACAGTCAGCAGTATGTCGTCGGTGTGAAAGCATCGCTGCGTACCATGGGCAGCGCAGCTCCTGCTTTGTTGTTGGCCGTGCCTATGGTGCAGGTGTTTATCAACTCGGCAGCGGCTGATGGTTCCATTGCCAGCATGCCGCTGGTGCTGGCTCAAGGGGCCGCGTCGGCGGTTGGGCAGGCATGGCCTACGGTTTCACCCTGGGTGGGCAGTTTGGGGGCATTTATTGCGGGCTCCAATACTGTCAGCAACATGATGTTTTCGTACTTCCAGTTCTCTACCGCTCAGCAAATTGGCTTGAGTGTGGACCAGTCCGCTATTGTGGTTGCATTGCAGGCGGTAGGTGGAGCGGCTGGCAATATGATTTGCGTCCATAACGTGGTGGCTGCCGGTGCGGTTGTCGGCATGTTGGGACGTGAGGGCGAGATTGTTCGCAAGACCCTGATACCCATGGTGTATTACGTTATTCAGGCAGGCCTGATCGGTCAGGCCTTGATTACTGGTGCCATGGGCTGGTGGATAGCTGCCGCAGTCTTCCTGGCACTGACCATAGGGGGCTTGAGCCTGTCCCGGGGCCGTCAGATGACGCCGGCCATGGCTTGAAAATTTGGCTCTGTTTATTTGCGGCTTAAAGGAGTCGTTGTACAATTTCTTCCTGGAGATGACGTTCCTCCTTTAACCGCCGTTTCGTTCTGAAGCAGCTGATGACGTCTACAGTGACCTGACCACCGTCGGGGCTGTAGGCGTCTGCGTTTACATCTTCTGTTTGTGGTCAGCCCGATTCCATTGAGCTTACGACCCATGAACAGACTCAAAACCTCATTCTCGCTAAACCTGCTGGTCTATTACGGCAAATGGTTTGTGCTCGCTTGCCTGATTGCCGTGCTGGCAGGCAGCGCTTCTGCTTTTTTCCTTTTTTCACTCGGGCAGGCTACCTTCTGGCGGATGCAACATGCCTGGCTGATCTGGCTACTGCCGCTGGCAGGCTTGGCTGTGGGCTGGGTGTATGAACGCGTAGGGCAGTCTGTTAATGCAGGTAATAACCTGCTGATCGAGGAAATTCACGATCCCAGGAAAGTGGTGCCTTTGCGTATGGCGCCTTTGGTGCTTGGCGGAACCGTGATTTCCCATTTGTTCGGCGCATCGGTAGGCCGAGAGGGCACCGCCGTACAAATGGGTGCCGCCTTGTCGGACCAGCTAACCCATGTGTTCCGCTTGGGCCGGGAAGATCGACGCATTCTGTTGATGGCAGGCATGAGTGCTGGTTTTGCATCTGTCTTTGGCACGCCTTTAGCCGGAGCCGTGTTTGGCATGGAAGTGCTGGCGATAGGCCGTATGCGCTACAACGCCTTGTTCCCTTGCCTGATCGCCGCGATTGTTGCCGATCAGGTCGGCCTGGCCTGGGGCGTGCAGCATACTCATTACGTCGTTGAGCACGTCGTGCCATTGGATGGTTGGAGCATGTTGGCCGTGTTGATTGCCGGGATTCTGTTCGGTCTGATCGGCATGTTGTTTGCCACGTTGACTCATAAGCTGTCTGCCTGGATGAAGAAAATCATCAAGTACGCACCCATGCGCCCGTTCGGGGGCGGGCTGGTGGTGGCGATCGCTGTCTGGGCTTTGGATGCCTATCAGTACATTGGCCTGGGTATTCCGGAAATAGTGCGCTCTTTCCATGAACCTATGCAGCCTTGGGATTTCCTGGGCAAGCTGGGGTTTACGGTCCTGTCTTTGGGTTCCGGCTTTAAAGGAGGGGAGGTCACGCCCTTGTTCTACATCGGTGCGACCTTGGGTAATGCGCTGGCTCCCTTGCTGGATATGCCTTTTTCCATGATGGCGGGCCTGGGTTTTGTGGCGGTCTTTGCCGGTGCAGCCAATGTGCCGATTGCTTGCACACTGATGGCGATGGAGCTGTTTGGTATCGAACTGGGGCCTTTGGCGGCGATCGCTTGTGTAGCAGCCTATGTGTTCTCGGGGGATGCAGGGATCTATCATGCGCAACGTGTGGGTCATCGCAAGTTCAAGCATCGTCGGCCTGTTTGAGCTGGGTCAGTCGGTCGGCCACTCGGTGAGCGAGTGGCTAGGGATGCCTCATGTCAATGCTTAAAAATAGTCTCTTTTTTACGCTGGTTTCCAGGCTCCGCGTTTAGACTCTGTTGGATCAGGCGACAGCTTTGTTCAGTGAAACTGGGTGCCAAAGTCATCATGAAAAAAAACCGGATGCCGCTTTACGCTGCATCCGGTTTTTATTCAGCTAAACAGGCTTAGCTGTTTTGCTGGGCTTCTTGCTGAGCATCCACAACAGCCAGGGCTGTCATGTTGATGATGCGACGCACCGTAGCGCTGGTGGTCAGGATGTGGATGGGGCGAGCCGCACCCAGCAGGATGGGGCCCATGGCCACACCGTTGCTGCCTGTCATCTTCAGCATGTTGTAGGTGATGTTGCCGGCGTCCAGGTTAGGAGTAATCAGCAGGTTGGCCGAACCGCGCAGCGTGCTGTCGGGGAAGGCCTTCAGGCGGATTTTCTCGGACAGGGCGGAGTCAGCGTGCATTTCGCCGTCCACTTCCAGGTCGGGAGCGCGTTCAGCCAGGATCTGACGAGCCTTGGCCATCTTGCGCGAGGACTCGGTCTGGCGGCTGCCAAAGTTCGAGTGCGACAAGAGTGCGACACGAGGCACCACGCCAAAGCGTTTGACTTCATCAGCAGCCTGGATCGTCATGTCGGCGATCTGTTCGGCAGTGGGGTTCTCGTTGACGTGGGTGTCGCACACAAACAGAGTTTGTGTAGGCAACATCAGCACGTTCATGGCGGCGAAAGTCTGGGCTTCTTTCTTCAGGCCAATGACTTGCTCAACATAGTGCAGCTGGCTGTCGTAGTTGCTGGCCACACCGCAGATCATGCCGTCAGCATCACCACGTTGCAGCAGCATCACGCCGATCAGCGAGTTGTGCTTGCGTATCATGGCTTTGGCGATGTCTGGAGTCACGCCTTCACGTGCCTTGAGCTTGTAGTAGGCAGTCCACGTCTCGGTGAAGCGATCGTCGTCTTCAGGATCAACGATTTGCACGTTCTTGCCCGCTTCCAGACGCAGGCCAGCTTTCTTGACGCGCATGTCGATCACGCTGGGGCGACCCACCAGAATAGGCTGGGCCAGCTTTTCGTCCACCACGGTTTGCACGGCACGCAATACGCGCTCGTCTTCGCCATCAGCGTAAATGATGCGCTTGGGCGCAGCCTTGGCCTGCATGTACAACGGACGCATCAGCGGGCCGGTGTGGTAGGTCATGGCGATCAGTTTCTGACGGTAGGCGTCCATGTCTTCGATAGGACGGGCGGCAACGCCGGAGTCCATCGCAGCCTGGGCCACGGCAGGTGCGATCTGAACGATCAGACGGGAGTCGAACGGTTTGGGGATGATGTACTCAGGACCAAAACGCAGATCTTCGCCGCCGTAAGCAGTGGCCATATCGTCGCTTTGCTCGACCTGGGCCAGCTCGGCAATGGCTTTCACGCAAGCCAGCTTCATTTCTTCGTTGATCACGCTGGCGCCAACGTCCAGGGCACCACGGAAGATGAAGGGGAAGCACAGCACGTTGTTGACCTGGTTCGGGTAGTCCGAACGGCCGGTCGCGATGATGCAGTCAGGGCGGGCAGCCTTGGCCACTTCGGGGCGGATTTCAGGCTCGGGGTTGGCCAGGGCCAGAATCAGTGGCTTGTCGGCCATGGTCTTGACCATGTCGGCGGACAATACGCCAGGAGCGGAACAACCCAGGAACACGTCAGCGCCAACCATGGCATCAGCCAGGGTGCGGGCGTCGGTTTCCTGAGCGTAGCGAGCCTTGTTGGGCTCCATGTTCTCGTCGCGACCTTTCCAGATGATGCCGCGCGAGTCAGCCACGAAAATGTTGCTCAGCTTCACGCCCAGGGCAACCAGCAAGTCCAGGCAAGCAATGGCAGCAGCGCCAGCGCCCGAGCAAACCAGTTTAATGTCGGCGATGTTCTTGTTAACGACTTTCAGGCCGTTCAGAACAGCGGAGGACGAGATGATGGCGGTACCGTGCTGGTCATCGTGGAACACGGGAATGCTCATGCGCTCGCGCAGCTTCTTCTCGATGTAGAAGCATTCGGGGGCCTTGATGTCTTCCAGGTTCACACCACCCAGGGTGGGTTCCAGTGCGGCAATGATGTCGACCAGCTTGTCCGGATCGGTTTCGTTCAGTTCGATATCGAACACGTCGATGCCGGCGAATTTCTTGAACAGGCAGCCTTTGCCTTCCATGACGGGCTTGGCGGCCAAGGGGCCGATATTGCCCAGACCCAGCACGGCGGTACCGTTGGTAACCACGGCAACCAGGTTGGCGCGCGAGGTGTACTTGGCGGCGGCTTCTTCGCCTTCGGCGTGGATGGCCATGCAAGCAGATGCGACGCCGGGGGAGTAGGCTAGCGAGAGGTCATCTTGATTGGCTAGGGTCTTGGTAGGGACCACCGAGATTTTCCCGGGAGTGGGATACGCGTGATAGTCCAGCGCAAGTTTGGCCAGATCGGCGTTGGCATCCATTTTGGTAAAGCTCCTGATAGGATTTTCTAGTGTAAAAGTGAATCTAATTTATAAGAAATACAGTCACCAGGTAGGTGCTGATTTGTTATAGGCAGCATATGTCATGGCAACGCTTGTTGCCTGCCTCAAGGTGACCAAGGGCAGGCTGGGCTCGGTTTGGTGGAAAAGGGGCCCGCGAAGCGCGTACTTGCTGCACCCGATTAGCATATCGGAATTTTTCCTTCATGTGGGGCAGCCAAGGGGCGTCAATCATGATTTGGAGCGCTTCTTTTGTAAGAATTCGCCCTCGTGATAGATCGATGTGTTTGTTAATGCCAACGGTATGACGCAGTCGCCAAGCATTTTAGATGTCATTAATTGCGCCTTTTGTGTGCGGCGTTATACTAGATCAATACGGCTTGTATAAGGCGTCCTACGTTGCCTTCTGCTCCTGCTATCCGCTAACCGGCGAGGTCCGTGTCGCGGAAGGTTTTCCTGCATCTCAACACGAGTGAAACACTCGGATAGGTGAAGCGTAATAATGTCATCGCAAAAAGAACTGCTCAGTAACTCTTATTTGTTCGGGAGCAATGCTCCTTACGTCGAAGAACTCTACGAGTCCTACCTCGACAATCCAGGCTCCGTCGCCGACCAATGGCGCGAGTACTTCGACCAGCTGCAGCACCAGCCTGCGACTGACGGCCGCGACAGCACCCGCGATCAAGCTCACGCTCCCATCGTCGAGTCCTTCGCTCAGCGTGCCAAAGCCAATGCCTTCCTGACCAGCGCCCAAGCACCGGACCTGACAGTTGCCATGAAGCAAGTGTCGATTCAGTCCATGATTGCTGCTTACCGCTCCCTGGGTGCACGCATTGCTGATCTGGATCCTCTGAAGCGCTCCGAACGCCCCAGCATCCCTGAACTGGACCCTGCTTTCTACGGTTTGACCGAAGCAGATCTGGACCAGGTCTACTCCGCCACCAACACTTACTTCACCAAAGCCGACACCATGACGCTGCGCGACATGCTCAAGGCCTTGCGTGATACGTACTCCCGTTCGGTGGGCGCAGAATTCATGTACATCTCCGACCCGGTCGTCAAGCGCTGGATTCAGCAGCGCCTGGAGTCGGTGCATGGCACAGGTTCTTTCAACGTTGAGCAAAAACGCAACATCTTGCAGCAGCTGACCGAGGCCGAAGGCCTGGAGCGCTTCCTGCATACCAAATACGTCGGTCAGAAACGCTTCTCCCTGGAAGGTGGCGAGAGCTTCATCGCTTGTATGGATGAAGTGGTCAACCACGCTGGCGAGAACGGCGTTCAGGAAATCATCGTGGGTATGGCTCACCGTGGTCGTCTGAACATGCTGGTCAACATCATGGGCAAGATGCCCGGTGACCTGTTTGCCGAGTTTGAAGGCCGTCACGCCGAAGGCTTGACCGACGGCGACGTGAAGTACCACAACGGTTTCTCCAGCGACCTGTCCACTCGTGGCGGTCCGGTTCACCTGTCTCTGGCCTTTAACCCATCCCACCTGGAAATTGTTAACCCAGTGGTCGAGGGGTCGGTCCGTGCTCGTCAGGATCGTCGTAGCGACGAAGACGGCAGCCAGGTTCTGCCCGTGCTGGTTCACGGTGACGCGGCTTTTGCCGGTCAGGGTGTGGTCATGGAAACACTGAACCTGGCCCAGACCCGTGGCTACGGTACCGGTGGTACGCTGCACATCGTTATTAACAACCAGATCGGTTTCACCACCTCTGACCCTCGCGATACACGCTCCACGCTGTATTGCACGGACGTGGTCAAGATGATTGAAGCCCCTGTGTTCCACGTCAACGGCGACGATCCTGAAGCCGTGGTGTTCGTGACTCAGCTGGCTCTGGACTTCCGCCGCGAGTTCAAGCACGACGTGGTGGTTGATATTGTTTGCTTCCGCAAACTGGGCCACAACGAGCAAGACACTCCCTCGATGACCCAGCCGCTGATGTACAAGAAGATTGGTCAGCACAACGGTACGCGCAAACTGTACGCCGACAAGCTGGTTGCTCAAGGCATTCTGTCCGAGAACGAACCCGAAGATCTGGTCAAGGCTTACCGTCAACTGATGGAAGATGGCAAGCGCACGGTTGAACCTGTTCTGACAGACTACAAGAACAAGTACGCCACCGACTGGTCTGCTTTCCTGGGCGCCAAATGGACTGACCAGGCTGACACCGCCTTGCCTATGTCCGAACTGACACGCATCGGTGAAAAACTGACCACCGTGCCAGAAGGCTTTACGGTTCACCCACTGGTCAACCGCATGCTGAACGACCGTCGTGCCATGGCACGTGGCGAAGCTCAGGTGGACTGGGGCATGGGCGAGCACTTGGCCTTTGCAACCTTGGTGAACAACGGCTACGCCATTCGTATTACCGGTCAGGATTCGGGCCGTGGTACGTTTACCCACCGTCACGCTGTGCTGCACGATCAAAAACGTGAGCGCTGGAACGACGGCACCTACATTCCTTTGCAGAACGTCTCCGAAGGCCAGGCCAACTTCACGGTGATCGACTCGGTTCTGTCCGAAGAAGCCGTGCTGGCATTTGAATACGGTTACGCTTCGGCAGAGCCCAACATTTTGACTATCTGGGAAGCTCAGTTCGGCGACTTCGCCAACGGCGCCCAGGTTGTGATCGACCAGTTCATTACGTCGGGTGAAGCCAAGTGGGGCCGTCATTGCGGTCTGACTCTGATGCTGCCACACGGCTACGAAGGTCAGGGTCCGGAGCACTCCTCGGCCCGTATCGAGCGCTTCTTGCAACTGTGCGCTGACAACAATATCCAGGTTGTTCAGCCCACCAACGGCGCTCAGATCTTCCACGTGCTGCGTCGTCAGATGATCCGTCCTTTCCGCAAGCCTTTGGTCATCATGACACCCAAGTCCTTGCTGCGTAATAAAGACGCTACCTCGCCATTGAGCGATCTGGCTGAAGGCCACTTCATGCCCGTGATCGGCGAGACCGATCAGGCAATTGATGCAGCCGCTGTCAAACGTGTTCTGGCTTGCTCGGGCAAGGTTTACTACGATCTGGTGAACCACCGTAAAGAGCTGGAGCGCAACGATATTGCCATTATCCGTGTGGAGCAGTTGTATCCGTTTGCCCACAAGGCCTTCCAGGCAGAGCTGGCTAAATACAGCAACGCCAAGGAAGTTATCTGGGTTCAGGACGAACCTCAAAACCAAGGTGCATGGTTCTACGTTCAGCATCACATCTACGAGAACATGACCGAAGGTCAGAAGCTGGGTTACGCCGGCCGTGCCGCGTCCGCTTCGCCTGCCGTTGGTTACCTGGCCAAACACCAGGAACAACAAAAGGCGCTGCTGGAGCAGGCTTTCGGCGCTCGCAAAGGCTTCATGCTGACCAAATAACGCACCCTAAATTTTAAATACGGAAAATATAATCATGGCAATTACCGACGTTCTGGTTCCCCAACTCTCTGAATCCATCTCCGAAGCCACTTTGCTGGAGTGGAAAAAACAACCTGGCGAAATGGTCCAGGCTGATGAAATCCTGATCGAAGTCGAAACCGACAAGGTTGTGCTGGAAGTTCCCGCTCCTGCCTCGGGCGTGCTGAGCGAAATCGTCAAGGCCAACGGTAGCACCGTTACCTCCGGCGACGTGCTGGCCCGTATCGACTCCGAAGGCAAGGCCAGCGCTGCTGCTCCTGCCACCGCTGCACAAGAAGCCGCTCCTGCTGCTGCCCCAGCCGCTGCCGCTCCTGCTACCAGCTCCGCCGCCTCTTCGGTTGCTTCGCCTGCTGCTGCCAAGATCCTGGCTGAAAAGGGTGTGGAAGCCAGTTCCGTTGAAGGTTCCGGCCGTGGTGGTCGCATCACCAAGGGTGACGCTCTGGAAGCCAACGCCGCTGCCGCCAGCAAGCCTGCAGCTGCTCCTGTTGCACCTCCAACCCTGTCCCTGGACGGCCGTCCAGAGCAGCGCGTGCCCATGAGCCGTCTGCGCGCTCGCATCGCCGAGCGTTTGCTGCAGTCGCAGTCCGAAAACGCCATGCTGACCACGTTCAACGAAGTCAACATGCAAGCGGTGCTGGACCTGCGCAAGAAGTACAAGGATCAGTTCGAGAAAGAGCACGGCGTGAAACTGGGCTTCATGTCCTTCTTCGTCAAGGCTGCTGTTGCCGCCCTGAAGAAATACCCCGTACTGAATGCCTCGGTTGATGGCAAGGACATTATCTACCACGGTTACTTCGACATCGGTGTGGCCGTTGGTAGCCCACGTGGTCTGGTGGTGCCTATTTTGCGTAACGCTGATCAAATGTCCATCGCTGACATCGAAAAGCAAATCGCTGACTTCGGTGCCCGTGCCCGCGACGGCAAGCTGACCCTGGAAGAAATGACAGGCGGTACCTTCTCGATCTCCAACGGTGGCGTGTTCGGCTCCATGCTGTCCACCCCCATCATCAACCCACCTCAGTCCGCCATCCTGGGCATTCACGCCACCAAGGATCGCGCTGTTGTGGAAAACGGTCAGATCGTGATTCGCCCCATGAACTACCTGGCCATGTCCTACGACCACCGTATCATCGACGGCCGCGAAGCCGTTCTGGGTCTGGTGGCCATGAAGGAAGCCTTGGAAGATCCACAGCGTCTGCTGTTGAACGTCTAAGCACGCGGTAGTTTCGGTCTAGTATGTTTACGGCCAAGTGCTTGCTTCTAAGCCTTGGCCGACTTTGTTTAAGGCCCTGGGGGTTGGCGTTCGCCACCTGATACTTTCCCGCCCGACTTCTGGGCGGTCCAGCATGCTTTTTCACATTTATGGGATTTTTTTATGGCTAAGCAATTTGATGTTGTCGTGATTGGTGCAGGCCCTGGTGGCTACATCGCCGCCATCCGTGCTGCTCAACTGGGTATGAGCGTCGCTTGCGTGGACGCATGGTCCACCGCTGAAGGCAAACCTGCTCCTGGCGGTACTTGCACCAACGTTGGTTGCATTCCTTCCAAGGCCTTGCTGCAATCGTCCGAGCACTTCGAGCACGCTAATCTGCATCTGGCTGATCACGGTGTGGACGTCAAGGGCGTATCGCTGAATCTGGACAAGCTGATCGGTCGCAAAGACGTGGTCGTCAAACAGAACAACGACGGCATCCTGTACCTGTTCAAAAAGAACAAGGTTACTTTCTTCCACGGCACCGCTTCCTTTGGCGCCAAGGTTGACGGCGGCTGGTCGGTGAACGTGGCCGGTGCCAACGCTGAAGAGCTGGTTGCCAAGAACGTCATCATCGCTACCGGTAGCTCGGCTCGTGCCTTGCCCGGTGCCGAGTTCGACGAAGAGCAGATTCTGTCCAACGACGGCGCACTGCGTCTGCCCAAGGTTCCCAAGAAGCTGGCCGTTATCGGTGCCGGTGTGATTGGTCTGGAACTGGGTAGTGTGTGGCGTCGCCTGGGTGCCGAAGTGACCATTCTGGAGGGTGCTCCCGAGTTCCTTTCCGCCGTGGATCGCGACGTTGCCAAGGAAGCCCTGAAGGCTTTCACCAAGCAAGGTCTGAAGATCAATGTGGGCGTGAAAGTTGGCGAAATCAAGAAGTCCGCCAAACAGGTCACCATCAACTACGTGGACGCCGCTGGTGCAGAGCACAAGCTGGAAGCCGACAAGCTGATCGTGTCCATCGGCCGTGTGCCTAACACTGCCGGTCTGGGTGCAGACACCATCGGTCTGAAACTGGACGAGCGTGGCTTCGTGGTTGTGGACGACGATTGCGCCACCAGCCTGCCAGGTATCTGGGCGGTGGGTGACGTGGTGCGTGGTCCTATGCTGGCTCACAAAGCCGAAGAGGAAGGTGTGGCTGTGGCCGAGCGTCTGGCTGGTCAGCAACCCCACGTCAACTTCGACACCGTGCCTTGGGTTATCTATACCTCGCCCGAAATCGCTTGGGTTGGCAAGACCGAACAGCAACTGAAGACCGAAGGCCGTGCTTACCGCGCTGGCAGCTTCCCCTTCCTGGCTAACGGCCGTGCCCGCGCACTGGGTGACACGACCGGCTTTGTGAAGGTTCTGGCGGATGCCAAGACGGACGAAGTCCTGGGCGTGCACTTTGTGGGCCCTGTGGCTTCCGAGCTGGTGGCTGAAGCTGTTGCAATAATGGAATTCCGTGGCGCGTCGGAAGATATCGCCCGTATTTGCCATGCTCACCCAACCCTGTCCGAAGCCCTGAAAGAAGCGGCCTTGGCAGTGGACAAACGCGCTCTGAACTTCTGATAGACTTTCAGGGTGTTGTTGGAAAAGGGCGGGCACGGGCTCGCCCTTTTTTTCGTCACGAAAGGCTGATCACAGCAGTCCGTAGCGGCTGCGATGCGTGAGATAATTGACCGCGCAGTATGCTCAAACCCTGCATCAAAAGCGGTGCTGCTGTGGATCGCAGTGCATGCTGGCAGACCACTACCTGTCTTGGACAGGTTCTTTTATTTTCAGTGATATGAATGTTCGCGAGTATTACCATCAGGCTTTAGCGGAAAAAGGCTACCGTGCCGACCAGGCACAGGAGCAAGCTATAGACCGGCTGCAACGCTATTACGACGAGTGGGTAGAGTTTCGCAAAATGCGCTCCAGCGCCTTGCGTCGTATGTTCTCCCGCCCGGAAGTGCCGCGTGGTGTGTACCTGTGGGGTGGGGTCGGGCGCGGCAAGAGCTTCCTGATGGACGCCTTTTACCTGACTGTGCCGCTCAAGCGCAAAACACGAATTCACTTCCATGAGTTCATGCGCGGCGTGCACAAAGAGCTGAATCAGGTTAAAGGCATGAGCGATCCCTTGGATGAGGTCGCCAAGCGTATCGCCAAGCGTTATCGCCTGATCTGTTTTGACGAGTTCCATGTCTCGGATGTGGCCGATGCCATGATTCTGTACAAGCTGCTGCTGGGTCTGTTCGAGCGCGGTACGTCCTTTGTCATGACCTCCAACTACGAGCCCTCTACCTTGTATCCGGAAGGCCTGCACCGCGATCGGATCTTGCCCGCGATCGCGCTGATCCAGAAGAACATGGATATCATGAACGTGGATACGGGCGTGGATTATCGCCGTCGTGCTCTGGAGCAGGTGAAAACCTATTTGACGCCATTGGGCCCGCAGACCACCGCAGAGCTGCAGTCCATGTTCACCGCCTTGTCGGACACGGCCCCTCAAGAGCCGGTGCTCAGTATTGAAAACCGGGATGTAAAAGCGGTCGCCTTGTCCGGTTCAGCCGTCTGGTTTGATTTCGAGACCCTGTGCGTCAGCCCACGTTCGCAAAATGACTATCTGGAACTGGCGAACCGCTTCCAGACCGTGATTTTGTCTGATGTGCCTCGCATGACGGCGCGTGATGCCTCTGCGGCGCGACGCTTCACCTGGCTGGTCGACGTTTTTTACGATCACAAGGTGAAGTTCATCATGTCCGCAGCGGTGCCTGAAGAAGAATTGTATGTGGATGGCCCTATGGCCAATGAGTTCCACCGTACTGTCTCGCGTTTGATGGAAATGCAATCGCGAGAGTACCTGGAGTCAGAACGGCGCCAGGCAGTTATTTTGTAGGAGGCTGGGCGCGGCCACTGGCCACGCGCCTGACTCCTGAACCCTGACACGTAGTTTTATAAGCGTATTTTTTATCATGACGACACGAGTACTGACCGGCGTTACAACGACCGGTATTCCACACTTGGGTAATTATGCCGGGGCGATTCGTCCTGCTATCCGTGCTAGCCAGCAAGCCGATGTCGACGCATTTTTCTTCATGGCGGACTACCACGCCCTGATCAAATGTGACGATCCGGAGCGCGTAGCCATTTCGCGCCGTGCGATTGCTGCTACCTGGCTGGCCTGCGGCCTGGATGTGGAAAAAGTAACGTTCTACCGTCAATCCGATATTCCGGAAATTCCGGAGCTGTCCTGGATGCTGGGTTGCGTAACCGGCAAGGGCTTGATGAACCGTGCGCACGCTTACAAGGCTTCTGTCGACAAGAATGAAGCTGCGGGCGTAGAGCCTGATGATGGCGTTACCATGGGCCTGTTCAGCTACCCCGTACTGATGGCGGCCGACATCCTGATGTTCAATGCCCACAAGGTGCCCGTGGGCCGGGATCAGGTGCAGCACCTGGAAATGGCACGCGATATCGCCAAGAGCTTCAACCACCTGTATGGCCGTGGCAAGGAGCTGTTTGTATTGCCTGAAGTACAGGTGGAAGAGGACGTGGCCCTCTTGCCTGGTCTGGATGGCCGCAAGATGTCCAAGAGCTACGACAACACGATTCCTCTGTTCGAGGGTGGTGCCAAGGCACTGAAGGCGGCCATTGCCCGCATCGTGACGGACTCCAAAGGTCCCGGCGAGTCTAAAGATCCCGATGATTCGCACCTGACGGCCTTGTACAAGGCATTTGCGACACCGGAGCAGACCCAAGCCTTCCGTCAGCAGTTGATCGACGGCATGGCCTGGGGCGAGGCCAAGGATGCCTTGCATCAGTTGCTGGAAGCCATGATTGCGCCCATGCGCGATCGCTACGAAGCCTTGATGGCTCGTCCCCAGGATATTGAGGATTTGCTGCAAGTGGGCGCGCGCAAGGCTCGTGCCTACGCTACCCCCTTCATCCATGAATTGAAGGCAGCTGTGGGCCTGCGTGACCCCTTGAGCGTGGCAGTTAGCAAGACTGAAGCCAAGGCTCGTAAAGCTCGTTTTGTGAACTTCCGCGATGAAGACGGCACATTCCGTTTCCGCCTGCAAGATGCTGCTGGACAAGAGCTGTTTCTGTCTCGCTCTTACGCAGACCCAAAACAGGCTGGTGTGGCGATCAAGGCACTGCAGACTGCGGCTTTTGCCGAAGTTGCCAAGCAGGAAGGTCAGGAGTTGCAAATCCATTGTGCCGGTGAAGAAGTGGCACGAGTATCGGCAGATCTGCGTGATGCAGTGGAAGCCGCTTTGGATTCGATGCGCGACTAAGTGGTTCGTCTACTGAGGGATGGATCTGCTATTCAGGATTGATGCCGCATGGATGCAGCAAGCTTCTTTGAGCAGCAGCGCTTCAGCTTGAAGACTGCTTGAAAATGAGCAGCCCCAAAAGAGAGACTTATCTCACTTTTGGGGCTGTTCTTTATGCGCTGTATTGAACGTGTGCAGAAGATCAAAGCTGGAGCTTTGCTTGACCTTGTTCGTGTAATCGGCTTTGGACTTCTGATCCCAGTCCTGGCTGGCCTGCTCCAGCGCTGCAATATCTTCGGCGCAGATCATATCTCGCAACGCCGTGAATTTCTCTTCCGGCCAGTCGTAAATCTTCAAGGCCAATAGCCGTTCAATCGCTGCGTCTTCAAAGCGCTTGCGCACCGGTACAGCCGGGTTGCCTGCCACAATCGTATACGGGGCCACATTCTTGGTGACCAGTGCACCCGAGGCAATTACGGCGCCTTCACCAATGACCACGCCGGGCATGATCATGGCTCGCATGCCGATCCAGGCACCATCGTGAATATGGGTGTCGCCTTTACCGACGTAAGCCTCCGTAATCTTGTCCACGAAGGGGTACAGGCTGAACCAGTCCATGCGGTGGGTGTGATTGCCGCCCATCAGAATCACGGCCTCGGCACCGATACACACGTAGTCGCCAATATGTAGCTGGTCTACCGGCCATTGAGAGGTCCAGGCCTTGCGGCTGTATTCATCCCCGTACAGGTAACGCACCACGCTTTCTTCAAAACTGCCGGTCCAGGCATGGCTGTAGTAGCTGTGCGTGCCACGCACATGGATATTGGGATTGGATACGGTTTCGTGCAGGAGTTCGACCTGCGACCAGTGCTTTTGCACCATGCTTCTCCTTCTGGACTCTGCCGCGCTGGAACTGACTTTGCGCCGGTCCCGGCAAAGTGGGTGTTCGTGTTTGGGCCAAGCAGCCAACCGAGCACAAGAGGCTCGCTTGCTGATGTTGATGGCGGGACTAGTCTAATGCGCTTTGAGCTGCTTGGCATTCAAGCGGGCCAAAAGCATCAAGCCCTGCATGAATGCTCACGCAGGGCTTGATGTGTTTGGGCCTGGGTTGCTGGCCTTATTCGGCTGCTTGAGCGGGAATATCCAGCTTTTCGCACAGACTCAGGATTTCCTCCAGGTTCTCGCGTTTGACCACGATCAGCTGAAATTCCTCGTCATAGCTTTGGGCAAACTCCAACAGACAGTAGGAGGGATGAAACTCCTGTAACTGCTCGTTGGCCCACTGGAAAAAGCCGTCCACGTCCTGAAACGGCATATCGTCGTAGGGAAAGGAAGGCAGATCCTGGCTTTCAAAGGCAGCCAGAATCTCTTCCCACAGTTCGTCCACGGTATCGGCCAGAGCCAGATAGTCGTCCAGCTCGTAGCTGATGGCCAGGATCAGAGCGCCATCCGGATCGTGTTCCATCAAGTTCTGGGCGTGCTTGCCATACGCCTCCCCCATCGCTGTCGGGCTGGCGCTGGCTGTCAGCACGGACTGGCTGATGGCTGCAATATCCTGTTCCTTCTGATCAAATCCGGTCAGCAGATTGAGCAGACGCGTCAGTTGGGAAAGGCGCTCGGTCTCAGTCATGGCTTATCTCCGAAGTTTGCTAAAGGCGGCTGCCATAGCACCTGTCGGTGCCGGTTCAGCTTGCCGGTTGGGGCGATTGTTTCCGGAACGGCGCTGGGGAGCGTTGCCGGTGTTGCTGGAACCACGCATAGGGCCGCTGTCGTCGTTCAGGCGCATGGTCAAGCCGATGCGCTTACGAGCTACATCCACTTCCTGGACTTTAACCTTAACGGTCTGCCCAACGCGAACCACATCACGCGGATCTTTGACAAAGGTCTCGGACAGGGCCGAGATATGCACCAGACCGTCCTGGTGCACACCCACGTCCACAAAGGCACCAAAGTTGGCCACGTTGGTGACCACGCCTTCCAGAATCATGCCGGGCGTCAAATCGTTCAGGGAGTTGATGCCTTCCTGGAACTTGGCGGTGGTGAATTCAGGGCGAGGGTCGCGACCGGGTTTTTCAATTTCATTAAAAATATCACGCACGGTGGGCAAACCAAAGCGTTCATCCGTGAAGTCGGAAGGCGACAAGCCTTTCAGTGCGCCAGATTTTCCCATCACATCGCTGGCCTCGGTTTGCAGGCGCTCCAGAATGCGGGCGGCAACCGGGTAGGCTTCGGGGTGAACCGCCGAGGCGTCCAGAGGGTTGGCTGCACCGGGAATACGCAAAAAGCCCGCTGCCTGTTCAAAGGCTTTTTCACCAAAGCGCGGCACCTCACGCAACTGCTTGCGGCTTTGGAAGGCACCGTTTTCGTCACGCCAGGTGACGATGTTTTTGGCCAGTGTATTGTTCAGGCCCGAAACTCGTGCCAGCAGGGGGGCAGAGGCGGTGTTGACGTCCACACCCACGGCGTTCACACAATCCTCGACCACGGCGTCCAGGCTGCGAGCCAGTTCGCGCTGGTTCACGTCGTGCTGGTATTGGCCAACACCAATGGATTTGGGGTCGATCTTGACCAGCTCGGCCAGCGGATCTTGCAGGCGGCGGGCGATGGAAACGGCACCGCGCAGGCTGACGTCCATATCCGGGAATTCTTGTGCGGCCAGTTCAGAGGCGGAGTACACCGAAGCGCCAGCCTCGGACACGACCACGCGGGTCAAAGGCAACTGCGGGAAAGCGGATTGCAGGTCTGCAACCAGTTTCTCGGTTTCGCGCGACGCTGTGCCGTTACCAATCGCCACCAGTTCAACTTGATAGCGTGTAGCCAGACCGGCCAGAGTACGAATCGCGCCCTCACGATCTCGGCGAGGCTCAAAGGGATAGACGGTGGCCGTATCCAGCACCTTGCCGGTTGCATCGATCACAGCGGCTTTTACGCCGGTGCGAATGCCTGGGTCCAGGCCCAGAACGGCTTTATTGCCAGCGGGGGCTGCCAGCAGCAAATCGCGCAGATTGGCGGCAAACACGCGGGTGGATTCTTGTTCGGCTTCTTCGCGCAGACGGCCAATCAGCTCGGATTCGAATGCTGTCAGCAATTTGACGCGCCAGGTCCAGCGGCAAACCTCGGCCAGCCAATGGTCGCGTGGGCTGGCGTCGGCGGAAAAGTCAGCGCCAATATCGGTCAGCTCGGCGACTTTCAGCACACAAGGGTGGGGCAGAAGCGCATCCTGCTCGGGGTTCAGGCCCAGGCGCAGGTCCAGTGCACCTTGCTGACGACCGCGCAGCAAAGCCAGCACGCGGTGAGAAGGCAGTTGGCGCAGCGCTTCGTTAAAGTCGAACCAGTCGCGGAACTTGTCGCCTTCCTGTTCCTTGCCTTCGGCAACCTTGGAGTACAGGTGAGCGGACTTCCACAGATAGTCGCGCATGGCTTCCAGCAGGTCGGCCTGTTCGGCAAAGCGTTCGGCCAGAATGTCGCGGGCACCGTCCAGGGCGGCTTTGGGCGTGTCGATCTTGGCTTCGGCATTCAGATAGCCTTCGGCCAGCGCCAGAGGATCTGCATTCTTCTGGGCCAGAATGGCGTCCGCCAGCGGCTCCAGACCGGCCTCGCGGGCAATCTGGGCGCGGGTACGACGCTTGGGCTTGTACGGTGCGTACAAGTCTTCCAGACGCTGCTTGGTGTCAGCCGCCAAAATGGCTTGCTCCAGCTCGGGCGTCAGTTTTTCCTGCTGGCGGATCGATTCCAGAATGGCATGACGACGCGATTGCATATCGCGCAAATAGATCAGCCGCACTTCCAGATCACGCAGGACATTATCGTCCAGGCCACCGGTAGCTTCCTTGCGGTAACGGGCAATAAAAGGGACCGTGGCCCCGTTGTCCAAGAGCTCAACCGTAGAGGCGGCTTGTTGGATGCGGATGTTCAGTTCAGAGGCCAGTAGCGCCAGAATCTGTTGGTGATCCTGTTGCTGGGCGAGGGTTTCCACAGTCATTTCAGTTATGGGTCCATCGTTGTAAAAGGGTCTGCAAGCGCCGCATTTTGCCATAAAGACCGGCAGCGACCCAGAATTGGCAGGTATCATCTTGTATGTATTCCACTGTGATTGTAGACAGTTCTGTCATTCGTCACCTCTCCCTGAGCGGTTTTGCCCCATGTTGTTGCAGGATTATTCCGATATCTTTTCTCCCCAAGGCCCTCTGGCAGAGTCTGTCTCGCACTATCGTCCGCGGCAGGCTCAGCTGGAGCTGGCCCAAGCCATCAGCGAGACGGTTGCCGAGTCCGGCGTATTGATTGCCGAGGCTGGTACCGGAACGGGCAAGACCTGGGCCTATCTGGTGCCCGTGTTCATGCAAGGTGGCAAAGCCTTGGTCTCGACCGGGACGCGCACCTTGCAGGATCAATTGTTCCGTCGGGATATTCCCCACCTGCGCAAGGCGCTGGCCTTGCCGGTGGATGTGGCCTTGCTCAAGGGGCGCAGCAACTACGTTTGTCATTACCATTTGGAACGATTGGGTCAGGATGACCGTGCCCTGAAGTCCCGTGCGGAAATTGCTTATCTGCGGGCCATCCAGCTTTTTACTGAACGCAGCCGTAGCGGCGACAAGGGTGAGTTGGCCGAAGTCCCGGAGGACGCGGATATCTGGCACCGAGTCACTTCCACACGCGATAACTGCCTGGGACAGGATTGCCCCTTTGTGCGCGACTGCTTTGTGATGAAGGCGCGCCGTCATGCCCAGGATGCCGATGTGGTGGTGGTGAACCATGCCCTGTTCATGGCCGATCTGGCCTTGCGCGAAGAGGGCGTGACGGATTTGCTGCCTAGCGTGGATCTGGTGGTGTTTGACGAAGCCCACCAACTGCCCGACGTGGCCACACGTTTTCTGGGTAGTAGCGTGTCCTTGTATCAATTGACGGATTTGTGTCGGCAGATAGAAGCGGCAGGTCTGGCCCAGGCACGTGAGACCGTGGATTGGAGTCAGGTGGCCCGCAAGCTGGAGCAAGCGGCTCGGGATTTGCATTTGCGTACTGCGTCGCTGGCGGCACAGGGTGGTCGCGCCACTTTCCAGGCCTTGCCCGAGCCCGAGCTTTTTGATGAGGCGCTGGAGAATTTGCTGGAGACCTTCGACAAGGTCATCAAGATGCTGGCCATGGTGGCTGAGCGTCATCCTGATCTGACGGCGGCGCATAAAAGCGCCTTGGAATTGCGTGCACGCTTGTTCCAATGGAGCCAGCCGGACCGTCAGGGTCGCCACGCCTATTTGCCAGAAAGCGAAAAAGATGAAGACCAGCCTGACGAGTTCGTGCGTTGGGTAGAAAGTGGGCAGCATTATCTGCGCTTGCACAGCGCGCCTTTGTCGGTCGCCAAGATTTTCTCGCGCTACCGAGGCAAAGAGCAGTCCTGGGTGCTGACCTCGGCTACCTTGTCGGTGCATGGTGATTTCAATCACTTCAAGCGTCAGCTGGGTTTGTTTGATGCTCGCACCGAAGCCTGGGCTTCGCCGTTCGATTACCCGAATCAGGCACTGTTCTATGTCCCCAGCACCTTGCCGCTTCCTAGCCATCCCAACTTCAATCAGGCGTTCGTGGATGCGCTCATTCCGCTGATCAAGGCGGGTCAGGGTGGTGTGCTGGTGCTCTGTACCACCTTGCGCTCGGTAGAGCGGATTGCAGATATGCTGCGGGACCGATTTGATCGGGAAGACATCGAACGCAATGTGCTGCGCCAGGGGGAGCGTTCACGGCAAGTTCTGCTGGACGAGTTCCGTGCGCGTGGCAATGCGGTGCTGGTGGGTAGTGCCAGCTTCTGGGAAGGGATTGACCTGCCCGGTGATGCCTTGACGCTGGTTGCTATCGACAAGCTGCCTTTTGCCCCACCGGATGATCCGGTGCTGGAAGCTCGTATCAAGGAATGCAAGGACAGGGGTGGTAATCCCTTCATGGAATACCAGTTGCCCGAAGCTGCCATTGCCTTGAAACAAGGGGCAGGGCGTCTGATCCGTACCGAGCGCGACTGGGGCGTGCTGATGGTGGGCGACACCCGTATTGTCGAGAAACCCTATGGCAAATTGCTGTGGCGTGGTTTGCCGCCCTTTGCCCGTACGCGTGATCCCGCCCGAGCCCTGGCGTTTCTGCGGGAGCAGAAAGCCAGGCGGCAGAGTGCTCAAGCCAGTGATGTGGAACTGAACGACAGCTCTGAACAGGCTTGAGAATATGGCTTGTATTCCGTTTGCCTTGGCTTGGACTACACGCTTGTAGAAGCTTGAGGCAGAGGATCAGAGGAAATAAAGCCAGCCGCTCCCTGTGCAGCCCACCGGGGCTGGCTTTTTTATATAAATCTAGGGCAAGGACTCGTCTGCGATGATGTCCTCTGCCACCAAGCCCCACAAGAACAGATCGGGCGTGCCAGCACCTTCCAGATTGCCCTCTATCTGCTGCAGCACGGACATGATGGCGCTGCGATTGCTGACTGCCTCAAATGCTTCCCGAGTGATAGGCGGATACCAGCCTTGCTTGAGTACAGCGACAGCCATGGCCAGCGCCATGGAAAATACATGTTGGCCCAGCATGGGGACTTGGACCGTTTCACCGGCGCGATTGCGCACATCGAACATCTGCTCTTCATCAGGCAGCTTGGCACCCAGACGCCAGGCCAGTGCCAGCCCGAAGGCTTCGGGAATCATTACGCAAAGCTTGGTCGCACGGACTTCTGACAGGCCGCTGGCTTGCAGTTGAGCGATGCATTCGTCAATGCTTAGCTCCGCTGCCAGTACAGGAATGGCTTGCAGCACCTGTGTTTCTGCTTGTTCGTGATTCATGGTGTCTGCTTTAAGAAGGGGGCACGTCCGGATGCGGGGAAACGGGGGGTGAGGAAAAGTGTGGTGCATGTCCACACTTGTTCAGAGGTCAACAATCTATTCTGCTGATCTTGCATCAGGGCAATTTTAACCAGGATCTTCAGCACGAGGCCCGTCAGAAAACGGTCCGCCGTTCCATGAAAAACGTCATTTCGAAGGGCGTTCATGAGGCGGGTTAAATTGTTTAAATATAAAGCACTTGGCTGCCGAACGCAGGGTAATCCCCATCCTCCAACAGATTGACTCCCTAAACCTGGCTCATTACCATTACAACATACAGATATGTATGTTCTAAATCCACTTGTGTTTGGTGATCCTAATGACGACAGAAAAGACTTTGCCGCGGGTAATGCGTTTTGATGAGTTGGCCTTCCAGCCTCGACAGGAAAAACCCGAGATGGCGCAACTGGCCCAGACCGTGGGAGAGCAGGACGGTACGCCTTTAAGTGCCGGTTATGCCCGCTTGAGCAAGGCACGGATTGAATGGACCGTCTTGTATGACGAAGTGGTCACGGTGATTGAAGGCAGCATCAACATTCACACTCCACAAGGTGTGTTGACGGCAGGGCCTCTGGATTGCATCTGGCTGCCCGCTGGCACGCCCTTGATTTACGAAACAGAATCCGCCTTGATTCATTACTGTCTGCACCCCAGCAACTGGGCCAGCGCACGGACGGCCGCATGAGCATCCGGAAAATCGCGCGTCTGCCGGAGAACGACAAGACCAATGGGTGGAGTCGGCTGTTGACTCCTCGCACCCCCAAACCGTCCCTGCTTAAAGACATACAGGCGGATTGGGTGATTGTCGGTGGTGGTCTGGCCGGTTTGGCCGCCGCCCGTCGTCTGGCAGAGAACCTCCCCGGTGACAGCATCGTGGTACTGGAAGCGGATCAGGTGGGCGAGGGGGCTCAAGGTCGAAACTCTGGCTTTGCCATTGATAGCCCCCACAACGTGGGTAGCTCCATGGGCGAGCTGGATGCCGCGCGTTCGCATCTGCGCCTGGCACGTACGGCGATTGCGTATCTGAAAACACAGGTAGAGCGTTACGGCATTGAATGCGACTGGAGTCCGATCGGTAAATTCCACGCTGCGGTCTCGCAAGAGGGCGTAGAGAAAACACTGAAGCCGACGCGTCAGGTTCTGGATTCCTTGCAAGAGCCGTACGAATGGCTGGACGGCAAAGCCTTGCACGACAAGCTGGGGTTCACGCATTTCCGCACAGGGATTTACACCCCCGGCACCGTCTTGCTGAACCCTGCGGGTCTGTCACGCGGTCTGGCCGACAATATGCCCCCCAACGTCACCGTCTACGAAAAAACGCCCGTGCTGTCCCTGCAGCAAGGCGACGGTGTCACGCTGGAAACCCCCGGAGGCAAGGTTCGTGCAGGCAAGATGATTCTGGCCGTGAATGTGTTCGCCGAGCAGTTCGGTTTTTACAGCGGCAAGCTGATGCCAATGGCGGCTCATGCCAGCCTGACCCGTTGCCTGACGCAAAGCGAGCAGCGTGAGCTGGGTGGGTTGCCCAGTTGGGGATTGACCCCCGCCAATGCCTTTGTGGGCATCACCATGCGTCGCACCAATGACCAACGCATTCTGATCCGCCAGCACATGACTTACGCGCCCAATCTGCGCAGTGATGATGAAAGCCGCCGCCGCGTGCGCATTGAGCACAAAACCCTGTTTGACGAGCGTTTCCCGAATCTGAAAAACGTGGAAATGGAGCACACCTGGACCGGCTTTATCTGCCTGTCCCGTAATGGCTCCCCAGGCTTTGGTCAGGTGGCACCGCATGTGTATTCTGCGGTGTGTCAGAACGGGGTGGGTCTGACCAAGGGCACGATTTCCGGCATGTTGGTCGCCGATCTGGCTTGCGGTGTGGACAATCCCTTGATTGCCGAGATGCAGGCTTTGGGGCAACCCGATGCCTTGCCGCCACGTCCGTTTCTGGATGTGGGTGTCCGGGCCCGTTTGGGCTGGGAGTTATGGCGGCACCGGGCGGAAGCCTGACAGCCGAAGTTTGAACAATAAATTTAAAAGAAATACCCAGGAGGAGTTATGAAGCTTTTGAGCAAGACTTTGCTGACGGTGATGTTCAGTCTGAGCGCGGCCACCGTGTCCGCACAGACCGTGCGCATTGCAACGGACTCGGGCGCGCAAGGTTCGCCTAGCGGTGATGCCATCGAGAAATGGGCTGCGCTGATCAAAGAGGGTACGCAAGGTGCAGTGTCGCCACGCGTTTTTTATCAAAACCAGTTGGGTGGTCAGGAAGAGGTGTTCGACCAGCATGTAGCCGGTGATGTGCAGTTGATGTTGAACTGGCCCATGACTTCCTACGACAAGCGCATTGCGGTGATCTACACACCCTATATGTTCACCACCTGGGAAGAAGCCTTGGCCGCGTACCAGCCCGGTGGCTGGTTGAATGAAACGCTGGACGGTATCTACCAAGAGAACGGCTTGAAGTTTTTCGGTGCCTGGCCTGAAGGATTCAATGGCGTCGCCACCAAAGGTAAACATGCCGTGACGGTAGAAGACGCCAGGAACATCAAGGTACGTGTCCCCCCGATCCCCATGATGCAGCAATCGGTGCAAGCCATGGGTTATCAGACAGCGGCCATTGACTGGGGCGAAGTGTTTACCTCGATTCAGACCGGCGTGGTGGATGGCGACGCAGCCAACGTCATTTACTACGACTACGAGTATTTCCGCGACACGCTGGATTACTACGTGCGCAGCAAGCAGCAGTTCATTACCGGCGTGCTGTCCATGAACCTGGAAGCCTGGGAAGCCTTGACGCCCGAGCAGCAGAAAGTGATTCAGACCTCGGCCATCACCATCATGCAAGATCAGTTTTCCAAGGCCCAGGTCGCGGACGCAGCCATTGTGGAGAAGTGGAAGGCGCTGGGTAAAAACTACCTTGAGCTCGACAAGGAGCAGTTGGCTGCCTTGGGTACGCATGTCCGCTCCAAGGTCTGGCCGTCCATGCACGCTGAAGTGGGCGACAGCATCATGGCCCATATCGAGAAAAACGCTTCGGCTCTCAAGTGAACACCTTGGAACAAGGGAGTACGACGGTGAGTGAGGATATTCCGATCAAGCGCGGGCCAACCCTGATCGCGCTGGAATGGCTGGCCATTGTGTCCAGTATCGTGGTGGCGGCAGGTTTGGCCTATGTGGTGGCAGCACGTTATTACCTGAACTGGCCGGCAGCCGGCGTGCACACCATTGTGATGGTGGCGGCGATCTGGCTGTATATGACGGGGGCCTTGATTGCCAGCCAGTCCCGTCAGCATCTGGTGGTGGATTACCTGTCGCATCGTTTGAAGACCCCACGGGCGCGCGCTATCCATCGTTTCATCGTGTCGGTACTGGTGCTGATCATTGTGGTGGCTTTTGCCTATTGGACCTTGCGCATGTTCATGTGGGGTTCCCGGTTCTCGACCACGATGGCCGAACTTGGAATTCCTGTCTGGGTGCCGCAAGCCGCTATTGGTCTGAACGCCGCCGGTAGCCTGATGTATGCCTTGCGCGATGTTTATCAGTCTTTAATGGCCTTGCGCCATGGGGGCCATTGATTATGCATGCTGGATTTTCTGTTCTCTTGCTCCTGTTCCTGCTGGGTGTCGGGGTGCCGGTGGCCTGGTCCTTTGCGGGCACGCTGCTGATGTTGACGCTGGTGTATGACGTCAACTTGAACACCTTGATGCTGCAAGGTTTTCGTTCCTTGAACTCACTGGTTCTGCTGGCTTTGCCTTTGTTCATCATGGCGGGTTACTTGATGCAGGCAGGCGGGATTGCGCACCGTTTGGTGGGTTTCGCCGAAATGCTGGTCAAGAATCGTCGTGGTGGCATGGGGGCCAGCATGGTGCTGGCTTCGGGGGTGTTCGGGGCGATTTCGGGTACGGCCTCGGCGGCGGTGGCGTCCATTGGCACCATTCTGGTCGACCCCATGGAGCAGCGTGGTTATCCGCGTCAGTACTCGGCCGCCTTGCTGGGGATTTCCTCTTTGCTGGGGATTCTGATTCCGCCGTCCATCACCATGATTCTGTTCGCGGTGGTGACACAGCAGTCGGTAGTGGCGTGTTTTGCCGCCACGATCGGGCCAGGGATTCTGTTGATGGTTGGGTTGACGCTGTTCAACTATGTGGTGGCTGGACGCTGGTTCAAGGAACTGCCACCACAAGCTGTTGATGAAAAATCCCGTCGTTCTTCCCTCAAGACTTTGCTTTATGCCGTGCCCGCCTTGTGTATTCCTACCTTGATTCTGGGTGGCATTTACGGGGGCGTATTCACGCCTACAGAGGCGGCAGCGGTGGCGGTTGTGCTGGTGATTGGTATTGGCTGTTTTGTGTATCGTGAACTGACCCTGCGCAAGCTGCGCGACAGCTTCGTACGTACGGCAGAGACTACGGGCACCGTTATCCTGATCTTGCTGTTCTCCTTTCTGATCGGCCGTATTTTGGTTGCGCAAGGCGTGCCACAGGACCTGACCGCCTTTGTGACGGGTCTGGTGGACAGCCCCATCGGCATTCTCTTGATGGTCAATGTGTTCCTGATCCTGGTGGGCATGATTATTGACGATGTGTCCTTGACCGTGGTGGTGGCTCCCTTGCTGCTGCCTTTGGTGGGCGTGGCCGATGTCAATCCGATACAGTTCGCCGCGATTGTGGCGTGTGCGGTGATTGTGGGTTCCAACAGCCCGCCGATGGCGCCTGTGCTGTACATGTCCTGCCGTATCAGCAAGGTGACGGTACATCGTTCCTTTGGTCCGGCCATCGCCATGATCGTGTTTGTGGCTATTCCGATTCAATTGATCACCACTTTCGTGCCCGCTGTTTCCTTGGCGTTTCCACGAATGCTGGGCCTGTTATAAGAGGAGCGCCGGTATACTTTGGCGACTAAAGCGACTCTACAAGCAGGCGATATGAGCGATAAGGAATTGATTGAACGTGTGGCCCAGGCCGGCGCGCTGACCGAGCCCAATGTGCATTTGACGCGGGCGGATTGGCTGGAGGCGGCCATTCGCCTGTTTATGCAGGAAGGCGTGGAGGCGGTGCGCATCACTCGCCTGGCGCAAGTGATGGCCGTCACGCGAGGCAGTTTTTATTGGCATTTCAAGGACAGGGACGATCTGCTGGATGGTCTGGTCGGTTTCTGGGAACAAAAGAACATGCGCTCCACCATGCTGGCGCTGGAGAATGTGGACAATCTGCAAGATGGCATGTTGTCCCTGTTCTCTACCTGGCTGGACGTGTCCCGTTTTGAGCCGGGCCTGGATATGGCCATGCGGGATTGGGCAAGGCGCTCCGAGCGTGTGCGTCAGGCGGTAGCGCGGGCGGATAAAGCCTGCATGAATGCCTTGGCCAATTTCTTTCAGCGCATGGGTGTGGAAGAGATTGAAGCCCAGACCCGAGCCCGGACGACGTATTTTTGTCAGATTGGCTATTACTTGATTGGTTTGCAGGAAGAACTGGAAGACCGGATGGTGTATCTGGATGACACCATGAAGATCCTGGGTGGTCAGCCCCTGGACCCAGCCAAGGCCAAGGCTTTTGCAGAGCGTATGTATAGCGTGCAAAAGGACAATGCCAAGAAGGTGGGGTGATATGCCTGATGCTCTGGAGCCTGTGGGGACGGAGCGTGTTTAGACGGCCGCAGGCTAAGGAGCTACCTGACTTGCCGTTCCTGTTTTGATGAGCAGGGCAGAGCAGACTGGTAAGGAATATCAGCTTGAAGCCGGAAAACTAAAAAGGCCGAATCCCATGCAGGATTCGGCCTTTTTTGACTGCGTTCTGTGAGACGTTTTATTGTCGCTTTACAAAGGCAGTCCGTGTTTCGTGCTGCTTTGCCTCATGGCTTAGAACCAGTTAATCGGGTTCCAGTAGTTAACCTTGGCATCCAGACCGTCTTTGAAGTAGGTGGAGTCCGGGAAGTTCTGATCCATCACGCGTTTGGTAGTGTCACGCAGCTCGGTTTGACCCATCTTGTCGTAGGACAGGTACATCAAGTACAGCGCGCGTTCAGCAATAGGCACGCCCTTGAAGTCCGTAATCACGGTTTGCGCACGGTTCACGGCAGCCACGTAAGCGCCACGCTTGTAGTAGTACTCGGCTACGTGTACTTCGTTCTGGGCGATGGTGCTGACCAGCCAGGTCAAGCGCTTGGCGGCATCCGGTGCGTAACGGCTATTGGGGTAGCGTTGCAGCAGATCGTTAAAGGCTTCGTAGGATTCACGCAGACCTTTGGGGTCACGCTCGCTGGGGTCCTGTTGGGTAATGTTGGACAGGGCAGCGCTAGGAGGCGTAAAGGAGATCAGCCCTTTCAGGTACAGCATGTAGTCGGTACCGGGGTGGCTGGGGTACTGCTTCTGGAAGCGGTCGATAGCGGCCAGGGCTTTGGCAGGCTCTTCGTCTTTCCAGTTGATATAGGCTTGGTCGATCAGCGATTGCTGTGCGTAAGTGCCAAAGGGGTAGCGGGACTCGACGGCTTCCAGGCGGGTACGCGCGTCTTTCCAGTTGCCGGCGGACATTTCTTCACGGGCGTCTTTATACAGGCGCTCGGCGGTCCAACCCGAGGTGGGGTCAACTTCTTTTTTGGTAGTGCCGCAGCCAGCAAGCAAAGTGGCAGCCAGCATTAATGCGGCTACTTGGGCCAGCTTGGTACCACGAATGCGTGGCAAGTTCAGGTTCAGGCGAGTCACAAAAGCGTCCTTGGTGTTAGCATTGCTGCTCAATTATATGATTTGTCGCCATGCCTGACACAGATACTGAAAAAGATAGTGTTGTTTCTTCCGACGCACTGCGTTTTATCCTTCCCATCACTGCGTCTCCCGACCGTCTGGACAAGACTTTAGCGCGTTTACTGCCACAGCATTCGCGCAGCCGTCTACAGTCCTGGGTCGAGAGTGGGCATGTTCTCGTCAACGGCCAGGCCGTCAAGGTCAAGCATACGGTTTACCCCGGTGATACCGTGCTGGTCTGGGAGCAGCAGGCCCCAGAAGACATGGCCTTCGAACCCGATGACGTGGACTTCGAGATTGTGGCTCAAAGCGACTCCTGGCTGGTGGTTAACAAGCCAGTGGGTCTGGTCACGCATCCTGGCGCGGGTAACTGGCGTGGCACCTTGCTCAATGGTTTGCTGTTTCGCTTCCCCAATTTGCGTCAGGTACCCCGTGCCGGTGTTGTACACCGGCTGGACAAAGACACTTCCGGCTTGCTGGTCGTGGCCCGCACGGAAGTCGCACAAACTCACTTTGTCCGACAACTGCAAGAGCGTAGCATGGGACGCCAGTATCTGGCGTTGGTCCACGGCGTCTTGCCGGGTCAGGGCTCGGTGGATGAGCCGATTGGACGCGATTTGCGCGTGCCAGTGCGCATGAGTACTGGGCCGTCCGTCGCTCCCAAGCATGCTGTAACGCATTATCAAATGTTGCGTCAGGGTTATGCAGGCGAGGAAGCGGTGACCGAGGTGGCTTGCCGACTGGAGACAGGGCGTACCCACCAGATTCGTGTCCACCTGAGCTCAATCAAGCATCCTTTGCTGGCCGATACCTTATATGGTGGCCGCGTTGTCGCGGGGGCGCAGCGCCAAATGCTGCATGCCCATGTGCTGGAGTTTGATGATCCCGATACGGGCGAGCGCCGTCGCTTCTCGGCGGAGCCACCGTCTGACTATCAGTCTGTTGCAGAGGCGATTGAATGGCACACTCAAAGCTGATTCCTGGTGTTAGCGGCCCCGAACAAGCGGGGCTGCTTTATTTCTGTACGACTCGGGCAGGGGGCGTCAGCCAGGACGAGCGTGACAGCCTGAATCTGGGCCTGAATACCGGCGACGATCCGGAGCGGGTGCAGGTTAACCGCCAGCGGCTGGCGGACTTCCTGGGTTCGGAGCCAGTCTGGCTGGCACAGGTACACGGCACAGACGTGCTGGATGCGGATCAAGATGTTTTGCCTGCCGTGCCCAGACAGTTTGATGCTGCCATCACTACACGCCGGGATCGTACCCTGGCCATTCTGACCGCCGATTGCCTGCCGGTGGTGATCTGGGACGAACAATCTCAGGTATTGGGTGTGGCCCATGCCGGTTGGCGTGGTCTGCAAGCCGGAGTCCTGGAACGTACCTGGCAGGCGATGACTGCCCGTTGTCCCCAGGCGCACTCCTGGCAAGCCTGGATTGGTCCGGCAATCAGTCAGGAGCACTTCGAAGTCGGGCAGGAGGTCTTTGATGCCTATGTTCAGGATGAGCCGGAATTGGTCGCCTTTTTTATTCAGGGAAAGCGTTCTGGAAAATGGCAGGCGGATTTGCCCGGTATTGCCCGCCACCGTTTGGAAAAATTAAGCCCTGGAAAAATGACCGTGCACTTGAGCGGCTTGTGTACGTTTCAAGAGAATGAATTGTTTTATTCCTACCGCCGCTCGCCCTTGACCGGCCGACAGGCCACCATTGCTCGCTTGAACCTGCTTTAACGGTTTTTTGATCGTATTAAATACGATATGGAATCTTTAATTCCGTCTATTGGCGTGCCAGCCTAATTAATTACCCCAATTGACTGCTTTTGTTACGAACGTCATGCTCTAAGCGTATTTGCAATTCGTTTACAGGTGGCAGATGTCGAGCAACAACAGAGCTTTTCAAGGTTTTGGCAAACCGATGGATGCTACCCGCTGTGCCGAACTTCAGGCTCGTTACATGCAGCAGTGGCAGGATCTGTGGGACCAGGCCCAGCGCGGTGCCTTGCCACCTCCCCAGGATCGCCGGTTTGCGGATGCTGCCTGGCAGAGCAATCCCACCGCCTTGTTCAATGCCCATATCTGGCAGCTTAGCGTTCAGGCCATGAACGAGATGCTGGACTCGATGGAGCTGGAAGCCGCGCAGCGTGAGCGCCTGAGCTTTTCCATGATGCAGTGGGCCGAGGCCATGTCGCCCAGCAACTATTTGATGCTTAACCCCCAGGCCCTGCAAACCATGATGGATACGGGCGGCCAGTCCGTGCTGGAAGGGATGTCCAATTTTATGGAAGACTGGCAAAAAGGCCGTCTGACACAAACGGATGAAAGCCAGTTTCAACTGGGGCAAAACGTGGGTACCACCCCCGGTGCCGTGGTATTCCAGAACGATATTTTTCAACTGATTCAATACGCGCCTACCACCAGCATGGTGCATGCCGTGCCTTTGCTGATCGTGCCGCCTTGCATTAACAAGTTCTACATTCTGGACCTGCAGCCGGAGAATTCCTTTGTACGCCACGCCCTGGATCAGGGGCTGACGGTATACCTGATGTCCTGGCGCAATCCCCAGCCGAATGACGCGGCCCATATCCATGCATTTAGTTGGCAGGATTATCTGGAGCAGGGCGTGTTGGAGGCGGTTCGCGTCAGCCAGGAGCTGTCGGGACAGGAAAAAATCAATACACTGGGTTTTTGCATCGGTGGCACCTTGCTGGCCAGCGCTTTGGCACTGGCACGCGATAAAGGTCAGGACCCGGCCGCTTCCATGACCTTGCTGACCACCATGCTGGACTTCACTGACGTGGGCATGCTGAGTGTCTTTATCGACGAAGCACAGGTTGCGTTTCGGGAGTGGCAGTTGGGGCAGGGCGGATTGCTCAATGCCCGCGAGCTGGCCAGTACCTTTTCTTTCCTGCGCCCCGCCGAGCTGGTTTGGAACTATGTGAACAGCAACTACTTGCAGGGTAAAAAACCACCTGCTTTTGACTTGCTGTACTGGAACTCCGACGGCACTCATTTGCCCGGTCCTTTCTTTACCTGGTATTTGCGCAATACCTATCTGGAAAATCGTCTAGTTCAAAAAGGTGGTGTCCCTGTGGGGGCGCACCGCGCGGATCTGAGCCAACTGGATTTGCCTGTGTATCTGTATGGCTCGAAAGAAGACCATATCGTGCCCTGGCAGTCGGCCTATGCGTCCTTGCAGGCACTGCCTGCGGCTCAGCATCGTTTTGTGCTGGGAGCTTCGGGCCATATCGCAGGCGTGATCAATCCGCCTGCCAAGCAGCGCCGTAATTACTGGGTGCTGCAAGATGGCGAGCCAGTCGCCACGCTGGATGCCCAGCAGTATATGGAGCGGGCTCAGTCCGTACCTGGTAGCTGGTGGTCCGATTGGATTGCGTGGCTTGTACCCTTGTCGGGTTCGCGGCGTCGCGCCAAACGTCGTCTGGGCCATGCGCGTTATCCCGTGCTGGAGGATGCGCCCGGCAGTTATGTGAAAGTGCGCGCCAGTTAATTTTCAATTTTTCAGGTTTCGGGAGCAGGGCGGTCTGCCTGCTTCCATTATCCCGACGCCAGGCTTTTTCATTGCCCGGGCCGGCCCAGGGATCGAGCTTTGTCACCCCTTTCAGGAGAAGTATATGAGCAGCAAAGTAGCTTACGTAACTGGTGGTATGGGAGGGATAGGGACAGTCATTTGTCAGCGTCTGGCTAAAGACGGTTTTACCGTTATTGCAGGCTGCGGCCCCAACCGCGATTTTCAGAAATGGTTGGGCGAGCAGGCCGAGCTGGGCTACACATTTCATGCTTCGGTGGGCAACGTAGCAGACTGGGACTCGACCGTTGAAACCTTTAAAAAGGTCTTTGCCGATTTTGGTCGTGTGGACGTGCTGGTCAATAATGCCGGGATCACACGCGACGGCACCTTCCGTAAAATGAGCCAGGAAGACTGGCGTGCGGTGATCGACACCAACCTGAACAGCTTGTTCAACGTGACCAAACAAGTCATTGATGGCATGGTAGAGCGCCAATGGGGCCGCATCATCAACATCAGTTCGGTGAACGGGCAGAAAGGACAGTTTGGCCAGACCAACTACTCCACGGCCAAAGCCGGGATTCACGGCTTTACCATGGCCCTGGCCCAGGAGGTTGCCAATAAGGGGGTGACGGTCAATACTATTTCCCCCGGTTATATTGGTACGGACATGGTGCGTGCGATTCGCCCCGATGTTCTGGAGAAAATCGTGGCGACCATTCCAGTGGGCCGTTTGGGTACACCGGATGAAATTGGTTCCATGGTGGCCTGGCTGGCCTCGGGTGATTCCGGCTTTGCCACGGGTGCGGATTTCTCCTTGAACGGTGGCTTGCACATGAGCTAAGGCTTGTTGCAGTGCATAGCGCGTGTTTTTGATTTATTGATTAGGAAGTAAGCACCAGCATGGGATCCCCTCGACTCATCAAGAAATACCCCAATCGTCGCTTGTACGACACGCAGGCCAGCGCTTACATCACCATGGTTGATGTCAAGCAACTGGTCCTGTCAGGAGAGGAGTTCGCGGTCGTCGATGCCAAAAGCGGCGAGGACCTGACGCGCAGTATTCTGTTGCAGATCATTCTTGAGGAAGAAAGCGGGGGTATCCCCATGTTCTCCACTCCGGTGCTGATGCAGATCATCCGCTTTTATGGCAATGCCATGCAGGGGGTGATGGGCTCGTATCTGGAAAAGAACATTCAGGCCTTCATGGAAATCCAGGAGCGCATGACCGAGCAGTCCAAGGGCGTCTACGGCGGTCAGTTCGGCCCCGAAGCCTGGGCGCAGTTCATGAGCATACAGGCGCCTGTGATGCAAACCGTCATGAACAGCTATATCGATCAGAGCAAGAATCTGTTTGTGCAAATGCAGGACCAGATGCAGGATCAGACCCGGCAAATGTTCTCGGTCTTTCCCTTTGCGCCACCAGGCAAAGACAAGAAAGACTGATTTTTAGCTTGCCAGCGTTTTAAACGGGGTATGGCTGCTTAGTGCTTCCTGATAGCGGGCCACATGGCCCGCTTCTTCATGCAGGAACTCTTCAATTGCGTGGGCAAAGCGGGGGTCAGCAATCCAGTGCGCCGAGCTGGTGGGAGTGGGCAGCAAACCTCGCGAGAGTTTGTGTTCTCCTTGTGCACCGCCTTCAAAGAAACGCAGTTGCTGCGCAATGCAGAACTGAATTGCCTGGTTGTAGCAGGTCTCGAAATGCAGGCCTGGCACGTATCGAGTACAGCCCCAATAACGTCCATAAAGAGTGTGCCCGTTCCGCAGCGACAGGGCGCAGGCTACATCTTGCCCATCTTGTTGCGCCAGAATCAGTACCAGAGAGTCGGGTAGATGTTCGTGCAGGCGCGCAAAGAAATCCCGATTCAGATAGGGGCGTTGTCCGCGCTCCTGATAGGTATTGGCATAGCACTGGTAAAAGTAGTCCAGGTTCTGCTCGCTAATCTCCTGACCCTGTTTGTGCTCAAAGGACAGCCCCTGCTCGTAAACCTTGCGACTGTCCTGCCGCATTTTTTTGCGTTTTTGCTGGGTCAGGGAAGCCAGGAAGTCCTCGTAGCTGGCGTAGTTCTGGTTCTGCCAGTGAAACTGCACATCGTGGCGAATCATGAAGCCCGCCTGCTCCAGAGCTTGCCTGTCCTCCGGATTCGGGAACAGGACATGCACAGAGGACAGCTGATTACTTTGCGTCAGCTGGATCAGTTGCCTGGCCAGCAGTACGCGATCCTCCAGGGTGTGAGCCAGCAGGCGAGGGCCGCTGACGGGTGTAAACGGGATGGCACACAGGAGCTTGGGGTAATAGTCCAGCCCGTGGCGTTGATAAGCCTGAGCCCAGCCCTGATCAAACACATACTCGCCGCGCGAATGGTGCTTCAGATACAGGGGCACGGCACCACACAGCGTCTGGCCACGATGCATCAGGAGGTAATGTGGCGACCAGCCTGTCTGTGGAATGGCGCAGCCAGCTTCGTCCAATGACCTCAGAAAAGCATGACTGAGCAACAGGTGATGGCCAGAGAGCGCGTCCCAGTGTGCCGCGTCGAGCTGACTCAGTTGTGTGCAAAGTGAAAATTGGATGGGTTCAGTGCTGGCCATGGCAAGGGGGACTTCGGTGCGCCTATTTTGAAACAAGGGTAGGGTATTGCCCGTGACGGCTTTGTATACTAGCCAGCGTTTCATGCAAAGGGAAGGCTTGTTGGGCATTGTCGCCTGTGCTTGCCCAATACGAGGAATTCATGAAGAAAATTGCGTTGGCGCTGGGTACGTGGATGGTGCTGGCAGGTTCGGCTCAAGCGGGTCCAGCTTGTGAGTATTTGCGTAATTATGTCGCGTTACAGCCGCAAACCGGCGACGAGCTGCAGATGCAGGATCAGGATGGTGCTTGCCTGGTTCAGAACGGACAATGGTCGGCCGGCTTCTCGTCAATGCTGCTGGCCTTTGATGAGCTGGTCTTGCGTGATGAAGGCTTGGCATCGTTGTCCGAGCGGCAAGTTATTCCAGACTCCATGGATCTACAAGTGGGCGGGATCTATGTTCTGACAGGACGTTTGCCTGGGCAGGACTACGTTATGCGCCTGCAAGCCAAGCCTATGGATTTCACTTTCAAGTACAAGTGGGACTCGGCCTTGGCACAACTGCATTTGGAGCAGATTCGGCTGCGTAGTCAGTACCTGCGTGAGGTTCGTGCTCAGGCGCAATTCGGGATTAAGTCGGCAGCAGGACGTGCTTTGGGCGCGGATGATCTTGAGCAGGCGGAGCTTAAAAGTCTGAATCTGTACCTGGATAATCAAAACTTGATCCAGTCCATGGTCATGCCCGCATTGGTGATGAACATGAGCATGTACGAAGACCCGCGCCCCGGCATTGAAAAGGCCTTGTTGGCAGCGCGCACTTCCGTGCAGTTGATGCCTGACTCGGTGGCGGATCGGGACAGCCGTGATGCCTTGCTGGCATTTATTGCTCAGCTCCCCGCGCCTCAAGGGCGCTTGTCGTTGAATATGACAATGGATCCCCCTTGGCCAGCGGCACGTCTGGAGTCTGGCTTGTCTGTGGATCAGGTTCGTAAATTGATGTCTGGCATGAAGGTGCAAGCCAGATTCAATACAGGGCAAGAAATCCCTTCTGTCTATGTCTGGCTGCGTGACCGTCTGCGCCACGCCTTGCGTTTGTTTGGTCCTCGTAAGGCCGGCGACGACGTCTCGTATTAATCGGCGCCACGCACGCTTGGCTTTTGAGGGCTGCGGTGATTTTCTGCCTATCGCGATTGATAGTGCAGGTGCTGTTCAATGCACGGACATGGCTTGGAGTACCAGGAGTATCCTGGCCATGTTGTTTGGTATGCCGTGAGCAGAAAGGCTTCATGAGCTGAGCGCCTGAAGCAGGACGAAAAAAAACCGCCGCATAAGCGGCGGTTTTTTAAATTTGGTTGCGGGGGCAGGATTTGAACCTACGACCTTCGGGTTATGAGCCCGACGAGCTACCATGCTGCTCCACCCCGCGTCAGAAAAGTAACTATAACATAGTTTTTGATTATGTACATAGTGTGGCGTGTTTATTTCATTAATATTTGGCGATTGCCGCTGGAAGGGGCATAAAGGCTGGATAAAACGATCCTCAATTTTCTTGCGTCTTGCTGGTCGCAATGGTGTAATACGAACTGTGCTTACAGGTTCAGCCGGACTGGCATTTCAAAAAGTTCAAACGCGCAAGCGGCTTCCTGTATAGCGACCAGTTCTTGATAGCTGGCATCTGGCTTTGATAGCAGTCGGCTCCCCTACTAGGCGGGATGTCCCGGCAAAACGAATTTCTCTGTTTCTGGCTTTGCTTCAGGTTTAGGCAATCGATAAGCCCTGCGGTGGTCTGTTGGTGCCTTGATGTTGGCATTTGACAATGTAGACCTGTCGCCCCGATCAGTTATTGCCCCAAACGTTGTTGTGCTGTTTTCGCGTTCCGCCAATCAGGAGCGCCAATTCAAATCCAGTCCGATAGGGCTTGCGGACATACTCATCATCAGCATGTGTGCTTACACAACATTTTTAATTGCTTTTAAAGCGGCTGTTTCTGGTTTGAGCCAGGGCGGTGGGCTTGCGTGCGCGTCCGGCCCGATGCAAGACGGTTCGATGATGGCGACGACGGCGATTCGGATGCGTGCTGTGGCTGCTATGGTGGCCTTTGCTCGGGCTGGGGGTGTTGCCACAGTGCTGATGGCTGGCCTGCGTGTTCTGGCTGTGGGCTGCGCCGCGCGCAAGACTGAAGATCAAAACAGCGGGCAACAAAAAAGCCAGCACAAATTGGCTGGCTTGTTTGATTCTGCTAAGCAGTTCCGGGTGATGGTTGCGGGGGCAGGATTTGAACCTACGACCTTCGGGTTATGAGCCCGACGAGCTACCATGCTGCTCCACCCCGCGCCGGAAAAGATAAATACTAACATGGAATTTTTGCTTTATGCAAGTATCGCCAGAAAGTGAGGCTTCCCAGCAGTGACTGAAAGTGAAATAATCCGAGTCCTGGAGACGGCTTTGCTGTGTGCGCAGCAGCCCATGAACAGCGCCGAGTTGCGCAAAATGTTTGTCTCCCCGCCGCTGAGCGCGGATGATCTGCGCCGTTATCTGGCTATCTTGCAACTGGATTGGAAAGAGCGTGGCCTGGAATTGGTTCAGGTTGCCTCGGGTTGGCGCTTTCAAAGTCGCCCGGCCATGCAAGTGTTTTTGTCCCGTCTTAGTCTGGAGCGCGCGCCCAAGTATTCGCGGGCCGTGCTGGAAACCTTGGCGATTATTGCTTGGCGGCAACCTGTTACCCGTGGGGATATTGAGGACATACGTGGTGTGAGCGTATCGACTCAAATTGTGCGTACCCTGGAGGATCGGGGCTGGATTGAAGTGCTGGGCTATCGTGATGCGCCCGGACGCCCGGCATTGCTGGGAACGACCCGTCAGTTTCTGAATGATCTGGGTCTGCGCTCTTTGGATGAGTTGCCTTCGGTTGAAACTCTGGACTCCCTGGATGCCTTGGCTTCCTTGCCAAACGGGCAAGCAGCCGCGTCGGCTGATCAGGAGCAGAACAAAGAATCGGATCAAGAGCGGGATCAGCAACAGGATCAACAGCAAGATCAACAGCAGGGCGGGGATCATCAGGATCAGAGCCAGGAGCAAGCGGCAGAGCAGGGTGCAGAGCAAGAGTCTGCATCTGTGGCAGGGCAGCAAACTGGTTCCGAAGCAGGGCAAGAAATAGAACTAGAAGCAGAGCAAGACGCTGCTTTGGAAGTGAGCATGGAGCCGCTACAGGCCTCTGTTGCTCAGCTTGAGCTGGAGTCCGAACCGGATTCCGAGCCAGGCAGTCAGGACGATTTGCTTGAGGCAGTTTCAGAAGCGGAGCTGCCACAAACCGAACAAGCTGAAGTGAATACGACACCGGACCCCGTGGATGAGGCCCAGGCTGCGGCTGGCCTATCGGATATACAGGTACCGGACGAAATAAAAAACTCTGGAGTAAATGATTAAAAATGACTGATTCGCACGAGACGAACACAGCCTCCATGTCGGACGCCTCTGGCGCGGCCGACCCCAAGAATCCCCGCGCGAAGGGCCAGGGGCGCAAGCTGCGCACGCCGTTTCGCCGCCGTCGTGGCGATGCCACGCAAGAGTCGGCTCCCCGCCAGAATGAAGAGGTCCAGGCGGCCGCTCCTGGTGAGGCCAAGGCCCGCCCAGCTCGCCCACAAAACAATCGACGCAAACCTGCGGCTGCTGGTCGTCGTCCAGATACACGCGGTGGCGCCAACAAGCGGCCAGGCAACACCCAGGCCGCTCGTTACTCCAACCCTGCTGACGACGCTCCGGTTGTGATTCTGGATGGTGATGATGACATCGCATTCAGCCATCTGGACAAGCAAAGTCGTTTGTCGCAGCGCCTGGGTAAGTACATGGGCAGCGACTTGGTGCAGCCTAAATTGCACAAGGTGCTGGCCGAAGCCGGTATCGGTTCGCGCCGCGATATGGAAGAACTGATCGTTGCGGGCCGTGTCTCCGTCAATGGCGAACCTGCCCATATCGGTCAGCGTGTCAGCGCCGATGACAAGGTGCGTATCAATGGTCAACTGATCAATCGTGCCAACACCAAGCGTCCTCCGCGCGTGATTCTGTATCACAAGCCGGCTGGCGAAATTGTCACGCACGACGATCCCGAAGGCCGTGCCACCGTGTTTGGTCGCCTGCCTTCCCTGAAAGTTGGCAAGTGGTTGTCGGTCGGTCGGCTGGATTTGAATACCGAGGGTTTGCTGATCTTCACGACATCGGGTGATATTGCCAACCGCATGATGCATCCACGCTACGGTGCCGAGCGTGAATACGCAGTACGTGTTCTGGGTGAGCTGAGCGAAGAGCAAATGCAATCCATGCGCGATGGCGTTCAGTTGGAAGACGGTGTGGCCAAGTTCGGCATGATCGAATTTTTGGGTGGCGAAGGCAGCAACCGTTGGTATCGCGTCACTATTCATGAAGGCCGTAACCGTGAGGTGCGCCGCATGTTTGAAGCGATGGGTGTGACGGTCAGCCGTCTGATTCGCACCCGTTTTGGGGATGTGGGTCTGCCTAAAAATCTGCGTCGTGGCCGTTGGGAAGAATTGGATGCTGACGTGGTGATGGCATTCATGCTGCGCCTGGGGCTGGTGAAAGAATCGGATGACGAAGGCACCCACCAGCGTCGCGAACGTCAACCTCTGTCCCACGACAGCGCTTTGCCTCCCGGTTTTGGTACGCTGGAGCACAACGGTCTGAGTGGTGCTCGCATGGGGCGTGGTGGTCGTGTGGCAGGTCGCGGTCGCTCCTCAAATAATGTGCGTGTAAACGAATCCGTCAGCGGTGCCTTGTTCATTAGCGGTGGTCTGGCCAATGGTCATCCCGATGGAGGTCGCCGTGAACACGGCGGTCAAGGGCGTGGTGCTCCACGTGGCGGTCAGGGTGCTCGTGGTCAGCAGCGCGGTCGTTCGGCGGAAGGGCGTTCTTCGGAAGGTCGTGCGCATGAAGGTCGCAGTCGCGAGGGGCGTTCGCAGGAAGGTGCGCGCGTGCACAATGGCCGCCGTCCAGCACGTGGCGATCAGGCGCGTGGTGAGCAGGCCCGTGGTGGTCACGCTCGCGGGGCACAGGAAGGACGTGCGCCGTCGGCCCGTCGCGGCGCCTCCGATCGTGCCGGTGCCGGGCAAACGCCCAGGGCGCCTGTGAAGAAAACAACGGTGGTGCGCCGTGTCAGCCGTCGTGATGACGACTGGCAGCCAGCCAGCTCGGCAGCTCATGAATCCCACTTGGGACGCGGGCGCCGGTAAAGCCAAGTCGCACGGACTTTGAGTTTGTGGCCCGGACCCTGCGGTTTGGGCCTGTAAGGCCGTGTGAATGCACGTATTTTCCGGTTTTCTGGTAGAATATAGAACTTGGCTCAGAGACGTTTGTGTCGGCTGGGTCTTTTTTGATGCTGCGCGCCAGCGAATAGGGCGGTCTTTCAAGGCAAAGACCGCGTGGATCATCCGGTTCGGTTGCGCCTGCAACTATCCCGATTTGACGTTGGCAATGCGCAAGACCAGGGCCCGCTTGATTCTCAAGCGTGCATGGTGACCATGGGCTGGCGTACAGCCCATTTTTTTTGGATTTTATGGCAGACATTCTAGCTTTGGCACAAGAGACCCTGGCGGGTACCGAGTACGAACTGGTGGACGTGGAGCGTGCGCCGCTAGGCTTGTTACGCATCGTCATCGATCACCCGGAAGGGGTGCGTATCGAACACTGTGAATGGGTGTCTAAACAACTGTCGCGCGTTTTCGAGGTGGAAAACGTGGACTACAAACGCATGGAAGTGACGTCGCCGGGGGTGGATCGCCCCTTGTTGCGCGTTGCTGACTACGTGCGTTTTTCGGGTGAGCGGGTGCAGGTGCGCCTGCATGAAGCACTCGATAATCGGAAAGTGTTTGTGGGTACGCTCCACGCTCCTGAAGGGGCGCTACCGGCTAGTGTTCCGCTGGATACCGTTTTTAGGCTGGAACTGGACGAAGCATCGGGCAAGCTGACGCAGGTCGAATTCACCTATGACCAGGTGGATCGTGCCAAATTGGATCCCGTTCTTGATTTCAAGGGTAAGAAGCGATGAGTCGCGAAATTCTATTGCTGGTCGATGCGCTGGCGCGTGAAAAATCCGTAGCGCGTGATGTCGTGTTCACCGCGCTCGAGAGCGCCTTGGCCTCGGCCATGAAAAAGCGCTTCAAGGAAGATGTCGATATCCGTGTGGAAATCGACAGGGAAACCGGCGCCCATGAAGGGTTCCGGCGCTGGCTGGTCGTGCCCGACGAGGCCGGCCTGCAAGAGCCCGATAAACAGGAAATGCTGTCGGACGCCCGGGAAATCGATCCCGAGCTGCAAGTGGACGATTACATCGAAGAGCCGCTCGAGCCTATCGAGTTTGGCCGTATCGGTGCCCAGGCTGCCAAGCAGGCCATCCTGCAAAAAATCCGTGATGCCGAGCGCGAGCAAGTGCTCAACGACTTCCTGGAGCGTGGTGAGACCATTGTTTCCGGTACGGTCAAGCGCATGGACAAGGGCGATGCCATTATCGAAATGGGCAAGATCGAAGCACGTTTGCCTCGCTCGGAAATGATCCCCAAGGAAAATATCCGCGTGGGCGACCGTGTTCGCGCCTGGGTACAGAAGGTGGACTACGCCGCTCGTGGCCAGCAGGTCATCCTGTCGCGTACAGCACCTGAATTCATTAAAGAACTGTTCGAGAACGAAGTGCCCGAGATCGAACAGGGCCTGCTGGAAATCAAGGCCGCTGCCCGTGATGCGGGTGTGCGCGCCAAGATCGCTGTTATTGCTTACGACAAGCGTATCGATCCTATCGGTACTTGTGTGGGCATGCGTGGTTCGCGCGTGACTGCGGTGCGTAACGAACTGGGTGGCGAGCAGGTCGATATCGTGTTGTGGGCCGATGATCCGGCCGAATTCGTGATCGGTGCTTTGGCGCCGGCACACGTCGAATCCATTCTGGTGGACGAAGACAAGCACGCCATGGATGTGGTGGTAGACGAAGAAAACCTGCCCAAGGCGATTGGTTCGCGTGGTCAGAACGTGCGTCTGGCATCGGAATTGACGGGCTGGCAGATCAACATCATGACACCGGAAGAAAGCCGCAACCGTCAGGACGAAGAGCGCGAAGAGTTGCGCGCGACCTTCATGTCCCGTCTGGATGTGGACGAAGCCGTGGCCGATATTCTGATCGACGAAGGGTTTACCGGTCTGGAAGAAATCGCTTATGTGCCGCTGCAGGAATTGCAGGACATCGAAGCCTTTGACGAAGAAACCGTCAACGAGCTGCGTGCCCGCGCCCGCAATGCACTGCTGAGCGAGGCCATCGCCAAGGAAGAATTGGTACAGACCGCGGTCAAGGAACTGGCAGGAGTCGAGGGCATGACGCCCGAGCTGATCGCCGTACTGGCCGAAAACGAGATTACAACGCTGGATGAACTGGCGGAACTGGCAACGGACGAACTGTCCGAGATGACCGGCCTGGCGCAAGATGCAGCCAGCGAACTGATCATGCGTGCCCGTGCCCACTGGTTTGACGACGAGGCCTGATATGTCTAGCTAGGTCCCGCGCGTTGTATTCATTAAGAATAGTTGTAGTAAAGCAAGAGAGAGTCGAATGTCGAGTAACACTGTCGCCCAGTTCGCTCAAGAACTGAAAATGCCTGCGAATGTTCTGCTGGAGCAGTTGCGTAGCGCAGGTATTGAGCTCAAATCAGTTGATGACGCCATCACTGATTCGGATAAGGCGAAGCTGCTTGAATCGTTGCGCCGCTCGCACGGCAGTCAGGAAGGCAACAAGATCACCCTGACTCGCCGTCAAACATCGGAGATCCGTCAGGATGACGGATCGGGTCGCTCCCGCACGATTCAGGTGGAAACACGCAAAAAACGCGTGTTTGTAAAGCGTGATCCCTCCGAGCTGGTGGCAGAAGCCAATGCGGCATTGGCACAGGAAAATGCAAAGGAGCAAGCTGCTCAGGCCCAGGCGGCCAGTCAGGAAAAACCGGCTGTTGAACAGGCGCCTGCCGCGCCTGTCAGCAAGCCCCTAGATCCTGTGGCAGCAACTCCTGAAGCTCCTGTGAAAGAGCAAGCCCCTGTCGAGTCCAAGCCTGAGCCCAAGCCAGAGCCTGAACCCGAAGTGGTTGCTGCTCCCGAGCCGACTCCTGTTGCCGAGCCTGCGCCCGAACCTGCTGCTCCTGCACAGCCCGTTGAGGCCGCTCAGGAAGACACAAAGAAACCCGAGCCTCAGCCTCAGGAACAAGCACCTGCTGCAACGGAGCCATCCGAAGCCGCGGCAGCGCCTGTTCAGGAAAAGGCCGAATCGGCTCCCTCTCCTAGGGCCCAAGAAAAGCCCGTGGAACCTACTAAATCTGTAAACGACGCCCGTCAAGCTAACTCTGTGAATAAAAATCAGCACCCTCAAGGGACTAAAACGCCCACTTCGACTGGAAAACCTCGGGATATGGCCGCTACTGGTCAGCGCCGTGCAGTTCGTGGCCCGGTGATTCCTCCTGTTGCCGCCGATGTGGAGCAAGACCAGGATCGTGATCGCGCCCGTAAGGCCGCAGAGGCCGAAGCCGCTGCGTTGCGCGATATGTTGAACCGTCCTCGTAAGGTCTTGCGTGCTCCCGAGCCAGAGGCTGATAGCAAGGCAGGGGCCAAGGGCGCTCAGAAGAAAGACGCCAAAGGCTCCAAGACCGAGAAGGCCCCGGGCAAACCCGTCAAGACTGACAGCACCCCTGGCTGGACCAGCGATGCCAGCCGCAAGAAGCAGCCTTCCAAGGCTGATGTGGCTTCCGCCGGTGCCGGTGGTGGTCGTGAAGGCTGGAAAGCCAATGCCAAGGCAGGTCGTGGCAAGGGTGGTCGTGGTGGTCGCAACGCTCAGGCCGAGCGTCGTGAACCACAAGTGGCAGAATTCATTGCCCGTGAAGTGCACGTGCCGGAAACTATTTCGGTCAGCGATCTGGCTCACCGGATGGCTGTCAAGGCTGCCGAGGTGATCAAGCACCTGATGAAGCTGGGTCAGATGGTTACCATCAACCAGGTTCTGGATCAGGAAACAGCCATGATTCTGGTCGAAGAACTGGGTCACAAGGCGATTGCTGCCAAGCTGGACGATCCTGAAGCCTTCCTGGTCGATACCGATGCTCAGAACGACGCCGAACTGAAGCCCCGTGCTCCAGTGGTAACTGTCATGGGGCACGTTGACCACGGCAAGACTTCGCTGCTGGATTACATCCGTCGTGCCAAGATCGCCTCGGGCGAGGCCGGTGGTATTACACAGCACATCGGTGCGTACAACGTCAAGACAGAACGCGGCACGGCTACGTTCCTGGACACCCCCGGTCACGAAGCCTTTACGGCCATGCGTGCCCGCGGTACCAAAGCCACTGACGTGGTGATTCTGGTGGTGGCCTCCGATGACGGTGTGATGCCCCAGACCCGTGAAGCCATTCACCATGCTCGTGCCGCTGGTGTGCCGCTGGTAGTGGCGATCAACAAGATTGATAAACCTGAAGCTAATCCAGAGCGCGTCAAGCAAGAGCTGGTAGCCGAAGAAGTGGTGCCTGAAGAATACGGTGGCGATGTGCCCTTTATTCCTGTGTCGGCCAAGACCGGCCAGGGCATCGACGAATTGCTGGAAAACGTGCTGTTGCAGGCCGAAATGCTGGAGTTGAAAGCTCCGGTTGACGCACCTGCCAAGGGTACGGTTATTGAAGCCCGTCTGGACAAGGGCCGTGGTCCTGTGGCCACCATCCTGGTTCAAAGCGGTACCTTGAACCGTGGTGACAGCGTGCTGGTCGGTGCCTCCTTCGGTCGCGTTCGCGCCATGCTGAACGAAACCGGCAAGTCGCTGAATTCGGCTGGTCCGTCGATTCCTGTAGAAATCCAGGGTCTGACTGAAGTGCCCGCTGCAGGTGATGAACTGGTTGTCATGGCTGATGAGCGTAAAGCTCGTGAGATCGCGCTATTCCGTCAAGGCAAGTTCCGTGATGTGAAACTGTCGCGTCAACAGGCCGCCAAGCTGGAGTCCATGTTCGACAACCTGGGCGAAGGCATGCAAACCCTGTCGCTCATCATCAAGACCGACGTTCAGGGCTCGCAGGAAGCGCTGGTACAGTCGCTGGTCAAGCTGTCTACCGACGAAGTGCGTGTGGTGGTTGTACACGCCGCCGTGGGTGGCATCTCCGAGAGCGACGTCAACCTGGCGATTGCATCCAACGCAGTAGTGATCGGCTTTAACGTCCGTGCCGAGCAAAGCGCCAAGAAACTGGCTGAAGCCAACGGCATTGATCTGCGTTACTACAACATCATTTACGATGCGGTTGACGAGGTCAAGGCAGCCCTGTCCGGCATGCTGGCTCCCGAACAGCGCGAAGAAGTCATCGGTATGGTTGAAATCCGCGAAGTCTACAATGTGTCGCGCATCGGTAATATCGCCGGTTGTATGGTTACCGAAGGCGTGGTTCGTCGCGATTCGCAAGTTCGCTTGCTGCGCAACAACGTCGTGCATTGGAGTGGCTACCTGGATTCCCTGCGCCGCTTCAAGGACGACGTCAAGGAAGTGCGTTCCGGCTTCGATTGCGGTATCACGCTGCGTGGCAACAACGACATCCAAGTGGGCGACCAGCTTGAGATCTTCGAGATCAAAGAGATCGCCCGGACACTGTAATTTATGGCACGACACAAGTCCAAACCAAACCCGGGGCGCAACCTGCGCCTGGCCGACCAGATCCAGAAGGATCTGGCGGTCCTGATCCAGCGCGAGATCGACATGACCCGCGCTGGTCTGATTACCTTGACCGGCGTGGAGCTGTCTCCAGACTACGCACACGCCAAAGTGTATTACTCGGTGCTGGGCGCCGAGCCTGAAGTCGCTCAGGCGGCTTTGACCGAGAAGGCCGGTTGGTTGCACTCGCTGTTGTTCAAGCTGCTGCACATCCACACGGTTCCTACTCTGCATTTTCATCACGACCGACAGTTGGAACGCGGCATGGAGCTCTCCAAGCTCATCGACAGCGCCAACCAGGCCGATAGCGAATTGACTGGCTCTGCTTCCAAATCGGACGAGCCAGACGAACAGCCCTGACGCGGCTGTTGTTTCTTCACGGATTGACACACGATGGCTACGCGAAAACGCGGGCAGTTGATTGATGGTGTGCTGCTACTGGACAAGTCCGACGGAATGTCCAGCAACCACGCTTTGCAGCGTGCCCGCCGCACTCTGGATGCCCGCAAAGCTGGCCATACTGGAACCCTGGACCCGTTTGCAACGGGCCTGCTGGTTTGCTGTTTTGGCCGGGCTACCAAGATTTCCGCCACGATGCTGGAAGCAGACAAAGCCTATGAAGCTACCTTGCAGTTTGGACAGGAAACCGATTCAGGTGACTTGACCGGCAATGTGGTGTCCCAGGCTCCGGCAGATTTTGCCGGTGTCACCCTCGAGGCGCTGGAAGCAGTTCTACCTGCTTTCCGAGGACCCATTACCCAGGTGCCGCCCATGTATTCCGCGCTCAAGCGCGATGGCAAGCCCCTGTATGAATATGCCCGTCAGGGTATAGAGCTGGAACGTGAGGCACGACATCTCGTGATTCACGATTTGCAGGTGCAAGACTTTACGCCGCAATCGGCGCGTTTGTTTGTACGTTGCAGCAAGGGAACTTATATCCGAACCCTGGCGCAAGACATTGGACGTGCTCTGGGGTGTTTTGCCCATCTGACGGCCTTGCGCCGGACAGAATTAGGACCTTTTCATATCGACGACGCCTACACCCTGGACGGGTTGCAGGCGATGGAAGACCCGATGTCGGCCTTGCTGGCCATCGAGAGCTTGCCTACCGAGATTTTGCCCAAAAAACTTCAATCAGAAGGATGAGTTATGAGACGCGCATTGCGCAATGTGGCCATTATTGCCCACGTTGACCACGGGAAGACCACCCTGGTCGATCAATTGTTGAGACAGGCAGGTACGTTCCGTGACAACGAACATATCTCCGAACGTGTCATGGACTCGGGCGATATCGAGAAAGAGCGCGGTATTACCATTCTGGCGAAGAACTGTGCCGTCGAATACGAAGGCACCCACATCAACATTATCGACACCCCCGGTCACGCCGACTTCGGTGGTGAGGTCGAACGCGTGCTGTCCATGGTTGACGGCGTGTTGTTGCTGGTGGATGCGGTTGAAGGCCCCATGCCTCAAACCCGCTTTGTGACTCGCAAAGCTCTGGAACTGGGTCTGCGTCCGATTGTGGTGGTCAACAAGGTTGACCGTCCCGGCGCCCGTCCTGACTTCGCGATCAACGCTACGTTCGACTTGTTCGACAAACTGGGCGCGACCGACGAACAGCTGGATTTCCCCATCATTTATGCATCGGGTCTGTCGGGCTACGCCGGTTTGACCGAAGACGTGCGTGAAGGCGATATGCGTCCTTTGTTCGACGCTATCCTGGAGCACGTGCCCCAGCGTGAAGACGACGTCAACGCACCGTTGCAGTTGCAGATCTGTTCCCTGGACTACAGCTCCTACGTGGGCAAGATCGGTGTAGGCCGTGTGAACCGTGGCCGCGTGCGCGCTGCCCAGGACGTGGTCGTGAAATTTGGTCCTGATGGCGAAGTCATCAAAGGCCGTATCAATCAGGTTCTGAAGTTCAAGGGCCTGGAGCGTGTATCGGTGGACGAAGCCGAAGCCGGCGACATCGTGTTGATCAACGGTATTGAAGAGCTGGGCATTGGTTGCACGGTGACCGATCCTGCTCACCAGGAAGCTCTGCCTTTGCTGCGCATTGACGAGCCTACGCTGACCATGAACTTCATGGTGAACACCTCGCCTCTGGCAGGCCGTGAAGGCAAGTTCGTGACCAGCCGTCAGTTGCGTGATCGCCTGGACCGTGAATTGAAGTCCAACGTGGCTTTGCGTGTTAACGAAACCGACGACGACACCGTATTTGAAGTCTGCGGTCGCGGTGAGTTGCACCTGACCATTCTGATCGAAAACATGCGTCGCGAGGGCTATGAAATGGCCGTGTCGCGTCCACGCGTGCTGATTCGTGAAGAGAACGGCGTCAAGATGGAGCCCTACGAGCAGCTGACCGTGGACGTCGAAGACGGCCACCAAGGCGGCGTGATGGAAGAACTGGGTCGCCGTCGCGGTGACTTGCAGGATATGGTTGCTGACGGCCGTGGTCGTACACGTCTGGAGTACCGTATTCCCGCCCGTGGCCTGATCGGTTTCCAGGGCGAGTTCATGACGCTGACACGCGGTACCGGCTTGATGAGCCACACCTTCGACGAGTTCCGCCCCATGCGCGAAGGCACGGTTGGCGAGCGTCGTAACGGCGTGCTGATCAGCCAGGACGACGGTGATGCCGTGGCCTACGCCTTGTGGAAGCTGCAGGATCGTGGTCGCATGTTCGTGTCCCCGGGTGATGCCCTGTACGAAGGCATGATCATCGGTATTCACAGCCGCGACAACGACCTGGTGGTTAACCCCATCAAGGAAAAGAAACTGACCAACGTGCGTGCTTCCGGCAAGGACGAGCACATTGATCTGGTTCCACCTATTCGTCTGACTCTTGAATACGCCGTGGACTTCCTGGATGACGACGAGCTGGTTGAAGTGACTCCCAAGTCCATTCGCCTGCGCAAGCGTTACCTGAAAGAACACGAGCGCCGTCGCAGCCAACGCGAAAGTTAATTTTTCGGGTTTAGCGATACGAGAAAACGCCTGCTTGATGCAGGCGTTTTTTTTGTCTTACTATGGTTGGCGTCAGCCGGATTTAGAACGCGGTATTAAAAAGCTGGGGTGTATGCATAAGCACCCCAGCTTGATTTTTAAATTCAAGAAAGGGTGTGGGATAAATAAAATTGATTAAGTGGCTTATTGAGTCTGATGGGTTGCTTTAATTTCTGCTTAATACCTGCTTGATACAAACTGGCTGGACACATTACCAAGCTCGCTTTGCAAAGTCTCAGTTGTGGCTGGGCATCTTCTTGTTTTTGAAAAGATTTTTTCAGCTCAAGAGCCGGTGCGCAGTTTCCCCCATTAAGGAGAATACTGATGGTGCAGCATATTGTGATTGTAGGTGGTGGTATTGGCGGCACGATGACCGCCAATCATCTGGTGACCAAGCTATACCCGGAAATTCGCTCTGGTAAAGTCCGCATTACCATGCTGTCCAACTCTCCCTGGCATTATTACAAGCCCGCTTTTATGTACGTGGCGTTTGATGCTTTTTTTCGGGACGAGTTGCGACGTCCGCAAATTTCACTTTTGCACCCCGAAATTGATTTTCAGCTAGAGGAAGTCAGTGGTTTTGACTTCAAGGCCAGCCGCCTGCATTGCGCCAGTGGCAAGAAGATTGATTACGACTACCTGGTGCTGTCTACGGGCTGCGTGCCCTCTCCGGAAAAAATTGAAGGTTTGAAAGAGGGCGGTGACCACTTCTATCAGCATGCTCCTGCGCGTCAACTGGCTGACCGCCTGAGCAAGTTGGAAAAAGGCCGCGTATTGGTAACGGTCACCTTCCCCAAAACTCATAACGTTCCTCACCAGTGCGGTATTGCACCGGTAGAAACAACCTTGATGCTGGACGAGTACCTGCGTCGTCGTGGTGTACGCGACAAGGTGGAGATTGCCTACACCTATCCCACGACCTCTCAGCTTTTGCGTAATTGTCTGTTCATGCAGAACGAGGTTTGTCAGGTCTTGCCGCCCATTTTTGAGGACCGGGATATCAAGCATCAACGCGGTTTCACTTTGAGCCGGGTGGACCCTGAACGCAAGATTGCCTATTCCGAAGAAGGCGCAGAAGAGCCGTTCGACCTCCTGATGGCGACTCCTCCCATTACGGCGGTGCCTGCTGTGCGTGACTCGGGGATTTCTCAAGCCGCCGACAATGAAGGCTGGGTCCCCACCGATCACCAAACCATGAAGGTGCTGGGGCTGGACAATGTCTACGTGCTGGGTGACACGGTGGACCTGCCTATCAGTAAAGCGGGCGGCTCCTGCCATAACCAATCGCCCGTGGTGGTTAACAACCTGGCCTCAGAGCTGCGATTTGGGCGCACCAGCGACGAATACGATGGCCGTGTGGTGGCGGTAGCCCAAATGGGTCTGGAGGGCGGTATGCCGCTCTGGTACGACTACAAGGAGGATGTGCATCCCACGCCGCCCACCAAACTGGGTGGACTGCTGCGCAAGGGTTTTAACCGGGGTATTTACTGGGCCGTGGCCCGTGGCTTGGTCTAATTCAGGAGAGACAGATGAATTCGGTATCGGATAAATCCTTGAATCCCGGTGATGCGGGCGCTGCTCAGAAGGCCCCTTCCGCCCTGGAAAGCCTGCTGGGAGAAGACCCAGGCATCAAGGGCCTGGATGAGTTGATCGGTAAGATCGAACCTTTGCTGGCCGGTGGTCGCCTTAATCGGGTGGTGGATGCGGTGTCTTTGTTGGCCGATCTGGTGGATATGACGGACGACTATATGCTCGAAAAGCTTATGAAGGGCTTTGAGGAGGGCATAGGGGCCGCCTGGTCGGTTGGAAACGCGGCACGTATGGCTTCGGACCAAGTGCGGGCCACGGAGACCACACCGACCCTGATGGGCCTGATACGACTGGCCAAGGAGCCGGAAGTGCGTCGCGGCCTGACGTTCTTTTTGATGATGGCCGGTGTGATGGGGCGCCAGATGCGTTATCAGAACCTGGATCACACGGGGGACTGACACGGCCGCTGTATCGCTAAAGAAAAAAGGGCAGCTTGTGAAAGCGGCCCTTTTTTCTTGTTCAGCATCTCAGCACTCAGTGATTCAAGAATGCCATTTGGCGCTTTTCCACGATACGGAAAATGCCCACCAGAATGAAGGACACGCACAGGTAAATCAGTGCAGCAATCCCGTAGGAGGTAAAGGTTTGGTAGGTGGCCGCATTGGCATCACGCGCGATCTTGAGCAGGTCAGGAACGGTAGCGGTAAAAGCCAGCGAGGTGGCATGCAGCATCAGCACCACTTCATTGCTGTAAGCAGGCAGCACACGGCGCAGGGCTTGTGGCAGAATCACGCGGCGGTACAAGGTCCAGCCGGACATGCCATAGGCACGGGCCGACTCGACTTCACCGGGAGGCATGGAGCGAATGGCCCCGGCAAAAATCTCGGTGGTGTAGCCAACAGTGTTCAAGGTCAGTGCCAGAATCATGCAATTGAAGCCGCTCATGAAGAAGGCTTCCAATGCAGGCACGGATTTGACGATGGCCAGCTTGTACATGGCGGTGTAGATCAAAAGGATCTGCACGTACAAGGGAGTGCCACGGAAAAAGTAGGTGAAGGCACCAATAGGGCGCGATAGCCAGGCCTTGCCCGAGACACGGCCAATGGCCATGAAAATCGACAGGAAAAAGCCGATGGTAACCGAGATCACCAGCAGCCAAAGTGTCATGGCCAGACCCGAGAGCTGACCATTGCTTTGGTACAGATAGGCGCGCCAGAATTCGTTCAGGACATCCATTAGAACTGTGCTCCTTTCACGCCAATGTTGTAGCGTCGTTCCAGGTAGCCCAGTCCAATATTGCTGACGGCGGTCAGGCCCAGATAGATCAGGGCAGTGATGCCAACAAAGAGGAAGGAGTTGAAGGTCGCGTTACCGGCATTTTGCGCAATCTTGACCACATCGCTCAGGCCGATCAGGGACACCAGCGCGGTGGATTTGAGCAGGATTTGCCAGTTATTGCCCAGTCCGGGCAGGGCGTAGCGCATCATTTGAGGAATCTGGATGCGATGCAGAACTTGCCAGGCGCTCCAGCCACAGGCTTTGCCCGCTTCCATCTGGCCCTTGGGGATGGCCATCAGGGCGCCGCGGAAGGTTTCGGCAAAGTAAGCACCATAAATAAAGCCCAGCGTGACCACACCGGCCCCGAAGGGATCGATCTCGATCATGTCCCATTCCAGCCAGTCAGTCAGTTCGTTCAACCAGATTTGCAGGCTGAAAAAGAACAGCATCAAAAGCACCAGATCCGGGACGCCCCGGATCAAGGTGGTGTACAAACCGCCCACCCATCGCAGCAGCGAGGTGCGGGACAGTTTCATCAGGGCAGCGACCAGACCCAGCACCAGGGAAACCAGCAGCGAGAGCACTGCCAGTTTGATGGTTTCCCAGGTGCCGACCAGCAACTGCGGCCCATAACCGTAAAGCAACATGGTTCAGGTATCCAGGTCAGGGCGCGATGCGAATGTTTTCTTTTTGGAAGTATTTGTCGGCAAAGGTCTGCATGGTGCCATCGGCCTTCATTTCGCGCAGAACTTCATCAACAGTTTTCTTGAGTTTCTTGTTGCCCTTGCGAATACCCATGGCGATAGGCTCGTTCAGAATAGGGCTGTCGTCCACGGTGCTGCCAGTCAGCTCAAAGTCGGCACCGGCAGGCTTGCTCAAAAAGCCTTCAACGGCGTTCTGGGCTTCCTGGAAGGTGGCGTCCACGCGGCCGCCGGCCAGGTCATTGAAAGCGTCGGTGTAGCTGGGGTAAGCCACGATGGTGACACCGTTGTTGGCCCAGTTCTGGCGCGCATAGGTTTCCATGGTGGTGCCTTGCTGCACACCGACACGCTTGCCTTTCAGGGATTCGGCGGTGGGCTCCAGACCGCTGCCTTTGCGGGCGGCCAGGCGAACCGGCACGATATACATGGGCTCGCTGAAGTCGATGACCTTGGCACGTGCCTCGGTGGCGGTCATGGTGGAGTTGGCCAGATCGAATTTGCGGGCTTGCAGGCCGGGGATCAAGCTGTCAAAGGATTGATCGATCCACACGCACTTGGCTTGCAGGCGCTTACAGATTTCGTTGCCGATGTCGATGTCAAAGCCTTGCAGCTCGCCACTGGGATCCAGAAACTCGAAGGGGGGATAACCCGCTTCAGTGGCAAAACGGATTTCGGACGGCCCGGCTGCATGAGCAGCAGCGGGCACCAAGGCACTGCAAAAAGCCACCATCAGGAGGCGGGCAAGCATTTTGTTCATGTGGAGGACTCCGGCAAATATCGACTAGCTTGTGGCATTCAATACAAATTCGGCCCTGCTGATGGAGGGCCGAAGAAAGACTGCAAATTTAACCCGTACGCCTTACTGGGGCAATGCGGGTTCCGCCCTAGGCAGTACGCAGCACTGGTTGATGTAGCCCATGACCTCGTCCAGATCGTCGGTCAGGACCAGCAAATTCAGGTCTTTCGGACCAATCAGGCCCATCTCCATCAATTGGTCACCAATCCATTCGATCAGGCCGGACCAAAAGGAAGTGCCGATCAGTACAATGGGTGCGGGTGGGACTTTGCCTGTTTGAACCAGGGTCATGACTTCAAATAGCTCGTCCAGGGTACCGAAACCGCCAGGCAGGGCAATGTAGGCCCAGCTGTGCATGAAAAAGGTGGCCTTGCGCGAGTAGAAGTACTCGAACTGCAGACTTTGTGTCTGGTAAGGGTTGTTGGTGGTTTCGTGAGGCAAGCGTATATTCAGGCCAATACTTTGCCCGCCTGCTTCGTACGCGCCTTTATTGGCGGCTTCCATCAGGCCAGGGCCACCGCCAGCAATCAGGGTGACGCCCGCTTCGGCCAGACGACGGCCCAGTTCCTGGGCCAGTTCGTAGTAAGGATGACCGGGTTTGATGCGTGCGCTGCCGAAAACACTAACGCCAGCACCCATTTCTTTTAATGTATCGACCGCAGTTTGCAGCTCCTTCATGATGGTAGGAATCTGCTCAGAGGCCGGTAAACGGACGATTTTATTGTTAGACATGAAAAAAACCTTGTTGCTCGTTGATGGTTCCAGCTATCTGTACCGAGCGTACCATGCGATGCCCGATCTGCGAAACGCGCAAGGCCAGCCCACAGGCGCCTTGTACGGGGTCATCAATATGCTGCGCCGTCTGCTACAGGATTATCAAGCGGACTATATGGTATGCGTATTTGATGCCAAAGGCCGCACATTCCGGGACGATCTGTACGATCAATACAAGGCTAACCGGCCCTCCATGCCCGAAGATATGGCGGTGCAAATAGAGCCTATTCACAAAGCGGTACGCGCCATGGGCTGGCATCTGATTTGTCAGCCTGGCGTAGAGGCCGACGATATCATCGGCACGCTTTCCCGTCTGGCGGCAGAAAATGGCATCGAGACCGTGGTGTCTACCGGGGACAAGGACCTGGCCCAGCTGGTCAATGAGCATGTGCAGCTGGTCAACACCATGAGTAACGAAAAGCTGGATGTAGAAGGCGTTACCAGCAAGTATGGGGTACGCCCGGATCAGATTATCGATTATTTGATGCTGATTGGCGACACCTCGGACAATATTCCCGGCGTTCCCAAGGTGGGGCCCAAGACGGCCGCCAAGTGGTTGGGCGAATATGGCAGCCTGGATGAACTGTTGCAACATGCCGACAAAATCAAGGGTGTGGCCGGCCAGAATCTGCGCGATTTCAGTTCCAACTTTGAAATGACGCGCAAACTGGTCACCGTCAAACTTGATTGCGAAGTGCCTGGGTTTACGGGGGATTTCGAGGCGCTGGAGCCAGAGCCCCGCGACAACGCCGTGTTGCAGGACATCTACGAGACCTTCGGTTTCCGCAGCTGGTTGCGTGAATTGACGGATGATCCCAAGCGCGTTCCAGCCCAGGATGCCCGTGTCGAGGCTGAAACGCCTGCTGCGCCTGCCGAGCTGGATTACCAGACCGTCACGACGAAAGAACAACTGCAGTCCCTGCTAAGCCTGCTGGAAAAGGCCGAGCTGGTGGCGTTGGATACTGAGACTACCTCCCTGGATCCCTTGATGGCGCGTCTGGTGGGCTTGTCGGTGTCGGTCAAGGCGGGGCAGGCTTTTTATGTGCCGGTGGCTCATCGTGGCTCGCTGGATGTAGAACAGCTGGATAAAGACTATGTGCTGGAAACGCTGCGCCCCTGGTTGGAAAGCGCAGAGGCGGCCAAGGTCCTGCATAACGCCAAATACGATACCCATGTCTTGCTGAATGAAAAAGTCAGCCTGCGCGGTATTCGCGAGGACACCATGTTGCAGGCTTATGTTCTGCAATCGCACAAGCGTGTCGGCATGGAAGAGCTGGCCTTGCAATGGCTGGGTCTGAAAGGGGCGTCTTACGAAGATATTTGCGGCAAGGGGGCCAAGCAGATTGGCTTTGACGAGGTGGATATCCCCGTGGCCTCGCAATACGCTTGTGAAGACGCGGATTACACCTTGCGTCTGCATCAGTGCCTGCGCCCTCAAGTAGCCAAGGAAGAGGGGCTGGAGCGTATCTATTTGCTGGAAGTTCAGGCCTCGGATGTTCTGACCATTGTGGAGCGCAATGGCGTCAAGATTGATGTGCCTACCCTGGCGCGCCAAAGCCACGAGCTGGGCCAGAAAATGCTGGAACTGGAAAACAAGGCTTACGAGCTGGCCGACCAGCCTTTCAATATGAACTCCCCCAAGCAAGTGGGCGAGATTCTGTTCGGCAAGCTGGGTATTCCGGTGGTTCGTAAAACGGCCAGCGGTGCTCCCTCTACCGATGAGGATGTGCTGACCCGTTTGGCTCAGGATTACCCCTTGCCGCAGGTACTGCTGGAATACCGTGGCCTGGCCAAACTCAAGTCCACCTACACGGACAAACTGCCCAAAATGGTGAATCCGGACAGTGGTCGTGTGCATACCCGTTATGCACAGGCTGCCGTCATTACCGGGCGTCTGGCTTCTTCCGATCCCAATTTGCAGAACATTCCAGTGCGTACCGCAGAAGGCCGCCGTGTTCGCGCCGCTTTCGTGTCTGAACTGGGCAAAGTGGTGTCGGCTGACTATTCCCAGATCGAATTGCGTGTCATGGCCCATGTATCGGGCGACGAAAATCTGCAGCAGGTGTTCGAGCAGGGCGGGGACGTGCACACGGCAACCGCTGCCGAGATCTTCGGTGTGGATGCCAAGGACGTCAGCTCGGACCAGCGTCGTGCGGCCAAGGCGATTAACTTTGGGCTCATCTACGGTATGGGCGAATTTGGTCTGGCCAGCAATCTGGGCATTACTCGTGACGCAGCCCGTGCCTATATTGATCGCTACTTCGCCCGCTATCCTGGCGTGGCCAGCTACATGACGCGCATCAAGGCTCAGGCGCATGAGCAGGGTTATGTGGAAACCGTGTTCGGTCGCCGTCTGTGGCTACCTGAACTGAAGGGCGCGAAAGGGCCACGCATGGCCGGTGCAGAGCGTGCCGCCATTAACGCGCCGATGCAGGGCACGTCGGCCGACCTGATCAAGATGGCCATGGTGGCTGTGCAGCGCTGGCTGGAAGAAAAAGGGCTGCGCACGCAGATGGTGATGCAGGTCCATGACGAACTGGTATTTGACGTACCTGAAGACGAGTTGGATATTCTGCGTGAAAACCTGCCGGGCCTGATGTGCAATGTGGCCAAGCTGGATATTCCGCTGGTGGCTGAAGTGGGCGTGGGTGATAACTGGGAACAGGCTCACTAAGGCTTCTTGGCAAGCTAAAGGAAAAGGCGACCTGATGGTCGCCTTTTTTTTAAAGCAGCAGAGCGGCTTGTTTTCACCGCCTGGCTGCAGTCTGTTTATTCCTCGTTGGAGCGTACTCGGTTGGGCAGCAGCTCGTCGTGCTTGGCCAGAATTGGATAGGCTGCAGCGCTGACCAGATAGGAGTTGATGGTACGCACGTCGCGCAAAATCTCCAGGTACAAGGAGCCCTGCTCGGCGGAGTCCAGCTGTCCGGCCTTGATCTTGCGAATATGGCGGTCTCCCGCCGCCACTTCCAGTTCGCGGAAGAAGTCTTTTTCAAAGGCCAGGAAGCGGGCGGTTTTTACATCTTCGGCCACAAACAGGGCCGCTGCCTGACGTTGGTTGCGAATCAGCCTGTCCATGACTTTGCCGATTTCAGCCTGTTCTTCCGATTGCAGTATCCAGCCTTGCTTGCGCAGCTTGGCCGTGTGGCTGAGCAAGCCATTGACGCTGATGGTGGCGGCGTGCGAGATATTGGTGGAGAAGGTCAGAATATCGTTCAGACGACGGGTATCTTTCTTGCTCAGGTTTTCCTGGTCCATACTGGCCAGATAAGTGGTGATCAACGGCTCCAGACGGTTGACGGCATTGCTGATATAGCGCGCATGGTTAATGCTTTGGGCGCTATTGTTCAGCATGTTCTGGCGGGCCGTATCCAGGATCTCCTGCAGCATATCGGACAGACGCAACGCCTCACGCGCTGCATTGCCCAAGGCCACGGCAGGCACTTCCTGAGCGGACTGGTCCAGATACAAGGGCAGGCCAGGATCATCCGGGTCGGTGCGGCGGGGCAGATAACGGCTCAGCAGCCGCGAATAGGGTTTGAGTAAAGGCAGGAACAAGGCTGCCACGGCCAGGTTGAAGAAGGTATGGAAGTTGGCCACAGCACGAGCTGGGTCATTGGTAAACCAGCTCATCAAATCCGGAATCCAGGGCAGCAAAATCATGCCGACCAGACAACCAAACACACGTGTGCCCAAGTTGCCGATGGGCAGACGTTTGTTGGCTGGGTCCTTGGAGCCGCCAGCCCCTTCCAGAATCGGGTTGATAGCGGTACCCACGTTGGCACCCAGCACCAATGCGTAGGTCAGTTGCGGGTCCATATGCTGGTGACTGGCCAGCGAGATGATCAGCACCACAATGGCCACACTGGAGTGCGCGGCCCAGGTTAGCAGAGCGGCCAGCAACATGCCCGTCATGGGACTGCCTGCCAGCGCTTCCAGAATGGTTTGCAGCAGGGGGGCGTCCTGAATGGGGGAGAACAAGCCCACCAGTTCATGCAGGGACAGCAGCAAGAGGCCCAGACCAATAAAGACGCGACCCAGGTCACGACGGCGTCCAGGCTCCTGCGAGCGGAATAGCCAGACGCCCAGAAGAATCAGGGCGGGGGCCAGCGCGGTCATCTTGAAGGACAGCAGTTGCACGATCAGCGTCGTGCCCACATTGGCGCCCAGCATGGCGGCCAGGGCCGGAACCAGGGCAACCATGCCGGTGGCGGCAAAGCTGGTAATCATCAGTCCGGTGGCGGTACTGCTTTGAATGGCGGCGGTAATGGCCGCACCCGCAAAAAAGGCGCGGCGGGGGCGGCCCAGGGCATGGCCCATCCAGACGCCCAGCTCAGCACCAAAGGCGCGTTGCACACCGCTTTGCACCATGTGGATACCCCACAGGAGCAAGGCGATATAACCCCCGAAATCGAGAAGTGCGAAGATTTCTTTCATTGCTAAATAATAGCCCAGCGCATCTTGCAAGCGTGAGCCTCAGGTATCAGTTAGACCCATCTAGGTGTTGGAGGATTGCCGCGCTTGTCGGGCAGCCTGATCCAGCCCGTGTGCAAACTGCGTTTGTTCCTGATCGGAGAAGGCCGACAGAAACAGTTCCTGCACAGCGCTTTGGTAGATCTGCCACATCTGTTTGCGCAAGGCCCGGCCTTCATCCGTGATGCTGGCAAAGGCGGCCCGACCATCTTCCGAGGAACGACTGCGCTGGACCAGCCTCTGGGCTTCCAGCCGGTCGATCAGTCGCGTCAGGTTATAGCGTTCTATGACCAGTCGGTCGGCCAGCTCATGCATGCGACGGGTCCCCTCCGGCCCGCTTTCCAGTCCCCACAACACGTCGTACCAGGCATAGGGTGGCAACTTTTCGGCAGCCAGTCTGCGTTCGATTTCTTTCAGGATGCTGCGGTGCGCGCGCACAAAGGAAAACCACAGATCCGTGTCGGAGCGACTCATCGTTCTTTCCCCCAGGAATTTATTTTTTAGTTGCAAATGCAATTATACGCGGATAAGATGCGCTCATAAAGTAGTTGCAATTGCAATCGTATGGGTGAGGGTCTGTCCTGCCCTGCGTCTTGTTCAGGCCGTGAGGACGTCGCGTGGCGGATCCGGCCTATCCACCTGGAGATTGTTATGAATCACGCTTTGCAGATCGCGGATGTGGACCCGCAAGAGACGACCGAGTGGCTGGATGCCCTGGAATCGGTCACGGCGGCAGTAGGACGCCCCCGTGCCCACTACCTGATTGATCAATTGCTGGATTTCGATGCGCGTCATCACGGTGACCTGTACACACGCGTGACCACTTCGTATGTGAATACCATTCCGGTGCATAAGCAAAGCCCGTATCCCGGTGACAAGGAGCTGGAGCGCAAACTCAATGCCTATGTTCGCTGGAACGCCATGGTCATGGTGCTGCGTGCCGGTCGGCACTCCAATGTAGGCGGACACATTGCTACTTATCAGTCCGCGGCCGTTCTGTACGACGTGGGCTTTGACCATTTTTTCCGGGGCCGCACAGAAAGCTTTGATGGTGACCTAGTCTATATACAGGGGCATTCGGCCCCCGGTATTTATGGCCGTGCTTATGTGGAAGGGCGCCTGGATGATGAACAGATGGATAACTTCCGTCGTGAGGCGGGGCGTCGTGGCCTGTCGTCTTACCCGCATCCACGCCTGATGCCCGAGTTCTGGCAATTTCCCACGGTGTCCATGGGCTTGGGACCTTTGATGGCTGCCTATCAGGCACGCTATATGCGCTATCTGGATTTTCGTGGTTTGAAGCCTATGGATGGCCGCAAGGTCTGGGCGTTCCTGGGGGATGGGGAAATGGATCAGGCCGAGTCCCTGTCCGCCATTGCCGTGGGTGGCCGAGAGAAACTGGACAACCTGATCTTCGTAGTCAACTGCAATTTGCAGCGGCTGGATGGCCCTGTGCGTGGCAATAGCAAAGTCATTCAGGAACTGGAAGCGACTTTCCGGGCAGCAGGCTGGAATGTCATCAAGGTAATTTGGGGCGCAGGCTGGGATAAGCTGCTGGCCAAAGATGAAACCGGCTTGCTGCGCAAACGCATGATGGAATGCGTGGACGGGGATTATCAGACCTTCAAGTCCCAAAGTGGCGCTTATGTACGTGAGCACTTCTTTGGCAAGTATCCCGAGCTGCTGGAACTGGTAGCGGATTTGTCGGACGATGACATCTGGGCTCTGGCCCGTGGTGGTCACGATCCCGACAAGGTCTACGCCGCTTATGCCCAAGCCGCACGTAATAGTCATGGCGGGCCGACCGCAATTCTGGTGAAAACCGTGAAGGGTTTTGGCATGGGTGAGGCCGGTGAAGGCCAGAACATCAATCACCAGCTCAAGAAAATGAGCGCGGATGCCGTGCGTGCTTTCCGGGATCGCTTCCAGCTACCTGTTTCGGACGAACAACTGGAAGAGTTGCCGTATCTGCGCCCCGAGCCAGGCAGCCCGGAAGCGGTTTACTTGCAGCAACGTCGTGCAGCTCTGGGCGGCTTTGCGCCATCGCGCAGAACTTCCGTTCCGGCCTTGGCTGTTCCCGCGCTGGACAGTTTTGCGGCGCAGTTGAAGGGCACGGGCGAGCGTGGCCTGTCCACGACCATGGCCTTTGTGCGTATTTTGAGCACCTTGTTGAAAGACCCGGTACTGGGCAAATTGATTGTGCCCATCGTGCCGGATGAGTCGCGCACCTTTGGCATGGAAGGTCTGTTCCGCCAGATCGGTATCCACTCTTATTTAGGGCAGCTGTATACGCCGCAAGATGCGGGCCAACTGAGCTATTACAAAGAGGCCAAGGACGGACAGATTCTGCAGGAAGGCCTGAATGAGTCCGGGGCGATCTCGTCCTGGATTGCAGCAGGCACGGCCTACAGTAATCACGGTGTACCCACGATTCCGCTCTTTATCTTCTACTCCATGTTCGGTTTTCAGCGAGTAGGGGACTTTATCTGGGCTGCGGCGGATGCACGGACACGAGGCTTCTTGTTTGGCGCAACCTCGGGCCGCACCACCTTGATGGGCGAAGGTTTGCAGCACGATGATGGTCATAGCCATGTGCTCTCCAGCGTAGTGCCTAGCTGCCGCTCTTATGACCCGACCTTCTCCTATGAGCTGGCCGTGATCATGCAGGATGGTATTCGTCGCATGTATCAGGATCAGGAGGACGTGTTCTATTACATTACCGTGCTCAATGAAAACTACCCGCATCCCGAGATGCCCGAAGGTGTGGAGCAGGGCATTATCAAAGGGCTGTATCTCTTGCAGGCGGGACCGCAGCAAAAAGCCAAGGCCCCGCGTGTGCAGTTGATGGGCAGTGGCTCTATCTTGATGGAGGTGCTGGCTGCCGCACAATTGCTGCAAGAGGACTTTGGTGTGGCCAGCGATGTGTGGAGTGCGCCCAGCCTGAACCAACTGCGTCGTGATGGTCTGGACACAGAACGCTGGAACACCTTGCATCCGGAAAGCGAGCCGCGTATCCCTTATGTGCAGTCTTGCCTGGAAGGGCATGCAGGCCCGATTGTGGTTGCCACGGACTATATGAAGATTGTGGGCGAGCAGATCCGACCCTTTTTGCCGGAGCGTCGTTTGCTGGCTTTGGGTACGGACGGCTTTGGGCGTTCCGACACACGGGCCTCGTTGCGCGAGTTCTTTGAGGTGGATCGGCACTTTATCGTGGTCTCGGCCTTGAAGGCCTTGGCCGACGAAGGTTCGGTGCCACGCTCGCTGGTCAGCGATGCCTTGCAGCGCTATCAAATCAATCCTGAAAAGACCAATCCCATGAAGCCTTGAGTCTTGCCAGTCCGGTCGTCTTTTTTGGGCAAATGGCGACCGGCGGCGGGACACCTGCCAGCAAAGGGTGTGATGGCTTGATGTCTCCCCCGGTCAGGTCAGCTCTTTGCTGGCTGGTCCCTTTTCATGGCGGCGAGTCCGCCATTTTTCTCTATCAAATCTTCATCATTCTGTGCCACATTACGGCATGGATTATTCAATTTCTCGGGCCCGCCTGGCGGGCCTTGCTATCTTTGGGGCCTTGGGCAGCCAGGCTTATGCTCAAACCCAGCCACATGAATTGGCGCGTGCAGATGGCAGCTCCATTCATTATTACGTCCAGCCTGCCATCGCCCCTCAAGAAGGTGTGCATGAACTGCTTCTGATTGTGCAAGGTTCGGATTGCAATAGCGTGGCGCACAAGAAAGTTGTTTGGGAAACCCTGGCCAAGGCTCGTCCGCAAGCCCAGGTGCTGGCGGTGGAAAAATATGCGCTGACGGCCGCTTTGACTGACAGTGATGAGCCTGAGCGCAACGATTGCCCGACAGACTATATTCAGCGCGATAGCCCCCAACAACGTGTAGCTGATCTGGATGCGGTTTTAAAGCAGCTGCAAAGCCAGATCCGCTATGAAAAGTTGTTTGCCGTGGGTGGCAGCGAGGGAGCGGTGATTGTTCATTTGCTGGCGGCTCAGACTTCTTATCTGGATGCGGCCGTCAGCTTCAATGGTGGCGGGCGCTGGTTTCAGGACGATGTGCTCTATAGCCTGTCGATGGAAGAGATGCCAGCTGCTGACAAGAAAGCCATGCTGGAGGGGGTGGGTGATTTTCTGAAGCAGGCCAAGGCCGGCTTGGATACCGAGATGAGTGGGCATGGACGCGATTGGTGGCAGCAGATGCTGAACTTGGATCAGGCCGAGGTGCTGCGACAGATTGTGATCCCCACACTGGTGATTCAGTCCGGGCGCGATACTTCGGTCTCGCCGCAAGCCACTGCCCAGATGGTGGCACAGGTGGATAACCCGCATGTGGTGTGGCGCACCTATCCCGATCTGGATCACGTCATGACGCAGGCCGATGGCAGCTCGGCCATGCCCCAGGTCGTGGGCGACATTGCCCAGTGGTTGAGCCAACTCAAAACTGAGACCCCTTAAGTCTTTTATATGGTCGATGACGTGATGAATTTGCCGTCATTGCCCTTTTTATATTGGAGTAGTGAATGAGCGAGATAGTCTTCTTGCGCGCTGCAGTGCCTGACGACGCCCGCGAATGCCTGCGTATCCGGGGACTGACTCGTGAAAATGCTTTTTCTGAAGAGGATCTGGCCTCCTTGGGAATTACCGCCGAAAGCTGGGCCGCAGGTATTGAGGATGGTAGTTGCCCCGGCTATGTGGCCCTGGTCGATGAGCAGATGGCTGGCTATTGCTTCGGTGATAGCCAGAGCGGCGAGATCATGGTGCTGGCGCTGTTGCCCGACTATGAAAGCCTGGGCCTGGGCCGTCGTTTGCTGACACAGATGATGCAGGACTTGCAGGGGCGTGGTTTTACGCGCCTGTTCCTGGCTTGTAATAGTGATCCTCAGGTGCGCTCCTATGGTTTCTATCGTCATTTAGGCTGGAGCGAAAGCGGCCAGCGTGATGAGTTCGGTGACGATATTTTGGAATATCACTTTGCTGATTAGGTTTGGAGCTGTGTGTGGCCCTTTGTCCGGCAACCGATACGTTAACTTTGCGCCAAGGTATAAAAAACGCCCCAAAAGCACACAGGCTTTTGGGGCGTTTTGTTGGGTTGTGCCGTTCAGGCTGCCGGTACTCTTAGACCGACTGGGCGTTTTGCAAAGCCTGGATACGTGCCGCGATAGGGGGGTGGGAAGCGAAGATCGCGCTGATCGAACGACCACCCGAAATACCGGAGGCTTCAAAGTTCTTGGGCAGTTCGCCTGGTGCCATGCCGCCCAGACGGGCCAGCGCGTGAATCATGGGTTGACGCGAACCCAGCAACTGAGCGGAACCGGCATCAGCACGGTATTCACGCTGACGCGAGAACCAGGCCACGATGATGGAGGCCAGCACGCCAAAAATCAGCTCAAACACAAAGACCGAGGCGTAGTAACCCATGCCCACATCGCGATCATTGCGCAATAGCACGCGGTCAACAAAGTAGCCGGCCAGACGGGCCAGAAAGATCACAAAGGTGTTCACCACGCCTTGGATCAAGGTCAGGGTGACCATGTCGCCATTGGCAATGTGGGCAACTTCGTGGCCCAGTACGGCCATGACTTCTTCTTCGGTCATGCCGCGCAGCAAGCCGGTGGACACCGCGACCAGAGCATCATTCTTGAAAGCGCCGGTGGCAAAGGCATTGGGCTCGCCTTCGTAAATGGCGACTTCAGGGCGGCCAATACCGGCACGGTCGGCCAGTTGGTGCACGGTATCGACCAGCCAGGCCTCTTCGGCATTGGCGGGGGCGTTCGGGTCAATGACACGGGCGTTCACGCTTTGCTTGGCCATCCATTTGCTCATCAGCAAGGAGATAATGGCGCCGGTAAAACCGACCAAAGCCGAGAAGATCAGCAATTGAGTCAGGTCCAGACCTTGCGCGTTCAGGTAACGTCCCACACCCAAAATATTCATGGAGGCGCTGAGCACCAGCATGACGGCCAGGTTGGTGATTAAGAAAAGGACAATTCGTTTCATGAATGCGGATTCCGGTGTAACAGAAAAAATCGTGATCGTGAGAACACGATCTGCGCGAATTTTAGCCTTGATTCCAGGCGTGAAAATAAAATATTCAGCTTTTAGTCAGCTTCCGGGCAAGATAGTTTCTTGCGCTGCGGTTCTTGCTGTTGCGTAAGTGGTTTGGATATGGGGTTACCGGTCCACTTTTACAAGGTGGGGAGTATAGTAATGGCTTTCCCTTATTACTGAATCTGGTTTGATCACATGCAGTCATTATGGATGCTGGTAGCCTGCGCCATGTTTGCCATTATGGGGGCCTGTGTCAAAGTGTCCGCCGATGCCGGGGCGTCGATGGCGCAAATCGTTTTGTTCCGGGGCGTGCCCTCGGTTCTTCTTCTGGTGTTCTGGGCTAAAAGCCGTGGTTTGAGGCTGGCTCCTCAAAGCTGGAAACTGCATGTCCGGCGTAATGTTTCCGGGGTCAGTTCCATGTGGCTGGGCTTTCTGGCTCTGGCTAATCTGCCCTTGTCCACGGCGGTCAGCCTGAACTACACCGCTCCCTTGTTTATTGCTTTCTGGATGCTTGCCTGGGGTGGCACCCAGCGTGACCCTGTGCGTCTGATTGCCGTGTTGCTGGGCTTTATGGGCGTGATCGGTGTCCTGCGCCCCAGCATTACGCCAGACCAATGGTGGGCCGCCATGCTGGGCCTGTGTGCCGGTGCCTTGAGTGCGGTGGCCATGATGCAGGTACGCGCTTTGGGGCGCTCTGGCGAGCCGGAATGGCGCACCGTGCTGCTGTTCTCCTGTTTTGTTGTCTGTTCCAGTCTGGTTGGGCTTTTGTGGGAAGGCTGGCGCGAGCTGAGCTGGCGCGCGTGGCTGGCCTTGCTGGGCGTGGGCCTGTCCGGCTTGTTCGGGCAGTTGACCATGACGCGTGCTTTTGGCTTGGGCTCGGCCTTGTTGACCGCAGCCTTGCAATACACCACCATTATTTTCGCCGCCCTGATTGGCATTGCTTTCTGGGGTGATGTGCCTGACTGGTTAGCCTGGGCAGGTATGGCATTGATTATTGGGTCTGGTCTGTTGTCGGCCTGGCGTACCTACAGCGAGGATCGTATCTTGCGAGGTCAGGCCGCGACAGCGGAGCAGGCTCCCGTCAAGGAGGCAGAACGTGTTTGAATTTCTGATTAGCGCAGAGCAAGTCCAGGCCAATCTGAATAATTCGGAGTGGCTGATTCTGGATGTACGCCATGATTTGGCCGATCATCAGGCAGGACGACGCGCTTACGAACAGGGGCATATTCCGGGTGCCGTGTTTCTGGATCACGAGCTTGATCTGGCTGCACCCAAGACGGGTCTGAATGGTCGTCATCCTTTGCCCAGCCGTCAGGAACTGGCGCAGCTTTTGCAGAAAAACGGCTTGCGTGATGGTATGCAGGTCGTGGTTTACGACGCCCAAGGTTCTTTATTCGCCAGCCATATGTGGTGGATGCTGCGCTGGTTGGGGCATCCTCAAGTCGCTATTCTGGATGGGGGCTGGCAGGTCTGGCAGCAGTTGGACGGAGCCGAAGAAAGCGGCCCGGCCAAGCCTGTACCAGCGGCTGCTAAATTGAATGTGCCTGAGCAGGCCGCCATGCCTACTGTGCAGACCGAGCAGGTACTGAAAAACCTGTCCAAACCTATCTTTACCGTATTGGACGCACGTGCTGCCGAGCGATATCGCGGTGACGTGGAACCGATGGACCCGGTCGCGGGTCATATCCCCGATGCGCTTAACCGGTCGCACCTGAATAATCTGGGCGAGCAAGGGCGTTTCAAACCGGCCGATCAACTGCGCCAGGAGTTTCAGGACTTGCTGGGAGCGATTTCGGCAGAGATGGTTGTGCACCAGTGTGGTTCCGGTATTACAGCTTGTCACAATCTTTTTGCCATGGAGCTGGCCGGTTTGTCTGGCTCCAGCATTTATCCCGGCTCCTGGAGTGAATGGGTCAGTGACGCCAGCCGACCTGTTGCGCGCAGCTAGTTCAACGCCCTGAGTTTCTGGTGCTGAGAAAGCCGCTCCGGAGCGGCTTTTTTGCTGTGGAGCGCTCCCAAAGTAGAAAGTATTCCTTGGGAAGGGCAGCAAGCCGCCGCCTCCCGTACAATGCCACTTCCAATTGGGCCTCAGCCAGTCCTGACGGCCCTCATTGATCAGGAATAGTTATGGTTAAATCTCGCGATGATAATCAAAGCGCCCAGGCGCCAGTCCAGCAGGATTTCGAGTCCGCTCTGGCGCAACTGGAAGCGCTGGTCGCTCGCATGGAAAGCGGGGCATTGCCGCTGGAGCAGGCTTTGCAGGCTTACGAGCAGGGCGTTGAATTAGCCCAGTTGTGTCAGCGCAAGCTGGACCTTGCACAAGAACAAGTCAGCGTATTGCAAGGCAATCTGCTGCGCCCCTTGTCCGGGGATGAAGCTGTTGGAGATAGTTAAGATGAGTTCTACCAGTTTTTCTGATTGGCTGCAGGCGCGGGTTGAGCAGACTGAGACCGTACTGGAGCAATTGCTGCCCCCTGTCAGCCAGGAACCTGCTCGTTTGCACGAAGCCATGCGCTACTCCGTGCTGGGTGGTGGCAAGCGCGTGCGCGCTGCCTTGGTGTATGCCGCCGGTGAGGCTGCCTTGCAAGGCAAGCCCATGGCGGCTGCCCAACTGAAAGCCTTGGAGCTGGCAGCGGCGGCGGTGGAATTGATCCACGCCTACTCGCTGGTTCACGACGACTTGCCGTGCATGGATGACGACAAATTACGTCGTGGTCGCCCGACCACCCATGTTCAGTTTGATGAAGCTTGCGCCATGCTGGCTGGCGATGCCTTGCAACCCTTGGCCTTCGAGTTGTTGGCACAAATGCCGATTGCCCCTGCACTGATTGTGCAAGCCATTACCCAATTGGCTCAGGCCGCGGGCAGTGCCGGGATGGCCGGTGGTCAGGCTATTGATTGCGCCAGCGTGGGCATGGCCCTGGACCGTGATCAGTTGCAAGAGATGCACAGCATGAAAACCGGTGCCATGTTGCAAGCCAGCGTTTTGCTGGGTGGTATTGTGGCGGGGGCTTCCTCTACCGTGCGTAACGGTTTGGAAGAGTACGCCCAGGCCGTGGGTCTGGCCTTCCAGGTGGTGGACGATATTCTGGATGTGACGGCTGATACCGCCACGCTGGGCAAGACAGCCGGTAAAGATGCCGCCGATAACAAGCCCACCTATGTCTCCATCCTGGGTATGGACGGATCGCGCGAGTTGCTCGGTGCTCTGAATGAGCAGGCCCAGTTGGCCTTGCGTCCTTTGGGACCTGCTGCGGCACGTCTGACGCAACTGGCTGATTACATCGTGGGTCGCAATCATTAAGCGACGCGGGCCTGTGCTACTTTGGCACAGGCCGCGAAGCGTTTTACAATAGCCGATTGGCGATTGTTTTTAGACAGTCGTTTCACTTATTTGCCCGGATAGACGTCTTTAGTATGACAACCGTTTCCCTAGAGCAGATCCAGTCTCCCGCCGACTTGCGCCAGCTTGATCAACGTGATCTTCCCGAGCTGGCACGACAACTGCGCGAGTTTGTTCTGCAATCCGTATCCAGAACCGGTGGGCATTTGTCGTCCAATCTGGGCACGGTTGAATTGACCACTGCCTTGCACTATGTGTTCGAGACTCCCCACGACCGTATCGTGTGGGATGTGGGTCACCAGTCTTATCCGCACAAGATTTTGACTGGCCGCCGCGATCAGATGAGTGGTTTGCGTCAGCAAGATGGCATCTCCGGTTTTCCCAAACGCTCCGAGTCCGAGTACGACGACTTTGGTACGGCGCATTCCTCAACCTCGATTTCCGCGGTATTGGGTATGGCCGTGGCCTCGCGCAATGCCGGGATCGAGCGTCAGCACATTGCCGTGATCGGTGATGGCGCGATGACGGCCGGTATGGCGTTTGAAGCCCTGAACAATGCCGGTGTGACGCCCGATGTAAATGTGCTGGTGGTGTTGAACGACAACGACATGTCGATCTCGCCGCCGGTGGGCGCCTTGAATCATTATCTGGCTCGCCTGATGTCGGGCCGGTTCTACGCCGCTGCCAAGAATGTAGGCCGTACTGTCTTGCAGCATGTCCCGCCTGTGCTGGAGCTGGCGCGCAAGTTTGAAGGCCACGCCAAGGGGATTCTGTCTCCGGCCACGCTGTTTGAAGAGCTGGGTTTTAACTACGTAGGCCCGATTGATGGCCACGATCTGGATGCGCTGGTCTCTACCTTGAGCAATCTGCGTGATCTGGGTGGTTTGCAGTTCCTGCATGTGGTGACCCGTAAAGGGCAGGGCTACAAGCTGGCTGAAGCCGATCCGGTGCTCTACCACGGTCCAGGCAAATTCGATCCTTCTGTGGGTTTGGTGACGCCTACGACCAAGCCGCGCCCTACGTTTACGCAGATCTTCGGTCAGTGGCTGTGCGATATGGCCAAGCAGGATCAGCGTCTGTACGGTATTACCCCCGCCATGCGTGAAGGCAGTGGCATGGTGGAGTTCGAGCAACAATTCCCTCGTCGTTATTTCGATGTGGGTATCGCCGAACAGCACGCCGTGACCTTTGCCGGTGGCTTGGCCTGTGAAGGGCAAAAGCCGGTTGTGGCGATTTACTCTACCTTTTTGCAGCGCGGCTACGATCAACTGATTCACGATGTGGCCCTGCAGAATCTGGATGTCACTTTTGCGCTGGATCGCGCCGGTATTGTGGGCGCAGACGGGGCAACGCATGCCGGTAATTACGACATTGCCTTTTTGCGCTGCATTCCGAATATGGTGGTGGCCACGCCTTCGGACGAAAACGAAACCCGCTTGCTGTTGACCTGTTGTTATCAGCACCCAGGGCCCAGCTCGGTGCGCTATCCGCGCGGAGCCGGGATCGGTGCTGAAGTGGATCAGGAGCTCCATACCGTGCCGCTGGGCAAGGCCAATCTGCGCCGTCAGGGCAAGAACCTGGCCATTCTGGCTTTTGGTCCTGTATTGCACGAAGCCCTGAAAGCAGCCGAGGCTCTGGATGCCACCGTGGTAGATATGCGTTTTGTGAAACCCATGGACGAAGCCTTGCTGCAAGAGCTGGCACAAGGCCATCAGGCTTTTGTGACCGTGGAAGAGGGCTGTTTGATGGGTGGCGCAGGCAGCGCGGTGCTGGAGTTTGTCAGCCGTGAAGCGCTGGTAATGCCGGTATTGCAACTGGGTTACCCTGACGAGTTCATCGATCACGGCGATCAGAAGAAAATTGCTCAGGATCTGGGCCTGGATGCCGCTGGCATCGAGCGCTCCATTCGTGAACGTTTCTCAAGTTTGCTTGAGGCGTGAGGCAATTTCTGCACAGTTTAGGGTTTAAATACCCCAATATGCGCGTTCTTGTTAAGGTTATCGAACCTCGCTTGCGATAAGCGTAAGATAATAATTCATTATTGTTTTTATTTACGGTTGCGGCTCTGTCGTGGCTGAACCTGATGGATATGAATACAGTGTCGGAATCGCCTTTGGCCATGCCAGATGTGCAAAGCAGCACGGATACACGCCGTGTTGCGATTCAGCGCGTGGGTGTGCGCGGGGTGCGGCATCCGATGATGCTGGACCTGCAAGGGCAGGCCGTGCCCACCGTGGCGCAATGGGAGTTGACGGTGGCCTTGCCACCCGAAGAAAAAGGCACCCATATGTCGCGCTTTGTGGCTTTGCTGGAAGAGTACCGCCGTCAAGCCATGACGCCCGCCGGTTTTGTGCAGATGGCCCAGGCCATGCTGCCTTTGCTCAATGCCGGGCGTGGCGACATGACAGCCACCTTCCCCGTTTTCCTGGAAAAAGTGGCGCCCGTATCCGGTGTGGCCAGCCTGATGGATTACACCGTCAGCTGGACAGCACGCGTCGGTGTGGATGCCCAGCCCGAATTTGAATTGTCCGTGCTGGTTCCTGTAACCAGCCTGTGCCCGTGCTCCAAGGCAATTTCGGAGTACGGTGCTCATAATCAACGCTCGCACGTTACCGTGCAGGCCGTGTTTGCGGATCCGGCTGCGCTGGACTTGCCTACGTTGATCAAATCGGTTGAAGAGCAGGCGTCCTGCCAGCTGTGGGGCTTGCTCAAGCGCACTGACGAAAAATACGTCACTGAATACGCTTACGACAATCCCAAGTTTGTCGAAGACCTGGTGCGTGATGTGGCCGTCAGCGTGCGCAGCCTGCCCGGAGTGTTGCGTTATAGCATCGAAGCCGAGAATTTTGAGTCGATTCATAATCACTCTGCCTACGCAAGTGTGCAGGGCTAAGGCTTTTGGCTTGTCAGCCAGCCTTTCTTGGTGCTAGTATCTATGGTTTCTTGCTCGACCCGGATTGAATGGGCGGGCTGTCGCGCTTGGTGCCTGACTGGTTTTACAGCAGGTAGCAGGCGATATCCACAAGGAGTTGTTCCATGCGTCACTACGAAGTAGTGTTCATTGTGCATCCCGATCAAAGCGAGCAAGTGCCCGCCATGATCGAGCGCTATTCGGCGATTGTTACTTCCGAAGGCGGTGCTATTCATCGTCTGGAAGACTGGGGCCGCCGTCAACTGGCTTACCCAATCCAGAAACTGGTCAAGGCTCACTACGTGTGCCTGAACATCGAATGCGGTCAGTCCACCCTGGACGAGCTGGAGCATTCCTTCCGCTACAACGACGCTATCTTGCGTTACCTCGTCGCTGGCACGAAGAAAGCCCCTGAAGGCGCTTCGGTCATGATGAAGTCCGTCGAACGCGAAGAAGCACGTAAAGCAAGTACTGAAGCCAGCGCTCCTGCAGCCGCTGAAGCCGAAGCTCAAGCTGAAGAGTAATAGCTCCGACTGCGTGAACCAGTTCTCTCTTGCCGGTCAGCTTATCGACATCAAGCCTTTGCGTTATACGCCGGCGGGTGTCCCAGCTCTGGAATTGGTCCTGGAACACGAATCTTCCGTAATGGAAGCCGGTCACTCCCGGCAAATCGTCTTGACGATGCAGGTAGTGGCTCTGGGAAATAATGCATTGGGTCTGGCAGACACTCCTTTGGGAGCCCGTTTGCAACTACAAGGTTTTATTGCCCCAGCCCGTAAAGGCTCGACGCGACTGGTGCTGCATGTGCAGCAATATCAGCGTCACTTTCCGGGACAAGGCTCTGTTACGGTTTGACTGGTCTGGCTCGATCGTCGCGAAGTGTTCAACACCTCGCTTCACACTGAATTCTTCCGGGTATAGCCCGGTTACTAACGAGGCACAAAATGGCTTTCCGTAGAGGCAAAGACAAAAAACGCAAATTTGCACAACAGAACCCACTGTTCAAGCGCCGCAAATTCTGCCGCTTCACCGTCGCTGGCGTTGAAGAAATTGATTACAAAGATCTGGACACCCTGCGTGATTTCATCCAGGAAAATGGCAAGATCATCCCTGCACGTTTGACGGGCACCAAAGCTCACTACCAGCGTCAGCTGGACACCGCTGTCAAGCGCGCTCGTTTCCTGGCTCTGTTGCCGTACACCGACAACCACAAATAATCCAGAGGAACCTTAGTCATGCAAGTTATTTTGCTCGAAAAAGTCGCCAACCTGGGTAATCTGGGTGATGTCGTGCGCGTACGTGATGGTTACGCTCGTAACTTCCTGCTGCCACGCAAAGTTGCTCGCCGTGCTACGGCTGCCGCTCTGCAAGAGTTCGAGGCACGCCGTGCCGAACTGGAAAAGCTGCAAGCTGAAAAGCTGGCCGCTGCTCAGGCTCAGAACGAAAAGCTGAACGGCCAAACTTTCACTCTGGTTCAAAAAGCCGGCGTGGACGGTCGTCTGTTCGGTTCCGTGACCACCATGGACATCGCCAATGCATTGCAAAATGCTGGCTTTGCCGACCTGGTCAAGACTCAGGTTCGTCTGTCCGACGGTCACCTGAAAGCCGTTGGCGAGTACCCCGTTCAGGTTGTTCTGCACCCTGACGTGATCGCTGAAATCAGCGTTGTGGTTCAAGGCGACGTCGCCTAAGACTAGTGCGTTGACGCATGGTACATTCTTTCATGGAGTGTATCTGCCAAGCTCAAAAAAGCCGGTGCAAGCCGGCTTTTTTGTTTTCTCTTCATTCTGTTCGAAGAGAGCCAGCACGCCTGCCGCGTGACTGTGCTGCCGCATCCGGTCCTGTCAGCCAAACATGCTGTTGAGCCTGACTGTTCTGACCCCAGATACACATACTGTTCAAGCCCGCACAACACATTCTGTTGGCTGCGGCGTCGATTTTTTTCCTTGATTTGAAGGTATATGCATGGAAAGCACGTCAGCCAAATCCGATTCAACGCTGGATTACCTCAGGGTCCCGCCTCATTCCATTGAGGCGGAGCAGTCGGTGCTCGGTGGCTTGTTGCTCGATAATGCCGCGTTTGACCGGGTGGCCGATATTGTCACCGACGAGGATTTTTATCGTTTTGATCACAAGCTGATCTGGCAACACATTACCCGCTTGATTGGTCTGGCCCGTCCTGCTGACGTCGTCACGGTCTTTGAGTCCTTGTCGGTTGCAGGCAAGCAGGAAGAGGTGGGTGGGCTGGCCTATTTGAATGCTCTGGCTCACAACACGCCATCGGCTGCCAATATTCGCCGCTATGCCGAGATCGTGCGCGAGCGTTCCACGCTGCGCAAGCTGGTCACCGTGGCTGATGATATTTCCTCGGCCGCCTTCAATCCGCAGGGCAAGGAGGCTCGTCAGATTCTGGACGAGGCGGAAACCCGTGTGTTTCAGATTGCCCAGGAAGGGGCGCGTGGCTCGCAAGGCTTTCTGGAAATCCAGCCCCTGCTAAGCCAGGTGGTGGAACGTATTGACGAGCTGTATCACCGCGAAGGTGATTCGGAAGTAACCGGGGTGCCAACTGGCTTTATTGACCTGGACAAGATGACGTCAGGCTTGCAGCCAGGCGACCTGGTGATTGTGGCGGGTCGGCCTTCCATGGGTAAAACCTCGTTCTCCATGAATATTGGCGAGCACGTTGCGATTGCCCAGGGTTTGCCCGTTGCCGTGTTCTCCATGGAAATGGGCGCGGTGCAGTTGGCCATGCGTATGGTCGGTTCGGTCGGGTTGCTGGACCAGCACCGTATGCGTACCGGCAAGCTGACAGCCGACGATTGGCCGCGTCTGACACATGCCGTGCAGCAGGTGCAGGAAGCCCAGATTTACATTGATGAAACGCCCGGCCTGTCGTCCATGGAAGTGCGGGCACGAGCTCGACGTCTGGCACGACAGTGTGGGCAACTGGGCTTGATCATCATCGACTACTTGCAGCTGATGTCCTCAAGCGGTGGCGAGAACCGGGCAACGGAAATTTCTGAAATCAGTCGTTCCTTGAAAGGTCTGGCCAAAGAATTGAATTGTCCCTTGATTGCTTTGTCGCAGTTGAACCGAAGCTTGGAACAACGCCCCAACAAACGTCCTGTGATGAGTGACTTGCGGGAATCGGGGGCTATTGAGCAGGATGCTGACTTGATCTTGTTTATTTACCGAGACGAGGTCTACAACCCAGACTCGCCTGATAAAGGCACGGCTGAAATCATTATTGGTAAGCAGCGTAACGGCCCTATTGGTTCGGTTCGTCTGACCTTTGCTGGCGCCAGTACGCGCTTTCTGGATTACATGCCGAATTAAGAAGCACAGTGGCTGCTTCGGTGTGCGGGCGGTCGAGTCTGTTGAGCAGAGATCAGGAAAAAAAAGAGGCATACCGCGGTATGCCTCTTTTTTATTCATTGTTCAGTCTGTATGGGCAGCTACGCAAGGTGGCTTGCCGTTCTCTTAGTGTTCACTGCGAGCAGCCAGTCTTTTCGCCAGCCACGCGCACACCAGCAACTGCCATTGGTGAAACAACATGATCGGCAAGATGATAGGCCCCACCATGGCGCTGGGGAAAATCACGTTGGCAATCGGGATGCCGCTGCTCAGGCTTTTATTGGAACCACACATCAGCAGGCTGACACGGTCTTCAAAGGAGAAGCCCAGCCAGCGCCCCAGATTCCAGGCCAGCAATTGCGCCAAGGTCAGCAGAACAGCGTTGGAGAGCACAATCAGCCCCAAGGCACTGAGTGGGGTGGAGGACCACAGACCGCCCACCACCGCGCCTGAAAAAGCCGTATACACCACTAGCAGAATCGAGCCTTGATCCACGACTTTCAGCAGTTGCTGGCGCTTCATGACCCAAGAGCCGATCAAGGGACGCAGCATATGCCCAAAGACAAAGGGAAAAAATAGCTGCAGCATGATCTTTCCCACCGCCTCCAGCGACACGGTGGCCTGGGCGCTAGTCGCACCCGCCAGCATGATGCCGACCAGAAGGGGAGTGATGAACACCCCCAGCAAGGTGGAGGCCGAGGCGCTGCAAATCGACACCGGCACATTCCCTCTAGCCATTGCGGTCAGCGCCACCGCAGATTGCACGGTGCTGGGCAGGCAGGCCAGAAACAGAATTCCCAGGTACAGATTGTCGGTTAGCCAGGGACGCAGCACAGCCGCCACGCCACTGCCCAGAATAGGGAAGAGCACAAAGGTGACGGACAGAATCAACAGGTGCAAACGCCAGTGGGACAAGCCGCCCCAGATAGCCTCACGAGACAGGCGGGCACCATGCAGAAAGAACAGCAGGGCAATCGCGATCTGCGTGATGTGTTGAAACAGAGGCACGCCCCAACCTTGGGCGGGCAGCAGGCTGGCAAGAGCAACAGTGGCAAACAGCTTCAGCAAAAACGGGTCAATCGGTAAGCGCTTGATCATGCTTGATGCGCGCTCATGGAAAGAGCCATACGGTAGGCATAGCCCAAGGAGGAGGCGTCGGCCTTGCCCTGTCCGGCAATGTCGTACGCCGTGCCGTGGTCCACACTGGTGCGGATAAAGGGCAGGCCCACCGTCACGTTCACGCCTTCGTCCAGACCCAGCAGCTTGATGGGAATCAGCCCCTGGTCATGGTATTGCGCAACCACAATATCGAACTCTCCCTGACGAGCCCGCATGAAAATCGTATCGCCAGGCCAGGGGCCGCTGGCCTGGATGCCTTCAGCGCAGGCTTGTTCAATAGCCGGTGTGATCTGTTCTATATCTTCCAAACCAAATTTGCCGCCTTCACCCGCGTGGGGGTTCAGGCCAGCGACGGCCACACGGGGCTTGGCGATTCCGGCCTGGGTGCAGGCCAGTTGTGCCAGTCGTATGGTTTGCAGCACGCGTTCTGTAGTAATCAGGGAGGGGACACGGGCCAGCGGTTCGTGAATGGTGACCAGAATGGAGCGCAAGTGTTCGTTAGCCAGCATCATGGCGTAGTGCTCGGTGTGGCTGCGCTCGGCCAGAATCTCGGTATGGCCGGGGGCATCGATACCGCCTTTTTGCATGGCCAGCTTGTTCAGCGGGGCAGTGACGATGGCACGGATCAGGCCAGCCTGGGCGTCATCAATCGCGTGGCACAGGTATTCGTAGGCACCGCGTCCGGCCTGGGCGTGAACTTCACCATAGGGCAGATCTTCGGGCAGGGCTTGCCAGCGATTCAGTACGGCAATTACCCCTTTGGGCGTGCAAACGGGCTGCTCCACTTCCTCGACGTACCAGTCTTGAGCGGCACCAATCAGTACCAGGGCACGGCGCATTGCGCCTGCATCGCCATAAACCACGGCAGGGTGGGGCAAGCCTTCAACAATCAGGCGGGCAATAATTTCCGGGCCTATGCCAGCGGCATCGCCCATGGTAAGCCCGATGGGCTGTGCGGTACGTTTCATAGCAGTCATTAAAAAATCCTCCACGCTGCATCTTTGCTGTGCTTGTTGGCCTTGATGCAGCCTGGCGGTAAAAAAAAACCGGGTCCAGGACCCGGTTTGAGTGAGTAGAGATTCGGTTTAGAGTGCGTCGCTGGCGTAATCGGCCAGACGGGAGCGCTCACCACGTTGCAAGGTAATGTGGCCTGCGTGCGGCCAGCCTTTGAATCGGTCTACCACGTAGGTCAGCCCCGAACTGCCCTCGGTCAGGTAGGGCGTGTCGATCTGGGCAATATTGCCCAGGCAGACAATTTTAGTTCCTGGACCGGCGCGCGTCACCAGTGTTTTCATCTGCTTGGGCGTCAGGTTCTGGGCCTCGTCGATGATCAGGAACTTGTTCATGAAGGTACGGCCCCGCATGAAGCTCAGGGATTTCACCTTGATCTTGGAGCGCACCAGTTCCATGGTGGAGTTGCGCGGAGCCTCGGTGCCTTGCGGATTGTTCAGGTTGCTGGAGGACTTGCCGGTGCCCAGGTGCAGGACTTCCAGGTTGTCTTCCAGCGCACCCATCCAGGGCTGCATTTTCTCTTCCTCGGTACCGGGCAGGAAGCCGATGTCATCCCCTACAGGCACGGTAGCGCGGGTGATGATGATCTCGTTGTAGCGCTTGGTCTCCAGGGTTTGGGTCAACGCACTGGCCAGGGCCAGCAGCGTTTTACCCGTACCGGCATGGCCCAGCAGGGAGACGAAATCAAAATCCGGGTTCATCAACAGATTCAGGGCAAAGTTCTGTTCGCGGTTGCGAGCCGTAATGCCCCAGACGTTGTTCTTGCCGTGACTGTAGTCGCGCAAGGTGGCCAGTACGGCGGTATTGCCAGCGGTTTCGCGTACCTGGGCGTACAAGGGATCGTCGCCTTCGGTAAACACGAACTGGTTGACCATGAACTGGCTGCACAGCGGCCCGCTGATGCGGTAGAAGGTGGTGCCACCCTGTTGCCAGGATTCCATGTTCTTGCCGTGCTTGGTCCAGAAATTGTCCGGCAAGGGCATGACGCCGTCATACAGCAGGTCGGAGTCATCCAGAACGTGATCGTGGCGGTAGTCTTCGGCCAGCAGGCCCAGTGCCTTGGCCTTCAGGCGCATATTGATGTCTTTGGACACCAGCACCACTTCGCGTTTGGGCATGCTCTGGGTCAGGGCATTGACCACGGCCAAAATGGCGTTGTCCGCCTTGCCCAGCGGCAGCTGGATAGGCAGGGTGGTATCCAGAGCGCTGGTCTGGAAGGTGACGGCGCCACGCGCTTCGGTATTGCCGATGCCATCCAGATTGATGGGCTTGTCCAGACCATGATCGCCCACCAGACCTTCCAGGGAGCGGCTGACCTGACGCGCATTGCGAGCCACTTCAGACAGGCCCTTTTTCTGGTGATCCAGTTCTTCGAGCACCATCATGGGCAGGAAGATGTCGTGCTCTTCAAACTTGAACAGCGAATTGGAGTCGTGCAGCAAGACGTTGGTATCCAGCACAAACAATTTGCGCTGGGTGGGGGCCAGACGGGTGCGTTTGCTGGCTGCGCCGGCGACAGGCTTGGGAGCGTGGGCAGGGCTGGCGGCAGCGCTTTTGCTGGGAGCTGCTTTGGCCACACTGGCGGGCGCAGGCGCTGCTGCGGGGGCCGCAGGCGCCGTTTTGACGGGCGCAGGCTTTTTGGAGCGTGGCGTAGCAGCCGCTTTACTGGGGGCGGCTGGGGGGCTGGCGGGGGGAGTGTCGGGTTCGTCTAGTGGTACGGGTGGATCGGCAAGGATGACACTGTCATCTTTTTCGCTAAGCAGGGTTCCCAGCTTGGTGGGCAACGTTGGTAGCGGCATATAACACGTACTCCTGGTTGTGTGCCGACCTGCAGGCCGGCACGGTAAGGTTTCAGGCGGCTTGCTGGACAGCCTGTAATACAGCTTGGACGTGGCCGGGCACTTTGATGCCACGCCATTCTTGAATCAACACACCTTGGGCGTCGATCAAAAAGGTGCTGCGCTCGATGCCACGTACCTGTTTACCGTACATGTTTTTCATTTTCATGACCCCAAACAGTTCGCACAAGCGCTCTTCGGTGTCGGCAAGCAAAGGGAAAGTCAGGGCTTGCTTGTCGATAAAACGTTCGTGCGAACTGAGCGAGTCGCGCGAAACGCCAATGATTTGCGCGCCTGCAGCCTGAAATTCGGGCAGGGCATCGCGGAAATTCTGGGACTCGGTGGTGCAGCCCGGCGTGTTGTCTTTGGGGTAAAAGTACAACACTGTCATTTTTCCTTTCAGGTCAGCGGCGCTGAACTCGCCCTGGGTGGAGGGCACGGAAAAGTCGGGGATGGGGGCACCAATTTGTAGGGCTGTCATGCTTTTTCCTGTATGAGTAAGGCGGCGACAACTTTGCGGCCTTCGGACATGAGGATATTGTAGGTTCTGGCGGCGGCCTGGGTATCCATGATTTCCACACCTATGCCCCACTGCAGCATTTCCTGCGTGACAGCCGGGTGCAAGAAGTGCTGGCGCTGGCCAGTCCCAATCAAGATCAATTCGGGGGCGTTGTCAGGGCGCGCCGGTGGGGCATCGTCCAGAAAGGCCATGGGGTCTTGCTTGACCGATTCCAGTCCGGCAATCCGGCGCAGCAACGGGGCTGTCAGCTCGGTTGCGCTTTGAATGGCCAGGTCCTGCACAGGACCTTCAGGGCTAAAGAAGATGGAATGATCGTGGTTTTGAAAGTTGATTGCCACATAGTCCTCACCGTAAGCGGTGATGGCATTCATGGCTGGATTGTGTTCGCGTTGCAGTTGCACGATGAGTCTCTCCCGTTACAGGGTCGATGATAGCGCAAAGAGTCAGGGACGATGCGGCACCTGATCTGTTTGCAGTGATTCTCAGTAAGTCAATCATGGATTAAACTCTTTGATTTACTTCGCACCTTTTGGTTTGGGTCTTCGCTGTTTTCTTCTCAAGGAATGTCATGATTCGCTTTCCGCGCATCGAGCGTTTGCCGCCTTACGTGTTCAACATTACCGGCGAGCTGAAAATGGCCGCCCGCCGTCGTGGCGAGGACATTATCGACATGTCCATGGGGAACCCGGACGGTGCGACACCGGCGCACATCGTGGAAAAGCTGGTCGAGGCGGCCACCCGCCCGGACACTCATGGTTATTCTGTCTCCAAAGGCATTCCGCGTCTGCGCCGAGCCGTGACCAATTGGTACGAGCGCCGCTACAATGTGCACTTGGATCCTGATAGTGAAGCGATCGTTACCATCGGTTCCAAAGAAGGTCTGGCCCACTTGATGCTGGCAACGCTGGACAAGGGCGATACCGTGCTGGTGCCCAACCCCAGCTACCCCATTCATATCTATGGTGCCGTCATTGCCGGCGCGAATATCCGTTCGGTACCCATGGTCCCAGGCGTGGACTTTTTCGAGGAAATCGAAAAAGCCGTGCGGGAGTCCATTCCCAAGCCCAAAATGATGATTCTGGGTTTTCCCAGCAATCCGACGGCCCAGTGCGTGGAACTGTCCTTTTTTGAGCGTATTGTGGCGCTGGCACGCGAGCACAATATTCTGGTGGTACATGATCTGGCCTATGCCGACATTACCTTTGACGGCTACGTGGCCCCCTCCATCATGCAGGTGGAAGGCGCACGCGATGTAGCGGTCGAGTTTTTCACCATGAGCAAAAGCTACAATATGGCCGGCTGGCGTATTGGTTTCATGGTGGGCAACGAGTCCTTGGTCAATGCTCTGGCACGTATCAAGAGCTATCACGACTACGGCACCTTCACACCGATTCAGGTGGCCGCCATTGCGGCGCTGGAAGGGCCACAAGATTGTGTCAGCGAGGTGGTGGAGCAGTACCGCCGCCGTCGCGACGTACTGGCCAAGGGCCTGCATGAAGCAGGCTGGATGGTCGATGTCCCCAAGGCATCAATGTATATCTGGGCCAAGATTCCCGAGTTCTACAAGGACATCGGTTCGCTGGAGTTTGCCAAGCGCTTACTGAGCGATGCCAAAGTAGCCGTATCCCCCGGCATCGGCTTTGGTGAGTATGGCGACAACTATGTGCGCTTTGCGCTGATCGAAAACGAGCAACGTACCCGTCAGGCGGTACGCGGCATCAAAGAAATGTTCCGTAAGGACGGATTTGTTCAATGAGTCCTATCAAAGTAGGTTTGCTGGGTTTGGGTGTGGTTGGCAGCGGCACCTGGAACGTATTGAAACGCAATGCAGATGAAATCGCTCGCCGCGCCGGTCGCCGTATTGAGGTGGTCGCTATTGCTGTGCGTGACCTGGAAAAGGCACGTGCGCTGGTTGGGGACGACGTCACCCTGACCACAGACGGCATGGATGTGGTGCGCAACCCCGAGATCGATATTGTGGTCGAGCTGGTGGGTGGCGACACCCTGGCACGCGAGTGGGTCATGGAAGCCATTGCCCAGGGCAAGCACGTGGTCACCGCCAACAAGGCGCTGCTGGCCAAGCATGGCAACAAGATTTTTGCCGCGGCTCACGAGCGCAGTGTCATGGTGGCATTTGAAGCCGCTGTGGCCGGTGGTATTCCTATCATCAAGGCAATTCGCGAAGGCCTGACGGCCAACCGTATTCAGTGGCTGGCCGGCATTATCAACGGCACCACCAACTACATCCTGTCCGAAATGCGCAACCGTGGCGTCAGCTTTGCTGAAGCCCTGGCCGATGCCCAGCGTCTGGGCTACGCCGAAGCTGATCCTACTTTCGACATTGAAGGGGTGGACGCGGCGCACAAGCTGAGCCTGCTGGCCTCCCTGGCCTTCGGTATTCCGGTGCAGTTCAGCAAGGCCCACGTGGAAGGCATTACCAGCCTGGCACTGGAAGACCTGCAACACGCACAGCGCCTGGGCTACAACATCAAGCTGCTGGGTATTACCCGCGCCCGTGAAGAAGGTATTGAGCTGCGCGTACACCCCACACTGGTTCCGCTGCAAAGCATGCTGGCCAATGTCCAAGGTGCCATGAACGCGGTACTGGTGCATGGCGATGCCGTGGGCCAGACCGTGTACTACGGTGCCGGTGCCGGCGCCTTGCCAACTGCTTCGGCGGTGGTAGCCGACCTGGTCGACGTGACCCGTCTGCAAACGGCAGAACCCGAACACCGCGTGCCTTACCTGGCCTTCCAGCACAACGCCATGTCCGATACCCCCATCCTGCCTATGGATGAAGTGGTGTCCTCGTACTACCTGCGTTTGCGTGTGGATGACCGTCCTGGCGTTCTGGCTGATGTGGCTCGCATTCTGGCGCAAGCCTCGATCTCGATCGGTTCCATGTTCCAGGAGCCAGCCGGTGAACAGGCTGACATCATCTTCCTGACGCATGAAGCGCGTGAAGGTGCCATTAATGGCGCGATCAGCCAGATTCAGAATTTGCCTTTTGTGCAGTCTGCCGTGACCCGTTTGCGCGTGGAGAACCTGTAATGAATTACATCTCTACTCGTGGCGGCATGAAGGCCCAGCCATTCTCGGACATCCTGCTGGAAGGCCTGGCTCCGGATGGCGGTTTGGCCATGCCAGAAAGCTACCCTCAAGTCAGTGCAGAAACACTGGAATCCTGGCGCGCCCTGAGCTACCCCGAACTGGCCGCCAAAGTGCTGGGCCTGTTTGTCACCGATATTCCGGCTGATGAACTGTCCGCCTTGACGGCACGTGCTTATGCCCCCGGCGTGTTCGACAGCGAGCAGGTGGTACCGGTCAAGGAACTGGAACCCGGTTTCTCCTTGCTGGGCTTGTCCCAAGGCCCAACTCTGGCTTTTAAAGACATGGCCATGCAGTTCCTGGGCCAGGTTTTCGAATACGTGCTGACACAGCGCAACAGCACCTTGAACATTGTGGGTGCCACGTCCGGCGACACGGGTTCGGCGGCTGAATACGCCTTGCGCGGCAAGCGTGGCGTCAGCGTGTTCATGCTCTCGCCTTACGGTCGCATGAGTGCTTTCCAACGCGCTCAGATGTACTCCTTGCAAGACGAAAACATCCACAATCTGTCGGTGAAGGGTGTGTTCGATGATTGCCAGGACATCGTCAAGGCTTTGGCGGGCGATCTGGAATTCAAGTCCAAATGGCATCTGGGTGCCGTGAACTCCATTAACTGGGCCCGTATTTCCGCTCAGGTGGTGTACTACTTCTGGGGCTGGTTGCGAAGCACCAGCCAGGCGGGTCAGAAAGTCTCTTTTGCCGTTCCTTCGGGTAACTTCGGTAATATTCTGTCGGGCCACATTGCTCGTCAGATGGGTCTGCCTATCGCCAAGCTGGTTCTGGCCACCAACGAAAACAACGTGCTGGAAGAATTCTTCCGCACCGGTATTTATCGTCCCCGTGGTTCCGAGCAAACTTACGCCACGTCCAGCCCATCCATGGACATTTCCCGCGCCTCCAACTTCGAGCGCTTCGTGTTTGATCTGCTGGGCCGTGATGGCAGCAAGGTCAAGGCATTGTGGGAGCAACTGGCCAAAGAAGGCCAATTCGACCTGAGCGAGCATCTGCCACGCTTCCAGGAAGAGTTCGGCTTTGTGGCCGGCGCCAGCTCGCACCAGGATCGTCTGAACACCATTGCTCAGGTGAACAAGCAGTACCAGACTCTGATCGACCCGCACACGGCAGACGCCGTCAAGGTGGCTCAGAACTTCCGCGAAGAAGGCATCCCCATGCTGGTGCTGGAAACCGCGCTGCCTGCCAAGTTCTCCGAGACAATCGAAGAAGCGATTGGTCAGCCCGCTCCGGTGCCAGCGCACCTGGCCAGTCTGGCAGACTTGCCACAGAAAGTGGTGGTGATGGATTCGGATGTAGCTCAAGTACGTCGCTACATCGAGGAACACGCCCCAACCTGATGCCCGCTATCTGCGCTGGCCCTGTGCTGGCGCAGCCATGGCGGCCAGGTAGTCGTTTCAAACCCCGATTTTGATATTCCTGCTGGCCTGACTGAAGTTCAGTTTGCTATGCAGGAAAGCAGAAATCGGGGTTTTTGCGTTTTTGGCCGGTTTTGCCGCAAGACTGGTCGGGCTGCGGTTTTGCAGCCAACTGAACTTTTTCTATCAGGCCTTCATCAAAAACACACGATATGCGGGCATGATGTCTATGGCCTTTGGTATAGGCAGATAGGCGGCTCGTCTATCGAACATAGAGAAAGGATAGAAAAATCATGAGTAAAACGACTCACGTTAAATTACGCCCGCTGGAGCGCGAAGACTTGCGCTTTGTGCATTTGCTGGACAATAACGCCAGCGTGATGCGCTACTGGTTCGAGGAACCTTACGAAACCTATGGCGAGCTGGCGGCTCTGTACGATGAGCATATTCACGATCAGCGTGAACGTCGTTTCGTTGTGGAGTGGGAAGGGCAGCCGTCCGGTGTGGTGGAGCTGGTGGAAATTGATTATGTACACCGCCGGGCAGAGTTCCAGATCATTATTGCGCCGGAGTTCCAGGGCAAGGGCATTGCCTCGCGGGCGACCAAGCTGGCTATCGAGTACGGCTTTGGGGTGCTGAACCTGTACAAGATCGTGCTGATTGTGGACAAGGAGAATCACAAGGCTATCCACATTTATCAGAAGTTTGGTTTTCAGGTGGAAGGCGAGCTCAAGCACGAGTTCTTCATTAACGGCCAATATCGGGATGTGGTGCGCATGTGCTTGTTTCAGCAGGAGTTTCTGGCGGCTCATAAGCCCGCGCAGACTTTGCTGACACCGTCGGCGCAATAGTGCTCAGTCGTGGCCCTTACAGATGCGCCGCTTTCAGCCCGCTGCGCACAGCGCCTTCCAGCACACCGGGGTAGCCGGTATCGGTCCAGTCGCCTGCCAGACGAATAGCTGGCCAAGGTGTCGCTACCGATGGGCGACGCAGACCGGGCACAGCCGCAAACGTAGCCCGTTTTTCGATAATCAGCTCGCTGGCCCGTATGGCAGGCATGGCTTTCAGGTGCCGGGTCTGGCTGCGTACCTGCTCGATGATCGCGGCAATGGCTTGCTCGCGGTCCAGCGCTTGCAGGCGCACAGCATCGCTGATGACGATCCCCACCAACGTTTCACCGCTGCCCGGTTTTAGAGTGCTGTGATCAAACAGCCATTGGCCACCACTGCCGCTTTTATCGTCCAGCATCAACATGGAATGGGGCAGATTCCAGGCTTGCTCCAATTCCAGATACAGGGTGGCAATAGGGATGTAGCTGAAGGCTTCCAGATCGGCCAGTAGTTGTTCGCTGGCCGGGCTGCTGGGTAGGCTATGCAGCAGGCGTGCAGCCTGGACGGGCGGGCAGGCCACAATGGCTGCATCAAACTGCAGGCCGTCAATTTGTACACCTGTCTCTGTCAGTTCCAGTCTTTGTACTCTGTGGCCCAGCTGTAGCTGAATATCACGCAGGGCGGGCTCGCACCACAGTTGGCTTAAATCCATCAAGGGAATCAAGGTTTGGCTGGCTTGCCGGGGGCCGCCGAGGCTGTCGCGCAAGACATGGGCAAATAGTTGGGCGCAGGCTTGCTCAATGGGCGTGTTCATGGCCGCCACGCAGAGCGGCTGCCAGAACAAACGGATGACATGGCTGTCTTGCTGATGCTGCTCCAGGAGCTGCAAAACCGTCAGACCATCCGGGGTGCGCCATTGCTGTTTCATCAGCCAGCGGCAAAAACGTGCCAGCTTGATTTTCTGCGTCCAGCTCAGGCCCTGGGCACCCAGCAGGCCGGTCAATAAATGGAACGGGGCAGGCAAGGGGCGGTTGCGCAGGCGAAAGCGCCCATCGGCCGAGATCACGTCCAGATCTTTGCGTTCAAGACGGGATGCTTCGTCCAGCCCGATTTCTCCCATCAAACCCAGAATGACGGAGTAGGCGCCCAGCATGATGTGCTGGCCGTTATCAGTATCACGCCCCAGATTGGGGCTGTGGATGCGGCGGGCACGCCCGCCTATATGGCGCGAGGCTTCAAAGACACTGACCTGATGGCCTTGCGTCTTCAGTCGCCAGGCGGCGGCACAGCCCGCCCAGCCCGCCCCGATAACGGCGACTTTCATCGGCCCAGTTTGCGTTGCAAGCTGTGGCCGCCCGATACCCAGGTTTTCCAGGCCAACCAGAATTTGCGAATGGGTGTCAGCGAAATGCGCTGTTCCAGCACATGCCAACGATCATTGGCAATTTCCACCAGCAGGGCATGGTAGATGGCGGCCATCAACAGGCCTGGGCGTTGCGCCCGGCGATCAGCGGCGGGCAGGGCGCGCATGGCCTGGCGGTACAAGTCCTGGGCGCGTTCGGTTTGAAAGGCCATCAGGGCCTCGAAGCGCTCCGAATGCTGCTGATCCAGGATTTCGTGAGGCGATACACCAAACTTGTCCAGGTCTTCCTGAGGCAGGTAGATACGGCCACGACGAGCGTCATCGCCTACATCACGGATAATATTGGTCAGCTGAAAAGCCAGGCCCAGTTTTTGGGCATAATCGCTGGTCTGCTCCTGGGTTTGGCCAAAAATACGCGCCGACAGCAGCCCCACCACGCTGGCGGCGTGCCAACAGTAGCGTTCCAGCTCGCTCCAGCTTTGGTAGCGAACCTGGTCCAGATCCATTTCCATGCCGTCAATCACGGCCAGCAGTTCGTCCTGAGGCAGGTCGAACGCCTTGATATGAGGCGCCAGGGCCTGCATGACCGGGTGATGGGCACGGCCTTCGTACAGATCGGCCACTTGCGTGCGCCACCAGACCAGCTTCATGCGGGCAACCGATTCTTCGTGAACCTCGTCCACCACGTCGTCTACCTCGCGGCAAAACGCGTACAGCGCCGTGATGGCACGGCGGCGTTCAGGCGGCAGAAACAAAAAGGCGTAGTAAAAACTGGAGCCGCTTTGGGCTGCCTTGTTCTGACAATACTCGTCTGGGCTCATGGACGTTCAGGGTCGGTAAGGGGTACGGCTCAAGCCGCGGGTAATCAGGCGTAGCCAGTCCAGGCGGGACAGGGTGGGACGATGGCTGAAGACATCAAACTTTACCGCTTCCAGGCGTTCCAGAATACGCAGGCCGCCCAATACCATCATTTTCAGTTCCAGGCTGATGCGCCCGGACAGATAGCTGGACAGCAGCAGCCCGGCTTGCAGGCGTTGACGGGCATCGGTAGCCAGCAACTGCATCATTTCCTGCCAGCGTGCATCGGCCTCGGGCTGACGCAGCAGCTGGGTACGGGCCTGGATGTAATCATCATCCAGATCATATTGGGCCAGCAGGTCTTGCGGGATATAGACACGGTTCTTGTGCCAGTCCAGTGCCACGTCCTGCCAGAAATTAACCAATTGCAGCCCCGTACAGGTGGAGTCGGCCATCTCGACCAGCTCCGGGCTGTGGGCTTCATACAGATGCAGCATCAAGCGGCCAACGGGGTTGGCCGAGCGGGTACAGTAATCCAGCACCTGGGCCATATCGCGATAGCGATGGGTGGTGACATCCTGGCGAAACGCAGACAGCAGGTCCAGAAAAGGCTTGAGCGGCAACTGGAAGTTGCTGATGCTGCTGGCCAAAGGAACAAAAATTTCACTGTGCGGGGTATCGGCCAGGACGGGCTGGTGATACTGCAGTTGTTCTATTCCGGCTTCGAACTGCGCCAGCAGTTCCAGGCGCTCGGCAGCGCTTAAATCGCCTTCATCAGCAATGTCGTCGGCGCTGCGGGCAAAACGATAAATATCGGTGACCGGTCGGCGTAGCCGACGAGGTAGCAGCACAGAGGCGACAGGGAAGTTTTCATAGTGCTCGATAGACATAGTCCGCCAGTATACGGCTTTCGTTTCCACTAGGGCTGGTTTAGACTTTCGTATTGCTTCGGGGAGAACCATGCCACGTCCTATCTCGGCCACCATTCATATTGCGTCACTGCGTCACAATCTCGATATGGTTATTCAGAGCCTGAATAACGCCACGGCTCCATCCGGCGTAAAACGGCCCCATATCTGGGCCGTCATGAAGGCCAATGCTTACGGTCATGACATCGAAAATGCGGTGCGGGCATTCAGTGCCGCCGAAGGCATGGCGATGCTGGACCTGAAGGAAGCCATACGTTGTCGGGCTGCCGGTTGGACCGGCCCCATCATGTTGCTGGAAGGTTTTTTCCAGCCTGAAGATCTGGATGTGCTGGCCGAGTTTGGCCTGACCACTGTCATTCATTGCCACGAGCAGCTCAAGATGCTGGAGCAGTGGAAGGGCGGGGTGGCCTTGAATGCCATGGTCAAGCTCAATAGCGGCATGAATCGTCTGGGTTTCAGCGTGGACGATTACCCCGCCGCCTTCGAGCGCGCTCAGCGTCTGCAAAAAGCGGGCAAGCTGGGAACCGTGGGGCGCATGACGCACTTTGCGCGCGCTGACGACAATATCGACGCCACGCTGGAGCAGATTCGCTGCTTTAACCGGATCACCGACGGCTTGCCGGGCCCGGTCAGTGTGTGCAATTCAGCGGCAACACTAAGCCCTGACCTGGGTGCATACATGCCCTCCGGTCCGGATCACTGGGTACGCCCCGGTATCTGTCTGTACGGCAGCTCTCCTTTTGCGGACATCAGCGCCGAGGACTTCGGTTTGCAGCCTGGCATGACGCTGGCAGCCGAGCTGATCAGCGTGCGCGGCGTCAAGCAGGGCGAGGGCATTGGCTACGGCCATACGTACATTGCCGAGCAGGCCATGCGTATTGGCGTGGTGGCTTGTGGCTATGCCGACGGTTACCCGCGTCACGCGGGAACTGGCACCCCCATTACCGTGAACGGTGTGCGCACTCGTTTGCTCGGTCGTGTGTCCATGGACATGCTGGCAGTCGACCTGACCCCGGTGCCCGCCGCCGGTGTAGGCAGTCAGGCGGTGTTGTTCGGTCAAGGCGGGCCCAGTGTGGATGAGGTTGCTGCGGCAGCCGGAACCCTGGGCTACGAATTGATTTGCGCGGTGGCGCCACGCGTGCCGCGCATCATCCAGGATTAACACCAACAAGGCATAGCCATGAAAAATAAATGTGTACTCGTTACCGGCGCTACCAAAGGAATCGGCTGGGCAATCAGCCAAAGACTGGCCGATGCCGGGGCCCACGTTGTGGGTCTGGCCCGCCACACCGAAAGCATTGATTTCCCCGGATATCTGTACTCCTGCGATTTGAGCAATGCAGGCGAAACCGAGGAAATGCTGCGCGTTATCCGCGAAAAATATCCCGTCGATGCGGTGGTGAACAACGTAGGTATGGTCGCGCCCGAACCGATTGGTCAGGTGGACCTGGGCAATCTTTATCAGGTGTTTGACCTGAATGTGCGTGTGGCGGTGCAAGTGGCCCAAGCTTTCATCCCTTCGATGAAAGCGCGCAAGGAAGGCCGCATCGTCAATATTTGCAGTCGTGTTGTGCACGGCGGTTCCGATCGCACCAGCTATGCCGCGGCCAAAAGTGCCTTGCTGGGTTGTACCCGCACCTGGGCACTGGAATTGGCTCCTTACGGCATTACCGTCAATGCGGTCTCTCCTGGTCCGATCGAAACCGAATTGTTCCGTGCCAATCATCCCGTCGGCAGTGAAGCCGAACAGCGCAGCCTGTCCTCCATTCCTTTGGGACGTTTTGGGCAGGCGGCCGAAGTGGCTGCTGCGGTCACCTTCCTGCTAAGCGATGAAGCTGCTTATATCACCGGCCAGAATCTGGGCGTGGATGGCGGCGGCAGCTTGGCCGGACGTTAAGGAATTTCTATGGCCACCAGTACTCGTGCGGCCCGCAAGGCCAAAGTTGTATTTGTTTGCACGGAGTGCGGGGCAGATACACCCAAGTGGGCGGGCAAATGCCCGGCCTGCGGGGCTTGGAACAGCTTGCAGGAAACGGTAGAGACACCGGCTGCGGCCAGTGCGCATCGTTTTGCTTCCCTGGCTGGCTCCAGCCCGGTCCAAAGTCTTTCCGATGTACAGGCGCGGGAACTGCCCCGTGTGCCCACAGGCATAGGCGAGTTCGATCGTGTCCTGGGTGGTGGCCTGGTGGAAGGCGGCGTGATCCTGATCGGGGGCGATCCCGGTGTCGGTAAATCCACGCTGCTGCTGCAAGCCATGGCAGCCTTGGCCCAGCAAACCAAAGTTCTGTATGTGACGGGCGAGGAGTCCGCCGAGCAGGTCGCCTTGCGTGCTCGCCGTTTGGGCGTGCCTACCGAGGGTGTGGATCTGCTGGCTGAAATCCGTCTGGAGTCCATCAGTCAGGCCTTGCAGTCGCACCAGCCTAGCGTGGTGGTAATCGATTCGATTCAAACCCTGTATTCGGATCAGCTCAGTGCGGCTCCAGGCTCGGTATCGCAGGTGCGTGAATGTGCGGCCCAGCTCACCCGTCTGGCCAAGCAAAGCGGTACCTCCATGATTTTTATCGGTCACGTCACCAAAGACGGGACCTTGGCCGGTCCGCGTGTGCTGGAGCACATTGTGGATACGGTGCTGTATTTCGAGGGGGATACCCATTCCTCCTTCCGCATGGTGCGCGCATTCAAGAATCGCTTTGGCGCGGTAAATGAATTGGGCGTGTTTGCCATGACGGAAAAAGGCTTGAAAGGAGTCAGCAATCCTTCGGCCCTGTTCTTGTCCCAGCATTCCCAGTCAGTAGCCGGTTCCTGCGTCATGGCCACCCAGGAAGGCACACGACCCTTGCTGGTGGAAATTCAGGCTTTGGTGGACTCGGCCCATGTGCCCAATCCGCGTCGCCTGTCTGTGGGCTTGGAAAGCTCCCGTCTGGCCATGCTGTTGGCGGTGATGCATCGTCATGCTGGCGTGGTTACTTACGATCAGGACGTGTTCGTGAACGCCGTCGGTGGCGTCAAGATTACCGAGCCAGCCGCTGACTTGGCTGTGTTGCTGGCTATTTTGTCCTCCCTGAATAACCGCCCCTTGCCGCGTGGCCTGGTCGTGTTTGGGGAAATCGGCCTGGCCGGTGAAATTCGTCCGGCCCCGCGTGGGCAGGAGCGTTTGCGCGAAGCGGCCAAGTTGGGGTTCAGTATTGCCTTGATTCCCAAGAGCAATGCCCCGCGTCAGTCTATCGAAGGCCTGGAGATCTGGGCGGTAGATCGGGTGGAAGACGCTGTCGACCGTCTGCGTAATCTGTAACCGCCATGATAAGTATTGAGTTGATCCTGGCCTGCTTGCTGGGAGGCGCGCTTATTGGCTATACCGGCGGGGTCCTGGGGATCGGTGGCGGCTTGCTGGCTATTCCGTTGCTGGGCCTGATTCTGGGCATGGACCAGCAAACCGCTCAGGGTACGGCTCTGATCATGGTGGTGCCTGCGGTGCTGTTGACCGTGCGTCAGTACCATCGTCGCAACCACATTGATTTTCGTCGGGCAGCATTGGGGGCGATCTCCTCTATCATCTTTACCTGGCTGGGCGCACGTCTGGCTCTGGGCATGGATGCGATCTTGCTGCGTCGCATTTACTCTGTATTTGTGATGGCCATTGCCCTGTATTATTTCGACCAGAGTCTAGGCTTGTCCCGGCGGCGCCGTCGCAGTGACAAGCCGCGTCCGGACCCGGAGTCGTTTGGCCAGCTGTGGTATATCGCGGTAGGCATGATGGCGGGCTTGGCCGGTGGCGTGTTTGGTGTGGGCGGTGCGGTGCTGGTGGTGCCGTTCCTGACCAGCCGTATGGGTTATAGCCAGACCGGTGCGCAAGGCTTGGCCCTGTCCATGATTATTCCCGGCACGTTGGTCGCCTTGGCGACGTACGCGTTTCATGGTCAGGCTACCTGGCAGGTCGGCATACCGATGGCGATAGGCAGCCTGCTGCTGGTGCCGTTTGGCGTGCGCTTGGCCTATCGTTTGCCCGAGAATCGTCTGAAGTTTATTTTTGCCTGCATGCTGGTATTGATCATGGCCCTGTTGCTGGTTCGTGCCTGAGGAGCTGCTGTGAGCACCCAATCCGAAACTGTCTACTCTTTGCCCGGTGGCGGTGCCTTGTTGGCACCGGAGCTGGCCAATCAGCTGGATCTGGAGCCAGAGGCCTTGCAGCGCTGGTTCGAGGCCACCTCGTATGGCGACCAGGCCAGCAAGGTGGGACAGGGTGGTCGTCAGGCCGCCTGGTTTGTGAACGGGCCCTTTGGTCAGGCGGTGCTGCGCCACTACCGGCGTGGTGGCCTGGTGGCTAGCTTCAATGAGTCTTCCTACTTGTGGCAAGGGGCATCGCGGACTCGCAGCTGGCGAGAATTTCAGGTGATGTCTTATTTGCACAACAAGGGTTTGGCCGTCCCCAAAGTGCTGGCGGGCGCATGGTGGCAACAGGGTTTTTGGTACCATGCGGCCCTGATAAGCCAGCGGGTGCCCAATGTGCAGCCTTTGACTCTGTGCCTGGACCGTGCCTCCCCCGAAGCGGTGGCACACGAGATTGTCCGCATGCACCAATTCGAGGTTTGGCACGCTGACCTTAACGCCTACAATATTTTGCTGGATGCGAATGACAAAGTCTGGCTGATCGATTTTGACCGTGCACGACAGGGGCCCGTCAGCCCCGCCCAGGCGCTGGGTAATGTGCAACGCCTGAGACGATCTTTGCTCAAAGTGTGTGGGCCGCGTGGCGATCAGTGGTGGCAGCAGATGTTTTCTGCTTACCGTCACCAAACGCAGCGTTAATTACGACTACGGGCTTTAAAAAAGCTTTATCATCTCGCCTTTTGGGTTTTTCGCTTTCGATAGGAAGGGGACTCGTGATGTCTTTTGGGATGAACACACCACAGGTACTCGCCGGCCTGCTGGCCGCTGCTGCCATCATGCCTGTTGCGCAGGCACAAAATCAGGTTGTTAACGTCTATAACTGGGCTGAATATACGGCCCCTGACACCTTGTCCGGCTTTCAGAAAGCCACGGGCATTACCGTGCGTTATGACGTTTACGATAATAACGACACCTTGCAAGCCAAGTTGTTGACGGGCAAGTCGGGTTACGACGTGGTGGTTCCCTCCACGCATTACGCAGCGCGTCAGATCGAAGGCGGTTTGTTCCAGAAGCTGGATAAAAGTCAGATTCCTAACTGGTCCCACCTGGACCCGGACATCATGGCGCTGCTCTCCGATGTTGACCCCGGCAATGAATACCTGATTCCCTGGGGCTACGGCACCAATGGCCTGGGCTACAACGTGACCAAGGTCAAGGAGATCATGGGCGAGCAGGTGGACCTGGGTAACTGGGACATGCTGTTCAAGCCAGAAAATGCCGAGAAGCTGAAAGGCTGTGGCATTTCCATTCTGGACGAAGCTGCCCAGGTGTTCCCGGCCGTGCTGCACTACATTGGCAAAGACCCCAACAGCAGTAACGAAGCCGACTATCGCGAGGCGCTGGACCTGCTCAAGCAGATTCGTCCTTACGTGCGCCAGTTCAGCTCCTCGGGCTATATCGATGAGCTGGCTGCGGGTGATCTGTGCATGGTCTACGGTTTCTCCGGCGACGTGATGATCTCCGCTGATCGTGCGCGCCAGGCTAAAAAGCCGTACGCCATCGACTACTACATTCCGCAAGGCGGGGCGCCGGTCTGGTTTGACACCATGGCCATCCCCAAGAGCGCGAGCAATGTGAAAGAGGCCCACGCTTTCATCAACTACATTGAAACGCCGGAAGTCCATGCTGCCATTACCAACACCATGTTCTACCCGAACGCCAATAAAGATGCGCGCGAGTTCGTGGTCAAGGAAGTAGCTGACAACCCCATGATTTATCCTTCGCCCGAAGTCTCCAAGACTTTGTTCGTCATCAAACCACAGCCACTGAAGGTGCAGCGTCTGCAAACGCGCCTGTGGGCTGAACTCAAGTCTGGACGCTAGGCATCATGCAAGATATCCGTACCGGAACCTCGCCCTGGATGGATGGCGAGGATGCTTTCGTGCGTGTGGACGAAGTCGTCAAGATTTTTGGCGATACGGTGGCCGTCCAGTCTGTAAGTCTGGACGTCGCCCGTCACGAAATTTTTGCGCTGCTGGGTAGTTCAGGCAGTGGCAAATCCACCCTGCTGCGTATGCTGGCAGGTTTCGAGGAGCCGACTTCCGGTCGGATTTATCTGGACAACGAGGATATTACCGACCTGCCGCCTTACCGGCGGCCGGTCAATATGATGTTCCAGTCCTACGCGCTGTTTCCGCACATGTCGGTTGAGGCCAATGTGGCTTTTGGCTTGAAGCAGGAAGGCGTGCCCCGCAACGAAATCCACGAACGCGTATTTGAAGCCCTGGATCTGGTGCAGATGGCGGGTTTTTCACGCCGCAAACCCAATCAGTTGTCAGGCGGGCAGCAACAGCGTGTCGCTTTGGCGCGTAGCCTGGTCAAGCGACCCAAGCTGCTCTTGCTGGATGAACCCATGTCCGCATTGGACAAGCAGATTCGTCAGAAAACCCAGATTGAACTGGTCAAGATTCTGGAGCGTGTGGGAGTGACCTGCATTATGGTGACTCACGACCAGGAAGAGGCCATGACCATGGCCAGCCGACTGGCGGTAATGTCCGATGGGCAGATCATCCAGTCCGGTACGCCTTACGATGTGTACTCCTTCCCGAATTCGCGCTTTGTGGCGGGCTTTATCGGTTCCACCAATTTGTTCACCGGCGTAGTGACGGTGGACGAACCGGACCACGTTCATATCGAGTGCGAGGAGTTAAACCGCCCCTTGTATGTCAGCCACGGGATCAGCGAACCGCTGGGCATGGACGTGTATGTGTCCATTCGTCCCGAGCAGATCAAGGTGAGTCGTGAGTTGCCTTCCGAGGACACCAACTGGGGCCACGGCATTGTGACCCACGTGTCCTGGATGGGTAGCTACACCCGCTACCAGATTCGTCTGGATGCCGGCATGCTGATCGAAGCGCAAATGCCTAGCGGCACCTTGGCCCAGCCAGATGCTCCCGGCGTGGACGAAGAGGTCTACGTGTCCTGGTCCGACGACAGCGCAACGGTACTGAGCACATGAAGAACCTGTCCTGGCGCAAACTGCTGCCCACCAGTCGCACGCTGGTGGTCGCACCCACATTCCTGTGGATGATCCTGTTTCTGCTGGTGCCGTTTTTGCTCGTGCTCAAGATCAGTTTTGCCGATCTTGATTTCGGGGTGCCGCCGTATACGCCCTTGGCCCAGTTTGCCGAGGAAAGCATTTCCTTTGTGCTGAACCTGCGCGGCTATATCCTGCTGTTCAGCGACAATCTGTATTTGGCCACCTACATCAGTTCGCTGAAGATGGCCGCTGTCACCACGATCTTTTGCATTCTGATCGGCTACCCGGTGGCTTACTACATTGCGCGTTCCTCACCAGCCGTGCGCAGCTTGCTCTTGCTGGCGGTGATTCTGCCTTTCTGGACCTCCATGCTGCTGCGCGTCTACGCCTGGGTAGGCATTTTGCGTGGCGATGGCCTGCTCAATCAGGTCTTGCTGTGGATAGGCATTATTGATGCGCCGCTGGAAATCTACCGCACCGATCTGGCCGTCTACATTGGTTTGATCTACGCCTATCTGCCATTTTTCATCCTGCCTTTGTATGCGAATCTGGTAAAGCTGGATATGCGCTTGCTGGAAGCGGCTTACGATCTGGGCGCACGTCCCTGGTCGGCGTTCTGGAATATCACCTTGCCCATGTCCATGTCCGGCGTGATTGCCGGTGCCATGCTGGTGTTTATCCCGGCGGTGGGCGAGTACGTGATTCCGGAAATGCTGGGTGGGGCTGACACCTTGATGATGGGCCGTGTCATGTGGACCGAGTTCTTCAATAATGCGGACTGGCCGATGGCTGCTGCCGTCACTTGCGTGATGGTCCTGCTCTTGATCATTCCCTTGATTTTCTTCCAGTACAGCCAGATGCGACAGATGGAAGCGCAACGGGGAGGCCGCTCATGACCAAGCCTAATCCCTGGCTGCGTGCCATCGTCCTGACGCTGGGCTTTGGTTTTCTGTACATTCCTATCCTGTTCCTGATCGTCTTTTCATTTAATGAATCGGCCATCATGACGTCCTGGTCGGGTTTTTCCTTCCGCTGGTACGAGTCCCTGTTTCAGGATAAAGCGCTGCTCAGTGCTGCCAAGCTGTCTTTCCTGATAGCCGTGCTGACCGCGACCATGGCCACCATTCTGGGCACCTGGGCCGCCTATGTGCTGGCCCGTATGGGGCGCTTCAAGGGCTTTGCTCTGTACATCGGTCTGGTCAGTGCACCGCTGGTCATCCCGGAAGTGGTGCTGGGTATTTCCCTGCTGCTGATGTTTGTGGAGCTGAACTCCCTGTTTGGCTGGCCGGAACAGAACGGTATCTTCACCATCTGGATTGGTCACGTGGTACTGTGCACCGCGTACGCGACCGTGATTCTGCAATCGCGCATGCGTGAGCTGGATCGCTCTCAGGAAGAAGCGGCGCTTGATTTGGGTGCCACCCCCTTGAGGGCGTTTTTCCAGGTGGTCCTGCCTTCGATCGTGCCTGCCTTGATGGCGGCCTGGTTGCTGGCCTTTACCTTGTCGCTGGACGATGTGGTGATCGCCTCCTTCCTGTCCGGTCCTGGCTTTACCACTTTGCCGGTGGAAGTGTTTTCGCGCGTACGCTTGGGCCTCAAGCCCGAGATCAATGCGTTGGCAACCCTGTTGATTTTGGTGATTGGTATTTTTGTTGTAGTCGCCAGCCGCTTGCAGGTACGCCGCGAGCGTCGCGCCTGATTGATAAGGAGTATTGCCGTGTTCACGATGTATGGTTTGAAAAATTGCAGCACCTGCCAAAAGGCGATTGCCTGGTTTGAGCAAAACGGTCTGCCTTTGAACTTTGTGGATTACCGCGAACATCCCTTGGAAGCGGCCCGCTTGCAACAATGGGCGCAGGAGCTGGGTGGCTGGCCCAAGCTGGTTAACCGCGCCTCCATGACCTGGCGTAATTTGCCTGCGGAACGTAAAGAGCCGCAGGACGATGCCCAATGGCTGGCCTTGATTGCTGAATTTCCGGCGCTGGTGCGCCGCCCCTTGCTGATTACGCCCGAGGGCGAGGTCAGTGTGGGTTTCAACGAAGGCAAATTTGCCGCTCGTTTTCTTAAATAAACCAAGGGGGGCCAAGCCCCCCCATTTTTATATCTGCCATGTACACACAGACCGAACTCAAACAACAGGTGGCTCAGGCCGCGGTTGATTACGTCCTTCCTTTCCTGACCCCGGATTCCATTCTGGGTGTGGGTACGGGTTCCACGGTTGATTTGTTTATTGATGCTCTGGCGGCGCACAAACATGCCTTCAAGGCTGCTGCTTCCAGCTCGGAGCGCTCGACCGCTCGCCTGCAAAGTCTGGGTATTGCAGTGCAAGACTTGAACACCATCGAACGTATGGACTGGTATGTGGATGGTGCCGACGAAATCGATGCGGCGTTGAACATGACCAAGGGCGGCGGTGGCGCTTTGACCCGCGAGAAAATCGTGGCATCGGTCTCGGACAAGTTCCTGTGCATTGTGGACGATTCCAAACTGGTGGATCGCCTGGGTGCGTTCCCCTTGCCGGTGGAAGTCATCCCCATGGCCAAGAATGCCGTGGCTCGTCAATTGCGTGCCTTGGGCGGTAATCCCGTCGAGCGTACGGGCTTTGTCACCGATAACGGTGGCCTGATTCTGGACGTGTCCGGTTTGTCGATTGCAGACCCGGCTGCTCTGGAAGCCCAGATCAACAATATGCCCGGTGTGGTGTGCTGTGGCCTGTTCGCGATTACCCCAGCCAGCGTGGCCTTGATTGCCGGTCAACAGGGTGTGCGTACCCTGTCTGGCGACGGTTTCTGAATTTTAATGTCTCTGTCATAATCGGTGCTTAATCTATGCACGGATTAAGCGCTGGCGCGAGCCATTTTGCTGTTACAGAAGGCCACTATGAACGAACATACCAATAAGCAGTTTCACTCCGATCTGGAGGCCACCCGTTCGCTGTTCTTGCAGATGGGCGGTATTGTTGAATCTATGGTTCGCAGTGCGACCGAAGCCCTGCAAACCGGGGATATGTCGCTGGTTGACCAGGTTCGCGAGCGTGAAAAAGAAATCAACCGCCTGGAAGTGGAGATTGACGAGCGCATCACCAACTTGATCGCCCGTAATCAGCCCACTGCCATTGACCTGCGCATGCTGCTGTCCATCTCCAAAATGCTGACCGATATGGAACGCTGCGGGGACGAGGCCGAGCGCATCGCCAAGATGGCTCGTCGTCTGCACGAAGGCACCGCTGGCTACGAGCCTGTGGTGGAGCTGCGTCATATGAGCTCCTCGGTTGCTGGCATGATCAACGATGTGCTGGACGCCTTTGCGCGCCAGGATGCCGTACACGCAGCACAGATTGTGCGTAGCGACAAGGAAGTGGATCGTGAGTGGAAGGGTTCGCTGCGTCACATCATCACTTACATGATTGAAGATCCACGCACGATCTCGCACTCCATTGACCTGATCTTTATCGCCCGTGCGCTGGAGCGTATTGGCGACCACGCCAAGAACATGGCTGAACGCGTGATCTACATGGTACGTGGTGACGACGTGCGTCACACCGGTGTGAAAAACACCGAGCGTACTGCGCGTGGTGAGCCCTTGCCCGAACCGGAATCCGAAGACAAGGCCTGATTCCGATCCAGGCCTTCTTGCTACAAGCCTTGCATGGTGTCATGCAAGGCTTGTTTGCTTTTCAAAAACCAAAACCGTAGCCTTTGGGGGCTTGGTCAGGATAGAACTGGGTACGTAGCAGTACCGCATCCTGCACCGTTATCAACACTGCCGAGTCCCACCAGGGCGGGGTCAGTGTTGGCAAGGCCAGCAGATAGCCCTGTACGCCGTGCGCACCGGACTGGCGCACAAACTCCAGATCAGCCTCATCCTCGACACCTTCGATTATCACGTAGGGGCTGTAGTCGGCGCAGACATTGACCAGATTGCGCAGCAAATGGGCTGGCTGACCGGGGCTGCGTGCCCGCAGCAAGATCGAGCGGTCAATTTTGATAATGTCGGCATGGGTCTGCACCAGAAAGGCCAGGGTGCTATTGCCCGATCCCGTGTCGTCCAGAGCGATCCGTACTCCCAGGTTTTGTAGTTGGGCAATCAGGCGTAGCGCCGTGGGCTTGTGGGCGATGGTGCCGGTTTCCGTTACTTCCAGAATCAGGCGCTGGGCTACATCCGGGTGGCTGTCCAGATAGCTGAACAGATCCTGCCACCACAAATCGTCCTGCAGGGAGCCTGCGGAGATATTCACTCCCAAACAAAGACCTGGTTTTGTACTGAGCAGCTCCACCACACTGCCCAAGACACTGCGATCCAGCCGGGATACCAGACCTAATCGCTCCAGAGCGGCGATGGCCTCGGGTAAAGAGTAATCCGCCGTGCCGCAGTGACGAATCAAGGCCTCTTCATAAAAGTTCTTGTTCTTGTGTTTTTCGCCCAGGTGATAGATGGGCTGAAAGGCCAGGGCCAGCAGCCCATTCTGTAAATCATCCAGCATGCGAACTGCCAGACTCATATCGTCCCGGTACGTCTTGGCCCAGACCTTGTGCCAGGCGGCCAGCGTGGCTGGGTGATTATGAGAGCAGGGGTTGGGAGCGGGAGGGTGGAGCTGATTCGTGTCGTACTGACGGCCATCGTAGTGGTAAGCCATCTGGGTGTGCAGGTAGATGCGGTGCTCATCCTGGGTGATGGGGTCACACTCCAGTGCCGCACCCAGCAATTGGGCCAGGGCATTGGGATGGGTACGCTGAAAGCGGTTTTGCTTGCCCAACTGCTTCAAGGCAATCAGGACAAAATCTCCCCGGATAAAGATTTCATTGGTAGTCAGCCCACAGTCCAACAGCCTTTGCTGCACGGTATCCAGCACAAAAGCATGAAACTGCGGCCCATACAAAGCCTCCAAATAGCTCAGGTTGACCAGCCACAGGCGCAAGTGAGTGGAGTACTGGTCAATCTCGGGTAGGTCTAGGCGGCACATGAACTTCTTTTCCTGTGGGTAAAGCAGTAAGCGGCGGTGCTGTGCAGGGCTCGGCGCAAGGCTGCTCAGACATGGACACGTGATGGGCCGGTGTGGCTTGGGCACTGTATGCGCATCAAGGCCAGCCGTGATTTTGTGCCTTAGGGCTTCAGGTAACTGTAGAAAAATCCCATTTCTTTTGATTTTTGACCAGTCTGAAACCAACTTGTCGCGCAACGTTTCATTTAATTACGTTTTGGCTGCGTGCTGAAGGAGGGTTATTTGATAAGAATGCTGGGAAAGGCGGGGGGAGTCGGTAGCAGAAATAAAGAAACCCCGGAGCACGATGGTAATGCTCCGGGGTTTGCGTGCGTGTCCTGAATCGGGACTTAAGCGGAAGGGGCGGTAAAACCGTCGGCTTCCACGTCCTTGTCTTCAAACAGATATTGTTCCATCTGCTCTTTCAAATACGTGCGGGCACGGGCGTCAGCCAGGTTCAGGCGGTTCTCGTTCACCAGACGGGTTTGCACGTCCATCCAGTTGGCCCAGGCCTGTTTGGAAATCGAGTGCCAGATCTTGGTGCCCAGCTCGCCGGGGTAGGGGGGAAACTCCAGGCCCTCGGCTTCCTGTTTCAGCTTCACACAGTGAATCATGCGTGCCATATGTGTTCCTTTTTAATCAAATGCTTGGATGGGCGTATTGTACTTAGGGGCGCAGGAGGGTCAAACCGGCTTACAGCTTTTTAATAAAGACCATGCTGTTGCGCGAACGGTTGTAATGCGACTGCTTGCCCTTGGGCAGATCGGATACGCCACCTTGTACAAAGCCACGCTTGATAAACCAGTGAGAAGTGCGGGTAGTCAGCACAAACAGACGCTTGAAGCCGGCCGCACGGGCTTTGGCTTCGGTATGGCGCAAGAGAATTTCACCTTCGCCCGAGCCTTGCCATTCCGGGTGCACGATGAGACAGGCCATTTCGGCCATGCTTTCTTCTTCGTACGGAATCAAGGCCACACAGCCGTAAATAATGCCGTCGTGTTCCAGAACCGTGAACTGCTCTACCTCGCGCTCGATGACCGAGCGGCCGCGGGGGACCAGGGTGCCGTCAATTTCAAGGGGTTCGATCAGTTGCACGATTGCACCCACATCGTCCAGATTGGCCGGGCGCAAATCGTCCAGTGTGTCTTCCACCACCATGGTGCCCACCCCATCGTGGGTGAAGATCTCCAGCAAAATGCTGCCGTCCTGCTTGTAGGGCACCAGGTGCGCACGGGCAATACCGCGTTTGACGGCTTGCGAGGCGTAGCGCAGGAAGGTGGAGCAGTCCTCGTCCAGCTTGCCCGAGGCCAGCAGGGAGTCGGCATCGGCACGGGCCAGTTCCGAATCGATATCCAGATTATTGGAGTGCCCGATATGCTCCGGGGTCAGGAAAATCAGCTTTTCAGCGCGCAGGGCGATGGCCGTGCTGGTGGCCAGATCTTCCATGTCCAGGGTAAAGGCCTCGCCAGTTGGAGAAAAACCCAATGGGGAGAGTAGAATAAGCGCTCCTTGGCTCATGATCAGCCGCATGGCGTCCACGTCCAGTTTGCGTACCGCCCCAGAATGCTTGAAGTCCAGGCCATCAATCACGCCCACCGGACGCGCGGTCACAAAGTTGCCCGAAATGATGCGAATCTGGGCATGTGACATGGGGGTGTTGGGCAAACCCTGGCTGAAAGCGGCTTCAATATCCAGGCGAATTTCACCAGCGGCTTCTTTGGCGCATTCCAGAGCGACCGCACTGGTTGGCTCGGTACCGCGACCGAATTGCGTGGTTTCGCCTTTCAGGCGCAGTTGCTCATTGACCTGGGGGCGGGAGCCATGCACCAGCACCAGCTTGATGCCCAGTGCTGACAGCAGCGACAAATCCGGGATCAGGGTGTAGAGCAGTCCATCGTTGATGAGCTCGCCCCCAAAGGCCACCACGAACGTCTTGCCACGAAAATCGTGCACATAAGGCGCCACTTCCCTGAACCATCGCACAAATTGTGCCTGGGATTCATCAGGTGGTTCGATGGCGTTGTACGAGTCGGGGATGTCTGTGTTCATTGCGGGGGATCTTTGCGTCCAAATGGTTTCAAGCCAAAATTATAATGATGTCTGTACCAGAAACTACCTTTCATGCACGAGTCCGACGAATTGACTGAAAACCCACACTCTTTACCAACAATTTCTTATCCTGATGACCTGCCAGTCAGCGCCCGACGGGCCGAAATTGCGCAGGCGATCAAAGACCATCAGGTGGTCATTGTGTGTGGTGAAACCGGCTCGGGCAAAACCACCCAATTACCCAAAATCTGTCTGGAGCTGGGCCGTGGCCAGCAGGGCAAGATTATTGGTCATACTCAGCCGCGCCGTCTGGCCGCCACGTCGGTCGCCAAGCGTATTGCCCAGGAGCTGCAATCGGAGATTGGTGACTGGGTAGGGTACCAAATCCGCTTTAACGACAAGACCGGACCGCGCTCGGCCATCAAATTGATGACAGACGGGATCTTGCTGGCCGAGTCCCAGCGCGATCCCCTGTTAAGCCGCTATGACACGATCATTATTGACGAGGCCCATGAACGCAGTCTGAACATCGACTTTCTGCTGGGTTTTTTAAAGCAACTGTTGCCACGTCGTCCGGACCTGAAGCTGATTATTACCTCGGCCACAATTGATGCCGAGCGTTTTGCGCAGCACTTTGCCCACAAGGGCAAGAAGGCGCCTGTCATTGAAGTGTCGGGCCGTCTGTATCCCGTCGATATTGTGTACCGCCCGATTCTGGACCCGTCTTTGGTCGATGCCGAAGAACGCCGTTCCGCCTCCGAGGAAGAGCGGGATCTGATGCAAGGCATTGTGGATGCGGTGCAGGAATGTGCCCGGCATGGTACGGGCGACATTCTGGTGTTCCTGCCCGGCGAGCGCGAAATCCGCGAAGCCACCGAGGCGCTGGAAAAAGAAAAGCCAATCAATACCGTGATCCTGCCCTTGTTTGCGCGTCTGTCACAGGCGGATCAGGAACGTATTTTCCGACCCAAAGGCAATGCGCGCCGTGTGGTGCTGGCGACCAACGTGGCAGAAACCTCGCTGACCGTGCCCGGCATTCGCTTTGTGGTCGATAGTGGTCTGGCGCGTATCAAGCGCTATTCCTGGCGCAACAAGGTCGAGCAACTGCGTATCGAAGCGATCAGTCAGGCATCGGCCAGCCAGCGGGCAGGGCGTTGCGGGCGTATTGGCCCCGGTATCTGTATTCGTCTGTATGACGAGCAGGATTTCAAGAGCCGCCCTCCCTTTACGGATCCCGAGATTTTGCGTTCCTCGCTGGCCTCGGTGATTCTGCGCATGAAGGCCCTGCATCTGGACGATGTGGAAACCTTCCCCTTTGTGGAGCCGCCGACCGGCCGGGCGATTGCCGACGGCTATCAGATTTTGCAAGAGCTGGGTGCGCTGGATGAACAGCAGCGCCTGACCAAGGTGGGCCGTTCCCTGGCCAAGCTGCCTGTGGACCCGCGTGTGGCCCGCATGATTCTGGCTGGCCACGAACATCATTGTTTGACGGAAATGCTGATCGTGGCCTCGGCCATGTCCGTGCAAGATCCACGTGATCGTCCTGTCCATGAGCGCGAAGCGGCCAATCAGGCCCATGCCCGTTTCAACGACGACAAGTCCGAGTTCCTGTCCTATGTGAAGCTGTGGAACTGGTTGGAAGAGCTGTCGCAGGAACAAAGCTCGCAGCGCAAGTTTGCCAATAGCGTTAAACAGGCTTTGCTGTCCCCTTTGCGTATTCGTGAATGGCGAGATGTTCATACCCAATTACGCAGTCTGGTACAGGAGCAGCGCTGGGTCGCCAACCCCTCGGCAGCCACGTATGAGCAGGTGCATCTGGCCTTGTTGACGGGTTTGATCGGCAATATTGGCTACAAGAGTGAAGAAACCGGCGTCTATCAAGGCACGCGTGAATTGCGCTTTGTGATTCACCCCGGCTCCAAGCTGGTCAAGAAAGCAGGCCGTTGGATACTTGCGGGCGAGCTGATGGAAACTACGCGGCTCTTTGCCCGCTGTGTGGCGCGTATCGAGCCGCAGTGGATTGAGAAAGTCGGTGCCCATTTGCTGCGTAAAACCTGGGGCGATCCGCGCTGGGAGAAGAAAGCCGGGCAGGTAGTGGCCAATGAGCGCGCTACCTTGTATGGCTTGCTGATTTACAGTGGCCGTCGCATTCACTTTGGCCGCATTGATCCGGTGCAGGCACGCGAGTTGTTCTTGCGCCAGGCTCTGGTGCCAGGCGAGATCGACTCCAACCTGCCTTTCCTGCGTCATAACCGTCAGCAGATACAGGCGGTAGAGCGTTTGGAGCACCAATCCCGCCGCCCCGATATTCTGGTGGACGAAGAACTGATTTACGCGTTTTACGATCAGCGCATTCCCAAGGACGTGTACCAGACCGCCACATTGGAAAAGTGGTTCAAGGGCTTGTCCAAAGAAGAGGCCAAGGGCCTGGAGCTGAACCGCGACGAATTGATGCAGCACGACGCAGCCGGCATCACCACCGAGGTCTTTCCGCGCTCCGTTGAATGGCAGGGCGTGAAGATGGCGCTGGATTATCACTTCGAGCCGGGCTCGGTGCGCGATGGGGTGACCTTGAGCGTTCCCTTGTTCGCCTTGAACCAGATCGACGCTGCGCGTTGCGAGTGGCTGGTGCCCGGCATGCTGAAAGAAAAAGTGCTGGCTTTGCTGAAATCCTTGCCGCAACGCATCCGCCGCCATTGTGTGCCGCTGCCCGATTATGCTGCCGCCTTTCACCAACGCTGGTTTGAAAAAGCAGCCGATCCGGGCATGAGCCTGCTGGACGCCATTTCGCAGGATATGTGGACTCAGCTCAAGCAAAGGCCGCAGCGCAGTGACTTCAAACCCGAGACGCTGGCGACGCACTTGTTCATGAACTTCCGGGTCATTGACGAGCATGGCCGCATGTTGTCGGGCGGGCGCAATCTGGATCAGCTCAAGGCCGAGCATGGCCGTCAGGCTCAGGCCTCCTTCCAGCAAATGGCCGCCAGCGACGAGCAGGTAGCGCAAGTGCTGGATCACGAGCAGCTAACCAGCTGGAGCTTTGGTGAACTGCCCGAGCTGATGGAAATCAAACGCAAGGGGCGCAGCTTTATTGGCTACCCAGCCTTGATCGACAAGAAAACCCATTGCGATCTGGATGTGTTCGATGACCCCGCTCAGGCCCAGCGTCAGCACCGTCAGGGTTTGCGCCGTTTGTTCCGTTTGGCTCTGCGCGAGCAGGTGCGTTTTCTGGAAAAGAATATTACGGATCTGACTCGTATCAGTATGCTGTACATCAACCTGGGGACGCAGGAGCAATTGCGTGACCAGATTATTGATGTGGCTCTGGAGCAGTCCTGCATGATGGAGCCCTGGCCCAAGAACCAGGCCGAGTTCGAGGCTCGTGTGCAGGAGGGCCGCAGCCGTCTGGGTCTGGTGGCCCAGGAAGTGGCCCGTCTGGCCGGACAGATTCTGACCGAATGGAGTGCCGCCCAGAAGAAACTGGCGCAAATCAAGGCCCACCCCGAGGCTTTGAAAGACATACAGCAGCAATTGAACGCCTTGATGCCCACCATGTTTCTGGAAAGCAATGAATACGCGCAACTGGCCCATATGCCGCGTTACTTGAAAGCGGTACAAACACGGGTGGACAAGCTGCGTGCCGATCCGGCTCGCGATCAACGCCTGATGCAGGATATGTCGGTTCTGCTGACCAAGTACCAGCGTGCCGTGGCGGCCCTGAAAGGTGCGACTGATAGCGGCTTGCGGGACTTCCGCTGGATGCTGGAGGAATTGCGCGTGTCCTTGTTTGCGCAAGAGTTGCGCACCCCCATGCCGGTTTCGGTCAAGCGTCTGGAAAAGGCCTGGGCGGCACTGCAACGCTAAGACGGTAGTCGTTTGAGATCTGCATGGCGATAGTGGGCATTGGGATGCGCCCTTGCGGATCATGTGCTTCGGGTTTGAATGCCTTGCAATACGTTTCAAGGTATTCACCCGTAGCGCCATTTCAGCCTCAACAATGTCCATAGGCTTCAGTACAATTCCATCATGAGCGAAACCACCCCTTCCTTTGTCCATTTGCGATCCCACTCGGAGTTCTCCGTGGTGGACGGCATCGCCCGTATTCCCGAAATGATCAAGAAAGCGCAGGCCTATGGGCAGCCTGCATTGGCTTTGACGGACTTGTGCAACTTGTTTGGACAGATCAAGTTCTATACCTCGGCTCGTAAAGCCGGGCTGAAAGCCATCATGGGCTGTGATATCTGGCTGCAAAACGAGGAAGACCGCGAAAAACCGTCGCGCTTGTTGTTGCTGGTGCAAAACGAGGCCGGTTACTTGAGCCTGTGTGACATTCTGACCCGCGCCTGGTTGGGGAACCAATACAAGGGGCGGGCAGAGGTACAGCGCGCCTGGCTGAAAGAATGTAGTGGTTTGATTGCCTTGTCCGGTGCTCGTATGGGTGATGTCGGCCAGGCTCTGGCCGATGGCAATCTGGATTTGGCCCGTGATTGCGCCCGTCATTGGGCAGACCTGTTTCCCGGCGCCTTCTATATTGAACTGCAGCGCAGCGGTGCGGACGGTGACGAGCTGTATGTACAAGCTGCCATGCGTTTGGCAGCAGAGATGGACCTGCCTGTCGTTGCTACGCACCCGATTCAGTTTATTGCCCCGGACGATTTCCGCGCGCATGAGGTGCGGGTGTGTATTGCCGAAGGCGAACAGCTGGCCAACCCCAAGCGTGTGAAGCGTTTTACGCAAGAGCAATATTTTCTAAGCTCGGACGAAATGCAGCAGCGCTTTGCGGACGTCCCGGCTGCGCTGGAAAACACGCTGGAAATTGCCAAGCGTTGCAACCTGGAGCTGGAGCTGGGCAAACCCTATCTGCCCGATTTTCCCACGCCCGATGGCATGTCGCTGGGTGACTTCCTGATTCAACAGGCCAAAGACGGTCTGGAAATCCGCTTGAAGCAGCTGTATGCCGACCCCGAGGAGCGCGAGAAGCAACGCCCGACCTACGAAGAGCGTTTGATGTGGGAGTGCAATACCATTATTTCCATGGGCTTTCCCGGCTACTTCCTGATCGTGGCGGACTTCATTAACTGGGGCAAGCACAATGGCGTGCCCGTAGGGCCGGGTCGGGGTTCGGGGGCGGGTTCCCTGGTGGCCTACAGCATGGGGATTACTGATCTGGATCCCTTGCGCTATGACTTGCTGTTCGAACGTTTCCTGAACCCTGAGCGGGTGTCCATGCCTGACTTTGACGTGGACTTCTGCCAGGACAACCGCGAACGCGTTATTGATTACGTTAAACAGAAATATGGCCGTCAGGCCGTCAGCCAGATCGCCACGTTCGGTACTCTGGGCGCAAAAGCCGTGGTGCGCGACGTAGGCCGTGTGCTGGAATTGCCTTACAGCCTGTGCGATGGCTTGTCCAAACTGATCCCGTTCAACCCCGCCGATCCCTGGACGCTGGAGCGTGCGCTGGCCGATGAGCCGGCCTTCCGCGAGCGTTACGAGAACGATGAGGAAGTCAAAGCCCTGATCGATCTGGCCCGTCCCTTGGAAGGCCTGACCCGTAGTGTCGGCATGCACGCCGGGGGGGTCTTGATTGCACCCGGCAAATTGATCGATTTTTGCCCGCTGTATGCCCAGTCTGGCCCGGACGCCAACGCCGTGTCGCAATACGACAAGGACGACGTGGAGGCGGCGGGTCTGGTCAAGTTCGACTTTCTGGGGTTGCGTAACCTGACGATTCTGGACTGGGCCGTGCGCTATGTACGCCAGTTCAATGCGGACAAGCGCGAGTTTGACATCATGGCCTTGCCATTGGATGACGACGCCTCCTACAAGCTGTTGTGCGAAGGTAATACGACAGCTGTGTTCCAGCTGGAATCGCGTGGGATGAAGGAGCTGCTGCGCAGTCTGCGGCCTTCCACCTTTGAAGACATTATCGCCATGCTGGCCCTGTATCGTCCGGGGCCGCTGGAGTCGGGCATGGTGGTGGACTTCGTGAACCGTAAACACGGTCGAGCCGAGGTCGATTACTTCCACCCGGATCTGGAAAGCACCTTGAGCAGCACCTACGGGGTCATCGTCTACCAGGAACAGGTGATGCTGATCTCGCAGATTATCGGTGGCTACTCGCTGGGTGGTGCCGACTTGCTGCGTCGTGCCATGGGCAAGAAAAAGCCCGAGGAGATGGCCAAGCACCGGGTTCTGTTTGAGGAAGGGGCGGTCAAGAAAGGCCACGACCCTGAATTGGCGGTCAAGCTGTTTGACCTGATGGAAAAGTTTGCAGGCTATGGCTTTAACAAGAGTCACTCCGCTGCTTACGCTCTCATTGCCTATCAGACGGCCTGGCTTAAAGCCCACCATCCGGCCGAGTTTCTGGCCGCGACTTTGTTGTCCGATATGGACGATACCGACAAGGTCCAGATTTTCTGGAAAGACGCGCTGGCCAATGGCGTGGAAGTCTTGCCGCCAGATATCAATGCGTCCAACTATCGCTTTGAGCCTGTGCAGGATAGCTATACGGAAAAAGGCTTGCCGCCACGTACCATGCGCTATGGTTTGGGCGCCGTGAAGGGTACCGGTCAGGCAGCGGTTGAAGCGATTGTGGATGCTCGCAAGCAAGGCGGTCCTTTCACCAGCCTGTTTGATTTCTGCCGTCGTGTAGACCGCCATCAGGTGAACAAGCGCACCATTGAAGCCTTGGTGCGTGCCGGCGCTTTTGACACGATAGATGAAAACCGCGCCGCTTTGCTGGCCAGTATCGGTGCCGCTACCGAAGCTGCCGAACAGGCCGAACGTAGCGCCAACCAGTCCTCGTTGTTTGACGACGACTCCAACGATATTGTGGAAGGCGAGGTTGCGAAAGTGGCTCCCTGGAGCCTGCAAGATCGCTTGCGTCAGGAAAAGACGGCACTGGGCTTTTACTTCAGTGGCCATTTGTTTGACGCCTGGCGTGATGAGGTCCGCCGTTTTGCACCGACACCCTTGGCACGTCTGGAAGCCTCGCGCAGTCCGCAGTGGTTTGCCGGTGTGCTCTCAGCCGTGCGTGTACGCATGACACGTCGCGGCAAGATGCTTTACGCCATGCTGGATGACGGCTCGGCGCAGCTGGAAGTGGCCATCTTCAATGAGCTGTTTGAAGAGCATCGCCAGCGTCTGAAAGAAGACCAGTTGATCATCATCCAGGGCAAGGTCAGCAACGACGATTACACCGGCGGCTTGCGTATCAATGCTGACGCTATTTTTGACTTGCAGTTGGCCCGTGAGGCCCGTGCCAGTTGCCTGAGCATTGGCCTGAACAATAATGCCGATGCACAGCGACTGCAAACCTTGTTGGCACCACACCGTGCCCAGGAGCAGGGCGGGGTGCCGGTTGAGGTACAACTGCAGCGTCCCGATTATGAGTGCGTGGTGCAATTGGGCCCGCAATGGCGTGTCCGTTTGGCAGACTCCCTGCTGGAGCAGCTGGAAGGCTGGGACGCCACGCGCGAGGTGGAGATCAGCTACCGATGAGGTCCTTGCGCATTCTGCACTCGGAAGCGGCCACCAGCTTTGGTGGTCAGGAAAACTACATCCTGCGAGCCATGCGCATCTTGCGCGAAAGGGGGCATCAGGTGGAGGCCGCCTGCCAACCTCATGCCCAGTTGACCGAGCGCCTGCGCGACGAGGGTTTTGTGGTTCATACCCTGTTGATGGATGGCCCGGCCAATTACATGCGCGGTGTGCGCCAGTTGCGTCGGGTTTTGCGCCAAGGCCAGTTTGATGTGCTGAACAGCCATAGCCGCCGCGACACCATGCTGGCCGGTGTGGCCGGGCGCCTGGCCGGAACCCCCTTGATTGTGCGTACGCGCCATCTGGCCAAGAAAGTGGGCTCCTTGATGTCTTACACCATCGTGCCCAAACGGGTGATTACGCCCAGCGATTATGTGCGCGATCACCTGATCGAGCGGGGCGTGAAACCTGGACATGTTCGGGTGGTCTATCCTTGTGTCGATCCCGGCGTGATTGATTCAGCGCCCCTCCTGGATTTGCGTGCCCAGTTGGGTTTGGCGTCTGATACCTTGCTGGTAGGTTGCGTTGCCGTATTGCGGCGCGAAAAAGGTCATCATGAATTGATCGCCGCCATGCAGCCTTTATTTGATCGCTACCCTCACTTGCACTTGGTGCTGGTGGGGGGCGGCTCTCCGGGCTATGAACAGTTGCAGGCCTTGATCGCGGAGCTGGGGCTGCAAGGGCGGATTCATATGCTGGGCGCTCGTGCAGATGTGCCCTCGATTCTGCCCAATCTGGATATTTTTGCCTTGGCGACCCATATGGAAGCGTCGGGGACTGTTTTTGTAGAAGCTGGAAGCGCCGGCATTCCTGTGCTGGGCAGTCGCGTTGGCGGGGTCCCGGAGATGATGCAAGAAGGCCGCAGCGGTTTGCTGGCGGATTTGCACGACCCGGAGCAGTGGCGCGTCGCCTTGGAAAAAATGATCCAGAGCACAGAGTTGCGTCAGGAAATGGGAGCCGCAGGGCGCCTGTTTTGTCGTAGCGACGAGCGCTTTACCCCGGTTGCCATGGGCGACCGGCTGGAAGGCGCTTATCATGCTTGGTTAAAGGAGCTTCAGGGATGAAAGTGGCAAGCACCGTGCCCGTCATGATGTACCACCATGTCACCCCGGAAGGGGGCATGATCAATGCCAGTCCCGAGCATTTCGAGCAGCATTTGCAATGGTTGAAGAAAAACGGCTGGACCAGCCTGACAACCGAGCAATTTGTAGGCCATCTGCAAGGGCAGGGCGTACCGCCCAAATCGGTACTGATTACCTTTGATGACGGCTACCTGGATAACTGGGTCTACGCTTATCCCTTGTTGAAAAAATATGGCTTCAATGCCGTGATTTTCCTGGTGACGAGCTGGATTAATAAGGGGCCTGTGCGCCCTTATCTGGGCCAGGGCCAGGACGTGCCCGAATGCCCGGCTCATCGTGAATGTGAAGCGCGTATCGAGCAAGGCCGTAGCGACGAGGTGATTTTGCGCTGGAGTGAAATCCACGCCATGCAGGCTGATGGTGTGTTCGAGTTCCACAGTCATACGCATACCCATACTCGCTGGGACCTGAGCGAACAGCGCGATCAAAAGAACGACAAGATGCGTTGGGAACTGGAGCAATCCCGTCAGACCTTGAAGGCCAATATGGGTATGGTCTCTGACCAGCTGTGTTGGCCGCAAGGCTATTTTGATCCTGATTATGTGCAGGTCGCCCAGCAAGCCGGTTTCCGCTATCTGTATACAACGCGCGCCTTCGGCTCCAACCAGCCTGGTAGCGATCCTTTGCACATTTATCGTTTCGCCGTACGTGACACGACGGGCGTATCGGTAGGACGCAGGCTGAATGTTGCGGTACATCCCGTGATCGGTCCGATTTTCAACAGGTGGAAAGCATGGCGTCGTCGTCAACGACAGAAATAGGGCAAAGCGCCGCGCCGAGTTCTGGCAAGCGCCTGTCCGTAATCCTGATCACGAAAAATGAGCAGGCGCATATTCGTGCCTGCCTGGAATCCGTTGCCTTTGCGGACGAGATTATTGTGGTGGACTCGGGCAGTACGGATGAGACGGTGGAAATCGCCCGTTCCATGGGGGCGAACGTTACGGTCACCCCGGATTGGCCCGGCTTTGGGCCGCAGAAGAATCGGGCACTGGATCAGGCCACGGGCGAGTGGGTGCTGTCCATTGATGCGGACGAGCGTGTTACGCCCGAGCTTGCACAACTGATTCAGCAGGAAATGACTCAGCCTCGTGGTACGGCTTACCGGATTGCCCGCCTGTCAGAGTTCGCTGGCCGCTGGATGCGCCATAGCGGTTGGTGGCCAGACCGGGTATTACGACTGTTCAAGCGTGGCACAGCCCGTTTTAACGACGCCAAAGTCCATGAAAGCGTGCAGACCGAGCATCCAGTCCTGGTCTTGGATGGACATTTTCTGCATTACCCCTACGCCAGCCTTGAAGTCTTTATCGACAAGATCAACCGTTATTCCTCGGATGCGGCCCGTCAAATGCAGGTCAAGGGCAAGACCACCAGCCTGCCGGGCATTGCAGGCCATGCCAGCTGGACCTTTGTGCGTCACTATATTGTTCGACGGGGATTTCTGGACGGCCCGCAAGGCTTCATTCTGGCGTGCATGGCCGCTTCTGGCAGCCTGTTTCGATATAGTAAGCTGTGGTATTACACCCGTCAGAAGTCTGATTAGCCCCTTATAATGCCGCCTATGATTCCGATTCTTATGTACCACCAGGTCGGGGTGCCTGCTCCCAAGGGCTCGCCTTACCGTGGTTTGACCGTGCATCCTACTGATTTTCGGCGCCAGATGACTTGGCTCAAGCGCTTGGGTTACCGTGGTTTGTCCATGGCGCAACTGATGCCGTACCTGCGGGGTGAAAAGCAGGGCAAGGTTGTGGGAATCAGCTTTGATGATGGCTACCGTAACGTTTTTCAGAACGCCATGCCGGTGCTGGATGAATTGGGCTTTACGGCGACCAATTACATTGTGGCGCGGCATCTGGACGGTTCGAACTTCTGGGACCAACCCAAAGGAGTGCCGCATTCCGGTCTGATGTCCTTGCCAGAACTGCGCGCCTGGGTGAACGCCGGTCATGAAGCCGGTTCGCATACGCTGGACCATGTGCATCTGACCGATGTGTCCTCGGAAATTGCCCATTACCAGATCGCGCAATCCAAGGCAGAGCTGCAAGACGTGCTGCAAGTGGAAGTCAGCGCGTTTTGCTATCCCTATGGCGATCAGAATCAGGCTATTCGTGAACAGGTGCGTCAGGCTGGTTATCTGAATGCCACCACGACCAATCGCGGTCTGGCCCGTTCAGACGATGATTTGTTTGACTTGCCCCGTGTGACGGTCTCGCGCTCCACTAATATTTTGCGCTTCGTGCAAAAGTGCGTGACACGCCTGGAAGATAAGCGTCGTACGGTTTCCCGCTCATGAGCTCAGATCAAACCCGCGATACTCCCGCTGCGATTCCCGAGCGCCTGCGCATCGCTTTTGTGGTCGACCGATTCGGTAACCGCTTTGGCGGCGCTGAAGCGTATGGGGTGGAATTGATGCGCGAGCTGGCCGAAAAACACGAAATCACTGTGTTTGCGCGCGAATATGACAGTCGCTGTGATTTGAAGCTGGCCTATGTGCCTATTCGACATTGGTCGCATTGGCCGGGCTGGATACGCGGCATCCTGTTTGCCCGTCAGGCCGCCAAGGCCACGGCGCAAGGTTTTGATATTGTGCACTCGCACATGAACGGCTGGTGCGGGGACGTGGAAGTAGTGCATGTCACCCCCGTGCGGTTTAACTGGCGCGTGCGGCCCTTGCCGTTGTTGAAAAAACTGGGCTCTTACTTCAGCCCCAGGGTCTGGGGGTATCTGGGCCTGGAAAAACGCCGTTTGCGCCCCGGTCCTCATGCTGTAGTCGCCGTTTCGGGCCTGATTGCCGAACAATTGCAGCAAGCCTATGGCAGCGTGCACGACTATCCCGTCATTGCTCCCGGTGTGGCCTTGCCGCAAGCCGATGCCCAAGGCCAGGAGCGCACCCAGGTTCGCGAGTCTTTGGGTTTTACGAACGATCAGGTTGTCTGTCTGTTGGTGGCTCGTAATCCGCTGCGTAAAGGCTTGAATACGGTGCTGGAAGCCTTGGCGAAACTGCCTTCTCATTATCGATTGCTGGTGGTGGGCGGAAAGCCGGGTCTGCGTGACCAGATACGACAGCAGCTTCAGGCTCTGAATATGCAGGATCGCGTCATCCTGCAGGGTGAAACTTCTAACGTCGAACCTTTTTATCGCGCTGCCGATATTTACGTGCATCCCACCCTGAATGACAGCTTTGGCATGGCACCGCTGGAAGCCATGTCCTATGGCTTGCCGGTTGTCCTGAGCCCGGCTCCGTGGTGCGGCTTTGCCCAATATGTGCAGGGCGGCTATCACGCATTGCTGCTCAGTCATCCGGAGGATGCTCAGGAACTGGCTCAGGCGATTGAGAAAATCAGCAAGGACCCGGCCATGGCCAGGAACCTGGTCGAGAACTCGCGTGAGTTATTGGTTCAATTCAGCTGGCCTGCCGTCGCGACCCGCTATCAGGACCTGTATCAAAAAGTGTTGCTTCGCCGCCAAGATTAAAGGCAGGTGCAGCCAGGATTTCTCTTTTACCGAGATTAAATCGTCAAAACTGCTGTTCAGTCATTGTTCAGCTTACGCAATAGCGGATACACTTTGTGGCCTGTAGATGCTCGATCCGAGTATTTGCCTGTCATTCACAGCCGCTGACGGAGCGAGTTTTGAAGGTCCTGATCACTGATATTCACCATGGTAATGGCGGTGGCCATGTCACCTATATTCTGGGTTTGTTGCGCGGTTTGGCCCATCAGTGTGAATTCACTCTGGCGGCACCCGCAACGGGCCGACTGTATCGGGAAGCGTCGCAGATACCCGGTGTAAGAGTATTGCCAGGTCTGTATACCGCCCGTATCGGGACGGCCTTGTCGGAAATCTGGAACCTGCGCCGTTTTTTGCAGCGCGAAGCCTTCGATATCGTGCATTGCAATGGCAGTACCGATCATCGTCATGTCATGATCGCCTGCAAAACCTTGTCGAATCCTCCCGTTATTATCTGGACCAAACACAATACCAAGCGTCTACACAGCATGGGTAACCGTTTACGGGCGCGCTTTGGGACTGATCTTTGCATTGCTGTCAGCGATTATGTTGCCCGCCAACTCGCCAATTCCGATTATCGGCGTTGCAACGTTGAGCGGATTTATCACGGTCTGGACTTGGAACATTATTCCCCGGTTTCCGCGCAGGAAAAGCAGGCTGCACGCCAAGCACTTTTCGGCGCTGATTTGGCAGAGAACAGTTTGGTGCTGGGCTCAGTGGGTGGCACGGATCTGGAAAAAGGTTGGTTGCTGCTGGTTGAAGCAGTGTCCCGTCTGGAGCCGGAACTCAAGCAGCGCGTTCGGATTGTGGTAGCAGGTGATCCGCCTGCGGAGGCTGTTCGGGAGCAAGTGCAGGCTTTGGGCTGTGCCGAACAATTGGTTTTCCCCGGCTTGGTGAAGGATGTGCGGTCGATCCTGGCCGCCTGTGATGTGGGGTTTGTGCTTTCGTACAAAGAGTCGGCCTCGTACGCGTGCTACGAATCCTTGGCTTTGGGGCTGCCCGTCTTGATCTCCAATGCGGGTGGCCTACCGGAAAGCATCGAGCATTTGCATGAGGGTTGGGTGGTGCCTTGTGGAGACGTGGCAGCCATTGAGGCGCATGTCCGAGACATGTTATGTCAGAAGTACTGCTTGCATACCGTGGGCAAGCGTGCCAGGCAGCGCGCAGAAAATCGTTTTGATGCGCAGCGTTTTTCGGTGGATACTTATCAGGCCTATTTGAAGGCGCGAGCGCTATAAAGTCAGGTGCAGGCCAAGCCTGTAGTAACAAGCGTTCTGAGTGTATTTCAGAACGCTTTTTTTATGCTTGGTTGTTGAGGGACGGAGCAGTGAGTGTTTCCAGCTCCGTCAGCCAGATCAAGGCATCATCCCGCTTTTCTCCACACATTTCCGGCGAGGCTTGCAAGCCCGAGCAACAGGCAGGGCGCTCGGGTTGGCCAAAAATCCGACAACGTAGCTGTTCGTCCAGCTGAATACAGGGCACACCCGCAGGCTTGCCGTGGGGCATGCCGGGGATAGGACTGGAGATAGAGGGGGCGATACAGCAGGCCCCACATTCAGAACGGCAAATCATGCCCAGCCTCGGGACCAGTACACCAGAATGCCGACATATTCCTTGATGATGGAGCGGCTGGATTGCAGGGCCATCAGATTGGGTTTCCACATGGAAAACTCGGGGCTGTTCGGAACCGTTAGCTGTGGGGCGGCACCAGCCGCAATGACATCGACCCCTTGCTTGCGGAAAATTGCCATGGCGCGCGGCATGTGCAGGGCAGAGGTTACCAACAAGACTTTCTTGGCCTGCTTTTCTTGCAGTAGCTGGGCGGTGTATGCACCATTTTGCTGGGTGGTCAGGCTTTCGTTTTCCATCAGTGTGGCCGAGGCGGGCACATCCAGGTTAGTCAGGGTGTTGGCCATGACCTTGGCTTCACTGATGCCGCCGTCCAGCGCGGCTCCCGACAAGACAATGTAAGGTGCACGGCCCGCTTTATACAGATCGGCCGCTCGTTCTACCCGCGCCGATGTTTTCTGTGCCGTTTGGGGCAAGAACCAATTGCTGCGGTTTTGAGCGGTGTGGCCGCCCAGAACCACAATGGCATCGGCTTGCGTTACCTGCTCAGCCGGCTGATAGGGATACATTTTTTCCAGATAACCGCCCGCATACAGACTGGTGGCAGGCAGGGACCAGGCGCCGGTCCAGAGCAGTCCGGCCAAGGCCAGAGCGGCGGCAGTTTTGCGCAGGCGCAAGATAAAGAGCAGCACCGCCACAAGTAATAGGGCGGCAAACAAATTCAGCGGAATGACCAGGCTGGTCAGGATGCTCGATACATTCATGGGTGCTCCCGCTCTGACTCCAGCACTTGCACCACCTCGTCCAGCGTTGGCCATTGGCCATCGCGCCCCAGGCAAATCGCCCGTGGCGACCAGGGACCGGTGTCTTCAGGGTTGGTGACGCCACATAAGGTCAGCTGCTGGGCCTTGATGGCTGCCGCGATATGGGAGACGCCAGAGTCATTGCAAATAACCCACTGCGCCTGTTGGCAAAGCCGCGCAAACGCTCCTAAAGGCAGGGGCGGCAGGCAACGTGCGCTGGGCGCATTTTGCAGGGCAGCCTCATGCTCGTTGGGCGGGGGGCACATAATGACGGTTTTGCCTTGGGCTTGCAGATGGCGGGTCAGTTGGTCGAAATACGGCCAGACTTTGACGCGGCCTTTGTGCAGTCCCGTTGCGGTAGGGGCGATCAGAATATAGTCACCGGGGCGCAGGGCGGCTTGGCGCAGACTGTTGTCGCCTTCTTGCCGTTGCAGGGGGCTGAGCGTCAAATCCAGGGTGGCTGGGGCTTGTTCAGGCGCCGGGTTCAAATTCCACAGCGCCAAAGCCTGCTGAACAATATAGAACCAGGATTGCACTGCGTGCAACTGCTTTTGCGGCTTATTTAAAGGCCATCGTAATAAAAGGCTACGGCCATCGTCCCGGTAACCGCAGGCCGGCAGACCTGCCAGTTTGAAGCTGAGGGCACTGCTCAGCGAATCGGGTAGCAGCAGACCATATGCTTGGCGATGGCCGTGCTGGCGACGATAACGGCGTATGGCCTTGGCGTCCTGATGCCAGTGGCTGCTCATGGGGATGAAGCCATGCAAGGGGTAGGCCGACAGCAGTTCGCGGGCCCATGGACGGGCGCAAACCACGACGGGCAAACCGGTATCCAGCAGAGCCTGTAAACACGGCAGGCTCATGCATACATCGCCTAGCCAATTAGGCAATCGTAAATAAAGGGCAGAGGGATCAGACATGAACAGGACAACTAGGCAGAACCAACAAGTGCGGAGACGCTCGATTCAGGCAATGAGCGTTAGAATAAACACAATTAGATAGTATATAGGGTGTCCTCGTTGTCCAACGCCATAGAAACCAAAATCAAGCCTGCTGGGCACGATCCTGTCAAATCCGATCTCTGGAAGCGCATTTATAGCCGTTTGCTGCCTTATTGGAAGATAGCGGTGCTGGCGCTGATCCTGGTCAGCATCTCCTCGGCTACCCAGCCGGTGCTGGCGGTGATCATGAAGCCTTTGCTGGATGATGGCTTTACGGGTGCCAATCCGGACTATATGTGGTCCATCCCGCTGGCGGTGATCGGGCTGATGTTTGTGCGCGGCGTGACCAGTTACGGCAGTTCTTATTTGTTTGCCTGGATCGCCAACAAAATGTTGCTGACTTTACGTGGTGACATGTTCTCCCGCTTGCTGGGATTGTCCGATTCGGAGTTCAAGCAAGGGGATACTGGCCGTTTGCTGAACCGCTTCACGATTGATGCCGGCACCATGACTGGCGTGGCCACCGAGGTGGTCACCGTCGTAGTGCGCGAAACCTTGACCGTGATCGCCTTGTTGGGTGTTTTGCTTTACATGTCCTGGCAATTGACCGTCATCGTGTTTCTGGTCATGCCCGCCTCGGTCTTTGTGGCCAAATTGGTGTCGCGTCGCCTGCGCCGCATCAACCGCGATACCGTGAACATGAATGCCGAGCTGACTCGTGTGGTCAGTGAAGCTATCGATGCCCAACGTGTCATCAAGCTGTTTGATGGCTACGAGCGCGAAAACACCCGTTTCATGTATGTGAATGCGCGCCTGCGCCGCTTCGCCATGCGTGCAGCTTCTGCGGATGCCGCTTTGTCGCCCATCACACAGTTGTTTGTGTCGATTGCCGTGGCCGGAGTGATTTTTGTCGCTCTTTACCAGGCTAATACCGGCACGCTGACTATCGGTAGCTTTGCCGCTTTCATGGCTGCCCTGGGACAGATTTTTGACCCTATCAAGCGTTTGACCAATATCACCGGCACGATGCAGCGCATGCTGGTGGCGGCAGAAAGTGTCTTCAAGCTTGTTGATCAGGACCCGGAGCCCGATACCGGGACTCGAGAGTTCACGCAGCCTGTGCATGGTCATATCGAGTTCGACTCGGTGTCACATCGTTTCCCCCACGCGCATCGCGATACCTTGTCCGAGGTCAGTTTTGCGGTGCAGCCCGGCCAGACTATTGCTCTGGTTGGTCGTTCCGGTAGTGGCAAGACCACACTGGCCAATATGTTGCCGCGTTTCTTGATCCCTAGCAGTGGGCAAGTGCGGGTAGACGGCATTCCCTCGGAAGAGCTGACCTTGCGTAGCTTGCGTAGCCAGATTTCTTTGGTCAGCCAGGACGTGGTTCTGTTTGAAGCGACGATTGGCCAAAACGTGGCCTATGGTGCGGGAGCCGATGTTACGCCGGAGCGTATCTGGGAAGCGCTGGAGGCAGCCAATCTGCGCGAGTTCGTGGAAGGCTTGCCACAAGGTCTGGATACGATGGTGGGCGAGAACGCCAATTCCCTGTCTGGTGGCCAGCGTCAGCGTCTGGCCATTGCCCGTGCCTTGATTAAAAATGCTCCCATTCTGATTCTGGATGAAGCCACCTCGGCTCTGGATAATGAGTCCGAGCGTCAGGTTCAGATGTCGCTGGAGACCCTGATGAAGGGACGCAGTACCTTGGTGATTGCGCATCGTCTGTCTACCGTACAAAATGCGGATCAAATCCTGGTGCTGGACGAAGGGCGGATTATTGAGCAGGGCCGTCACGACGAATTGCTGGCCCGCAACGGCGTGTACGCCGGTTTCTACCAAATGCAGTTTCAGTTCAACGAATAAGCAGCCTGGGGCTGCACGATAAGGAACATCATGAAGAAAATCATTCTTGCGCTGGCCGGGCTGGCTGTGTTGGCAGGATGTGCCAAGCAGGGTGCGGAACTGCGAGAACAGGATTTGCGTCGTCCCAGTTATTTCAAGACGGAGCGCCGCATCAATACGGACTTTGTGGGCATTCAGCGTGCCTTGTTCAAGCATCAGGCCGAGTGTGGTAAAGCAGCGGTCTTCAAGATGGATGAGCGTCAGGCCAGCTATGGCACTTTGCGCTACGAACTGGAACCGGGGGCGGGCTGGGATAAAAGTATCCTGATCGATCTGACCATGATGCAAAAGGGTTGGGTAGACGCCAAGGTTTACGCCTACCGCGCTGATGTGAAGCGTGAGATTCAGGAGATCTTCACTTCAATCCGTGCTCCAGGTGTGTGCAATCCGGACGATGCACCAAAAGAAGTGCTGCCCGAGGATGATTTTGTACCGGTTGCGCCGCTGTAAGTGTCCAAGCTTTGTGCTGGGCAACTCGCTCAGCACATGAGGCGCCCTGATCGCAGGATAAGTCTGTCCTGCTCGTGACCCGCTTTTTCAGGCGGGTTTATTGTTTTCAGTCCCTCTCAATGAATAGAGATGATTATGGATCTTGCCTCTACACCCCAAGCCAGACAGATAGCCTCGACAGCAGCGATGCTCTATCTGATTTGCGGCAAGATAGCGGCGGGTAAATCCACCTTTGCTAAAAAGCTGTCCGAGCAGCCCAAGACCGTACTAATCAGCGAAGACGTTTGGCTGGCTAACGTATACCCCGGTCAAATTGCGTCTTTGGAAGATTACGCGCGCTGTTCAGCGCAGTTGCGGGCGGCCATGGCACCGCATATTGCTGCTTTGTTGCAGGCTGGGATGTCTGTAGTGCTGGATTTTCCGTCCAATACCTTGGCAACACGCGCTTGGGCGCGGGAGCTGATTGAAAAATCGGCTGTGGCTCATGAACTGCATTATCTGGATGTGGCAGATGAACTGTGCAAAGCACGTTTGCATGCCCGTAATGCCAGTGGTGAGCATCCCTTTGAGACGACCGAAGCGCAGTTTGATTTGTTCAGTCGTTACTTTGTGGCACCTCAGGAGTCAGAGGGCTTTCATATCATTCGCCATCAGATTAGCGAATAAGCCGGGGCGTGTTTTTCTGCTGCTAGTTGCCGCGTGCCAGAAGATGTTTGCTGGTTTGCTTGTATCTGTGCCTGAGCTTTGCGTGCGTAGGAGCGTGTCCGAGCAGGCCGTAGACTTGCCGTACAAGAGCTTATGTAGGGGATTGGCTACTCAGCCAACCCCAATGCTGATCAATTACAGCAAAATAATATCGTACTGTTCCTGGGAGTAGTGTGGATCTACTTCCAGAGAAATAGGTTTGCCAATAAAGTCGCCCGCTACGGCCAGGTGCTGGCTTTCTTCTTCCAGAAACAGGTCCACGACCTCTTGAGCCGCCAAAATACGAAATTCTTTGGGATTGAATTGTTTGGCTTCGCGCAGGACCTCGCGCAAGATTTCATAGCAGACGGTGCGGGCCGTACGGACGGAACCTCGCGATTGGCAGGTGGGGCAGGGCTCGCACAGTTGGTGCGCCAAAGAGTCACGCGTACGTTTGCGCGTCATTTCCACCAGACCTAACTGACTAAAACCATTGATCGTCACGCGGGTGCGGTCTTTGGCCAGCGCTTTTTGCAGCTCCTGCAAGACAGACTCCCGGTGAGCAGGGTCGTCCATATCAATAAAGTCCAGAATGATGATGCCACCCAGATTGCGCAGACGCAGTTGGCGGGCTAGGGCAATGGCGGCTTCCAGATTGGTCTTGAAGATCGTGTCGTCAAAGTTGCGACCACCGACGAAACCGCCGGTATTCACATCCACCGTAGTCAGTGCTTCGGTCTGATCGATGATTAAATAGCCGCCGGATTTCAAATCCACCCGACGCGACAGGGCGCGATTGATTTCTTCATCCACATGGGCTGTATCAAACAGAGCGCGACTGCCTTTGTGATGACTGATGCGCTCCAGTACCGAGGGCGTGTAAATTTGTGCCCATTCCTTCATCTCCTGCACGACGGTGCGCGAGTCCACGATGATGGATTGGGTGTTGGGTGTCACCATATCGCGTAAAACACGTTGCGCCAGGCTCAAGTCCGTATAGAGAACAGAGGGGGCGCCTTGCTCGCGGATACGCTCCTGAATACGTGTCCACAAAGTGCGCAGATACTGCTGGTCTGCACTGATCTCTTCATCCGTCGCGCATTCGGCCTGAGTCCGTACGATGAAACCGCCTTTTTCATCCTTGGGCATGAGACGACTGACACGCTCGCGCAGCTCGATCCGGTCTGCATCCGAACCAATACGTTGCGACACGCCAATATGAGGATCAAAAGGCAGATACACCAACATGCGGCCCGCAATACTGATTTGCGTTGATACACGAGCACCCTTGGTACCCAATGGATCCTTGATGACTTGTACTAATAGAGACTGACCTTCGTACAAGAGCTTTTCAATCGGCGTGGTCGGACTACCCTGATTACGCTCGGTGCGATTCTGGCGTAAGTCCGCGACATGGATAAACGCCGCGCGTTCCAGGCCAATATCAATAAAGGCACTTTGCATGCCGGGCAAAACCCGCGCCACCTTTCCCAGATAGACGTTCCCCACATAACCACGTTGGATGCTGCGCTCGATATGAATTTCCTGGACAGCACCTTGCTCGACCAGGGCAACACGGGTTTCAAACGGAGTGACGTTAATCAGGATGTCTTCATGCATAGTAATTTCGCTCAGGAATATCTGTTCCGGGCTAGTGTAGGGCCAAGTCGGTGAGGCTGCTATGCCTTTATGACTATATAGAGAGTTTAGGGAGGATGAATGCTTCGCTTTGGTTGGGAGACTGCTTGGGGATGTTTATGGTGCTAGCCGCTCTCTGTAGGTCGCCACTCGAGTCCCCGGGTCCGGGTGTTGGGGCGGACTACTTGCCGGCGCAATGCGCCGGTCCCCTTGTCGCAGTCATGATCGGGGCGCAGTCTGAACTCGCCCAGTGATTGGTCCCCCGGACCAATCACAAACTTTGGGCTCAAACAGCAGACTGCTTGCATCCCCGATCATGACTGCGACCGCGGCAAGTACTCCGACTCGCCCCAACACCCGGACCTGGGGCCCCGAGCGGCTAGCAGCCCTGCATACTGCTCGATCTAGGAGGCCATTCAACTCGCTATATATAGACACTGTTGGTTGAAGGCACAGGGTCGATGCAGTGTTCGTGTGGCCGTTCTTTTGTCCGCCATCCATCCATCTATCCAGCAACCAACCAACCAACCAACCAACCAACCAACCAACCAACCCATCGACTGGCGACTATTTCTGGGAGGGAGTTTGTCCCCTATCTATATAGAAGGGTGATAGAGGGAGGAATGGTCAGAGGACGGGGGAGATGATTTAACGAATTTCCGTGAGGAAAATAGCTTTCAGTTCGTGTTTAGCTCTGAAAAAGCTTGAAGCCTCCTGCCTGAAGGCCAAAAGTCGAAATAAGCTAAAAATTATTTTTATAGCTATTCCTTATAGTTATCAATCAGCTACATCGTTTTACGGAGTTTTCCCTTCTGAA
>NZ_DAMBOE010000010.1:0-169113 GCF_032063905.1 Alcaligenes phenolicus
AACAACAACAACAACAACAACAACAACAACAACAACAACAACAACAACAACAACAGGCACAGCATCGGGGCGGGTGTTCCCGTGCCTGGTGAGACACAGGAACACCCGCCCCCTTTAGTATCAGCCTGCGTGTCGTGTGCTCTGACGTTCAGCCACCAGATTCTGCACCATGGACTTGGGCACTTCCGCGTAGCGTTTGAACTCCATGCTGTACGTTGCACGGCCCTGGGACATGGAACGCAGCGTGGTGGCATAGCCAAACATCTCGGACAAAGGCACTTCCGCCTTGATCAGCTTGCCCGCCCCCACCATGTCATCCATGCCCTGCACCATGCCACGACGGCTGGACAGATCCCCCATCACATTACCGGCATAGTCTTCAGGCGTTTCCACCTCCACCGCCATCATGGGCTCCAGGATCACGGGTGATGCCTGCTTGGCCGCTTCCTTGAAACCAAAGATCGCCGCCATCTTGAAGGCTTGCTCGGACGAGTCCACGTCGTGATAGGAACCGAAGGTCAAGGTGACTTTCACATCCACCACGGGATAGCCCGCCAGTACACCACTGTTCAGGGCCTCCAGCACGCCTTTTTCCACCGCCGGGATGTATTCACGCGGAACCACTCCGCCCTTGATGGCGTCGACAAACTCAAAGCCCTTGCCCGCCTCTTGCGGCTCCAGGGTGAAGACCACATGGCCGTACTGTCCTTTACCGCCAGACTGACGCACAAACTTGCCTTCGACATCGCGCACGGTCTTGCTGATGGTTTCGCGGTAGGCCACTTGTGGTTTGCCCACATTCGCTTCCACGCCGAACTCGCGCTTCATGCGATCCACAATGATCTCCAGATGCAGCTCGCCCATACCGCCAATAATCGTCTGGCCCGACTCCTCGTCCGTGCTGACACGGAAGGACGGATCTTCAGAAGCCAGACGCGAGAGCGCAATTCCCATCTTTTCCTGATCGGATTTGGTCTTGGGCTCCACGGCCTGACGAATCACCGGCTCGGGAAACTCCATGCGCTCCAGGGTGAGGATGGCCGAAGGATCACACAAGGTTTCCCCCGTGCTGACCTCTTTCAACCCAACGCAGGCCGCAATATCACCGGCGTGCAGTTCATCAACTTCATGCCTGTCATTGGCATGCATCTGCACAATCCGGCCAATACGCTCTTTCTTGCCACGGCCCGGAATATAGACGCTATCGCCCTTGGCCAGCACGCCTGAATACACACGCACAAAGGTTAACTGGCCGACATAAGGGTCCGTCATCAGCTTGAAGGCCAATGCCGAGAACTTCTCATTGTCGTCAGATTGGCGAGTGACGATTTCGCCAGCCTCGTCCACGCCTTGCACTGCAGGCACATCTACAGGAGAAGGCAGCAGCTCCACCACCGCATCCAGCATGCGTTGCACACCCTTGTTCTTGAAGGCCGAGCCACACAGCATGGGCTGAATCTCTCCGGCAATAGTGCGCAAGCGCAAGCCCAACGTAATCTGGGCCACGCTCAAATCTCCGGTTTCCAGGTACTGATTCATCAGCTCTTCATTGGCTTCGGCCGCCGCTTCCAGCATGCGCTCGCGCCATTGCCTGGCCGGGGCGAGCAAATCCGCAGGGATGTCCTCAAAACTGAATTTCATGCCCTGAGAGGCCTCGTCCCACACAATCGCTTTCATCAAACGCAGGTCAATCACGCCCTTGAAGCCATCTTCAGCCCCCATGGGAATCACCACAGGCACGGGATTGGCCTTGAGGCGATCCACCATCATCTGACGTACACGGAAGAAATCCGCCCCCACGCGGTCCATCTTGTTGACGAAGGCCAGGCGCGGCACCTTGTACTTGTTAGCCTGACGCCACACCGTTTCAGATTGCGGCTGTACCCCGCCGACGGCGTCATACACCATAACCGCGCCGTCCAGCACGCGCATGGAACGTTCAACCTCGATGGTGAAATCCACGTGGCCGGGGGTGTCGATGATATTGATGCGGTGCTCGGGCAGCGAGCCATCCATGCCTCGCCAAAAGCAGGTGGTAGCCGCCGAGGTAATGGTGATGCCGCGCTCCTGCTCCTGGCTCATCCAGTCCATAGTGGCCGCCCCGTCATGCACTTCCCCCAGCTTGTGACTGACGCCGGTGTAGAAAAGAATGCGCTCGGTGGTGGTGGTTTTGCCAGCGTCAATATGCGCCGAGATACCAATGTTCCGATAGCGAGTGATGGGTGTATGGCGAGCCATGATGATTGTCCTTGGAGTCGACCTGCCTTGCGGTGCAAGGCACCTAGGCTCCGGTTGTTCCAGTGGTTGATAACAATCAGATAGTACGCCTACAATCGTACTATTAACAAGATTTTTTCCACGCACTCGTGCATCCAAACCACAGCACAAGGCCAAAACGGTACGTGGACACAGGTACAATCACCGCGACGAATAATGACAGGACTCTACATGCTTCCCAATCATCCCGAGCGCGCGCAGATTCGCTTGGAAAATGTACTGACTGCCCTGGGCAATCCCTTGCGCCTGGCCGTTGTGCGCGCTCTGGCCTCTGAAGGCGAACGCGCATGTGGCTCGCTGCTGCAAGGTCAAACCAAATCCACCATGACGCATCACTGGCGTGTCTTGCGCGATAGCGGCGTGATCTGGCAACGGCCTTCTGGACGAGAAAACCTGCTATCGCTGCGTAAGGACGATCTGGAGGAGCGCTTTCCCGGCCTGCTGCATTCCTTGCTGGGCGCGCTGGAAAATGATCCGGTGACTGAGGCGACCACCGCGCAGCATCTGCAAAACGCCGGTAAGTAATAAAAGTACCCTGAAAATCAAACTGCCCGCCAAAGGTCGGATCAGCATCCAACTTTTGGCGGGCAGTTCACAGACAGGATCAGGATTCTCGGGACAAGAACCCAAGCACGGAATCAGACCCGTTCAAACGGGCTTACTTGCCGCGCAAGGCTGCTTGAGCACCGCGCAGCGCCGTGCGCAAGCCCTCTTCCAATACGGGGTGGTAGAACGGCATGGCCAGCATCTGATCCAGGGTCAGCCCCATCTGCAAGGACCAGGCCAGCAAGTGAGCAATATGTTCAGCTTGAGGCCCGACCATCTCAGCTCCCAGGAACTTGCCTTCCTTATCCGCATACACATGCAGCAAGCCACGGTTGACCAGCATCACGCGGGCACGGCCCTGATTGCCGAAGTTCACACTCCCTGTCACCGCGCCTTCTGGCAGGGATTTAAAGGGCGTGCCAACCACGGCCACCTGTGGATCCGTGAACATCACCGCCATGCGCGCACGACGCGCCATAGGCTCGTCCTGGCCATTGCTGACGGCCTGCAAAGCGGCCAGACGACCATCATCCGCTGCCTCGTGCAAGATAGGCGCACGCTGGTTCACATCACCGGCCAGATAAATGGAAGTGCCTTTCAGCTGCAGGCTGGCAGGGTCATACACTACTCGTCCTTTGCTATCCCACTGTGCAGGGGTATTGTCCAGCCCCAAATTATCCAACTGTGGTCTGCGGCCTGCGGCGCCGAGAACGTAGTCGTAATCCTCGACCAGTTCCTTGCCATCCACCTGCAAGCGCACGCGCGCCTTGCCATTGACGACTTCGCTGCCCAACACGGTTACGTCAGCGCGAATGTTCAGTTCCTGGTTGAAAATCGCCCGTCCGGCTTCACGCACCTCAGGATCAGAAAGACCCGCCAGGCTCTGGCTGCGGTTGATAATGGACACCTTCACGCCCAAGCGCGCCAGCGCCTGGCCCAACTCCAGGCCAATCACGCCAGTGCCTACAACCAGCACGCTTTCCGGCAAATCCGTCCAGTCAAAAACATCCTCGTTATTGATCAGCAAAGCCCCCAGCGGCTCCAGCTCCTTGGGGCGCACGGGCGTGGAGCCGGTGGCAATAATCACGTGCCCTGCGGTGATACGGGTATGGTCATCCACTTCCAGCACGTGCTCGGACACAAAGCGGGCATGACCACGCACTTTGTCTTCGGCATCAAAGCCTTCCACATCGTCCACGACAAACTGTACAAAGCGATCACGCTCGCGACGCACGCGGTCCATGACCTCCTTGCCTTCAATGCGGATATTGCCGTCTACATGAACACCGAAAGGAGCGGTATGGCGGGCATGATGAGCAGCGTCCGCTGCTGCGATCAGCAATTTGGATGGCATGCAGCCAACACGCGCACACATGGTGCCATAAGGGCCTGATTCAATCATCAACGTTCGTTTGCCGGCTCGTTTGGCCGTACGATACGCTGTCATGCCTGCTGTCCCTGCTCCAATTACGGCAATATCACACTGAATTTCTTTCATAACCGCTCCTTGAGTCCATACTAAGGCTATCAGGGGCCTGATGACCTGCCCGACCACCCGTTCTACAATGTGCAGAATTGACTCTTTCAATCATAACGCAGTCCCCTTGCACTGCCCGAGGAAAGCCCATGCTGATTAGTGAAGCGGCCCGCGTAACCGGCCTGACACCCAAAATGATCCGGCACTATGAAGATCTGGGACTCTTGAATAGTGACCGTGCTCCCAATGGCTACCGCGTCTATCAGGATCAGGACCTGGACACCTTGCACTTTATTGTTCGTGCCAAGGACCTGGGTTTCAATCTGGCGGACATTCAGCAACTGACCAGCCTGTGGCGCGATCAGCAACGCCCCAGCAGCGAGGTCAAGCAATTGGCCCAGGCTCATATCAAGGATCTGGAAAGCCGCGCGGCCCTGCTGCTGGACATGGCTGCCAAGCTGCGTGTGCTGGCTGAGCAATGCCAGGGGGACCAGCATCCAGATTGTCCGATTCTGGATGGTTTGGAGGGAACATGCTGTCATACAGATGCCTCGACCAAGGCTCAACCGCATAAACCTGTCCATCAGAAAACCAGTACTTAAGGCCTCAGAGCGGGTTTAGACAGGCAGGAATCAAGACAAGAGAGCGGAGAATAGGACAAGGAAGCTACCGCCCCCTGCTGCTCATCCAGCCTGCATCACTTACTGAACAAGAGAAGACAAAAAAGCCTGGGTTCGTCATTGAACTCAGGCTTTTTCTTCACAATCGCGAACTTGGCTCGCGCAGGCTACCCCGCAAATTTAAGCAGGCTGCCACTCCGTCACGAACTTTTGTGGCTCGGGACGCTGGGCAGGACCCAGATTGTGAATAGGCGTACCTACCGACACAAAGCCCAGGAACTGGTAATCCAGGGAATCGAAACCCAGGGCTTCAGGAACTTCTTCACCATAGGTGCCCAGGCCGGTGCTCCAGAAAGCACCAAAGCCCAGTTGATGAGCCGCATGCAGCATATTGCTGACGGCTGCGCCCGTTGCCAGAACACGTTCCAGTTCAGGGATTTTCTCTTCGCCATGATCGATGTGGCTGGCCACGGCGATCAACATGGGCACTTTGGCCAGCCAGGCGCGTACGCTAGCGGCTTTCTGCTCGGTCAAGGGATTACCGGCGCGCTCATTGGCGGCAATGGCCAGTTCACCCAAAGCCTGCACGTTTTCGCCACGAATCAGGCAAAAGCGCCATGGCTGCAAACGGCCATGGTCAGGAGCAACCATGGCAGCGCGCAAAATCAGGTCCAGCTCTTGCTCGTTCGGGCCGGGGCCTTGCACCAGCTTGATGGAGCGGCGGGACAATAGGGAATCAATGGTACTCATAGTGCTTCCAGAATCAGTTAAGAGTGCCCTGCCCTGATGGCAGGGCTCAGTCAGGCTTGAGCAGGAGCGCCCGCTTGCACCAGCAGGGCTTTCATGTCGCGCACGGCTTTTTCCCAACCGTCAAAGACAGCCTGGGCAACAATAGCGTGACCAATATTAAGCTCCGTCAGCCCCGGCAAGGCGGCAATCGCTTGTACGTTGTCGTAGTGCAGGCCATGACCCGCATTCACACGCAGACCTTGCGACACACCTTGAGCAATACCGGCACGGATACGTTCCAGTTCGCTGGCGGCCTGCTCGGGCGTTTGAGCATCCGCATAGGTGCCAGTGTGCAGTTCGATCACGGTGGCACCAACGTCGCTGGCGGCTCGGATTTGCGCCGGGTCGGCATCAATGAACAGCGAGACGCGAATACCGGCGCCCTGCAATTGCTGCACAGCGGCCTTGACCTGGTCCAGATGACCGACCACATCCAGACCACCTTCGGTCGTCAGTTCAGCACGGTGTTCGGGAACCAGGCAGACATCGTCCGGTTTGATACGGCAAGCAATGTCCAGCATTTCGGTGGTGATGGCGCATTCCAGATTCATCCGGGTACGCAGTACGGGGCGCAGGGCCTCGACGTCGGCATCCTGAATATGACGCCGGTCTTCACGCAGATGTAAGGTGATCAGGTCCGCTCCGGCTTCTTCTGCTCGCAAAGCGGCCTGAATTGGATCAGGGTATGTGGTCAGACGCTGCTGGCGCAGCGTCGCCACATGATCGATATTGACGCCCAGTTCTAACATTCCCCAAGGACCTCCGTAGTTTCAGGGATGAATGACCAGACGTATTATCGCCTGTTTACTCCGGTGCTGTCCCAGTGGCCTGGGTCTTTGTTTCAGACTTGACGGTTTCAGCTGTCCAGCCGCCACCCAAAGCCTTGTACAACTCGACCCGGTTCATCAGGGATGCCAGGCCAGTCTGAATGTAGGCTTGACGCGTACCGTACAGGCTGACTTCCGCCGTTTGCACCTGCAGGAAGCTGTCTATACCCACTTCGTAACGCAGCTTGGCCAGACGCAAGCTTTCGCTGGCAGCCTGATCGACTTCCTGCAAGGCGTCGATCTGCTGACCGTAGGTGGCTTCGCCCGCCAGAGCATCAGCCACTTCGCGGAAGGCTTCCTGAATGGTTTTTTCATACTGGCTGATCGCAATATCACGACGAGCCTCGGCCAGATCCAGATTGGCCCAGGTACTGCCCGAGAGCAGCGGCATGGTAATTTGCGGCTGGAACTGCCAGTAACGGTTACCCGAACTGAACAGACCACCCAGCTCGGGGCTCATGAAGCCCAGCAGGCCGGTCAGGCTCAGACGCGGGAAGAAAGCAGCGCGTGCTGCACCGATGCTGTAGTTGGAACCACGCAAGACGTGCTCGGCGGCCAGAATGTCAGGACGACGCTCCAGCAACTCTGCCGACAACCCTACAGGCAAGCCAGGCATCAGCTGAGCTCGGGTAAAGGGCAAGCCAGCTGGCAGGTCAGCCGGTATTTCACCGCCCAACAAGACCTGCAAGGCATTGAGTGCACGCTGACGATCACGCTCGACAGCCTGCATATCGGAACGCACGGTGTTGTATTGCACCTTGGCCTGGTTCAGGTCCAGCGCCGACACCGTACCAGCATCGTAAGAAGACTGCACCAGACGCAATGTCTCTTGACGGCTGCGCAAGGTATTGCTCATCAAAGCATGCAGTTCTTCTGCAGTACGTACCTTGAAGTAGGCTTCGGCGGTGCCCGCCACCAGGGCGATGTGGGCGGTGCGCTGAGCCTGCTCAGTGGCAAAGTACTGTTCTTGAGCGGCACGGGCCAGATCACGCACTCGACCAAAGAAGTCCAGCTCAAAAGCAGTAATACCGACACCAGCCTGGAAAGTACGGGTTACCGGGGCCGAATTTGGGCCACCTGGGCGCAGTTCAGCCGGTGTGTGGGTGGCCTGCTCGGCCGCCTGCACACCAATGCTGGGCAACTGGTCACTGCGTGCCACGCCGTATTGCGCGCGAGCTTCCTCGATGCGCTGAGTGGCAATACGCAGATCACGGTTATTTTCCAGGGCCTGCTCGATCAGGGCATGCAGACGCGGATCGGTAAAGAATTCACGCCAGCCCAGATCAGCAGCCTGTGCCGCATCCACCTGGCCCTGCTGGGCCAGAGGGAATTGTGCAGGCACAGGGGAATCAGGACGTTCGTACTTCGGTGCCAAGGAGCAAGCCGACAAGGCAAACGCCACGGCCAGCACCAAGGGGCTACGTAAAAACATGCTAGACATCAGTGCTGTCCTCCTTGCGAACCGGCCGGCTGCGCAGCTTGTTTGGCCTGTTCTTCCTCGTGCAATTTAGCGGCTTCGCCAAACAGACGGGGTTTAGTTTTAAAGAGCTTGAGGATCACGACAAAGAAGGTCGGCACCATCAAGACAGCCAAGGGCGTTGCGGCCAACATACCACCCAGCACACCCAGACCCACGGCGTTCTGGCTGGCAGCACCCGCACCAGTGGAGGTAGCCAGAGGCACCACACCCAGCACAAAGGCGAAAGAGGTCATCAAGATAGGACGGAAACGCAAGCGAGCAGCTTCCAGAGTGGCGTCGATCAAGGTAGCACCACGTGCGTAGGCATCCTTGGCAAACTCCACAATCAGAATCGCGTTCTTCGCTGACAGACCGATCACCGTCACGATACCCACCTGGAAGTACACGTCGTTAGGCATACCCAGACCGGAGACCAGCAAGACCGAACCCAGCATACCCAGCGGTACGGCCAGCATCACGGACAGCGGAATCGCCCAGCTTTCGTACAAGGCAGCCAGCAGCATGAACACCACCAGAACCGCCAAGCCCATCAAGATAGCGGACTGGCCTGCGGCCTGACGTTCCTGATAAGACAGACCTGTCCAGTCCACACCAAAGCCGCTAGGCAACTGCTTCATCAGGTTTTCCATCTCGATCATGGCTTCACCCGAGGTATAGCCTGGAGCGGGGCCACCACCGATACGGACAGACTCGTAACTGTTGTAGCGCACGATCTGTACCGGACCTTGTTCAGTCGTCTGGCTGACAAAGGCCGACAGCGGAACCATCTTGCCTTCGCTATTGCGAGCGTTGAGCTTGAGCACATCGTCGATGGTCATGCGATACGGCGCATCAGCTTGTACCCAGACACTTTGCACACGTCCCTGGTTGGTGAATTTACCCACAAAAGACGAGCCCAGGGCGCCACTGATCAAGGCAGAGGCTTCGCTGAAGTTCACACCCAAAGCAGCCGCCTTGTCTCGGTCAATTTCCAGACGGATCTGTTTGCCAGGTCCCAAGCCCGTGATACGCACACTCTGTGGATCGAACACAGGGCTTGCCTTGGCCAGGGCCAGCAACTGATCCGCGGCTGCCATCAGGGCATCGTGACCCATGCCGCCGCGGTCTTCCAGACGCATATCAATACCCGAGGAGTTACCCAGAGCAGAAATAGCGGGTGGCACAATCGCGATCACCATGGAGTCGGGCAAACCGAACAGCAGTTGGCCCATGGCCTTGCCGGAAATGGCTTGAGCCGAGTTTTCCTTGCCTTTACGTTCGTTGAAGTCTTTCAAGGGCACAAAGGCAATAGCCGAGTTCAAACCACTACCGTTAAAGCTGAAACCTTGCACGGCAATGATGTTTTCAACCTGAGGCTGCTCTTTGAAGTAGTCCTCTACCTTGGAGATGGTTTCAATCGTGCGGTTGGCCGTCGAACCGGCAGGCAGTTCGATGTTGGCAATCACGTAGCCCTGATCTTCCTCGGGCAAGAACGCGGTTGGCATACGCATGTACAGGAAACCCAGCACCAGCACCATGATCAGGTAGATGAACATCATCCGACCACCACGACGCAAGGTCTTGCCAATAAAGCTTTCGTAGCCGTTGGTGGTACGCGTAAAGACACGGTTGAACCAGCCAAAGAAGCCACGCTTGGTTTCGTGATGGCCCTTGGGAATAGGTTTCAACAAAGTCGCGCACAAGGCAGGTGTAAAGGTCAGTGCCAAAAAGCCGGAGAAGGCAATCGACACAGCCATGGCCACCGAGAACTGACGGTAAATCACACCCACCGAACCGGCCATGAATGCCAGGGGCAAGAACACGGCCGACAGCACCAGCGTAATACCCACAATAGCGCCACTAATTTGCGGCATGGCTTTCTTGGTCGCTTCCTTAGGCGAGAGCCCGTCCTCCACCATGATACGTTCGACGTTCTCCACCACCACGATCGCGTCGTCCACCAAAATACCAATGGCCAGCACCATCGCGAACATGGTCAGCACGTTCACGGACATGCCAAGGACCTGCATCACCGCGAACGCCCCCAAGATAGCCACCGGCACCACCAGTGCAGGGATCAGGGTGTAGCGCACGTTTTGCAGGAACACGTACATCACGATGAACACCAGCACCATGGCTTCCAGCAAGGTGTAGACCACCTGAGTGATGGACTTGTCCACGTAGGGCGAGGTGTCGTAAGGAATGTCGTAGCGAATGTTTTCCGGGAAGAACTCGGCCAACTTCTCCATTTCGACTTTAATCGCTGCGGCGGTATCCAGCGCGTTCGCTTCAGGCAGCAAGGAGATAGCAAAAGCCGCTGTCGGTTTGCTGTTCAGACGAGCACCAAACTGGTAGTTGTCCGCCCCCACTTCCACACGAGCCACGTCCTTGATACGCACGGTCGAACCATCAGCCTGCGAGCGCAGAATGATGTTCTCAAACTCTTCCACCGTTGCCAGCTGACCGTTCACCGTAATCGGAGCGGCCACACGCTGGCTGTCCTGATTAGGTGGGCCACCCAGAATACCGGCGGACACCAGCATGTTTTGCTGACGAATCGCGTTGGTCACATCTGCCGGGCTCATCTGGTAGCCGACCAGCTTGGCAGGGTCGAGCCACACACGCATGGCGCGACCGGCTGCAAACAGCTGGAAGCGAGCCACACCAGGAACACGAGAAATCGTGTTCTTGATATTGCGTTCGATGTAGTCAGCCAGAGCGGTCTGATCCAGACTGCCGTCCGTGGAGGACAAGGTCACCACTTGCAGAAAGCCGGTACTGGACTGCTCCACGTGCAGGCCCTGCTCCATCACCGCTGTCGGCAAGGAAGCGGTAATGTTGCTGACCCGGTTCTGGACGTCCACCTGAGCCATGTCAGGATTGGTACCAGGACGGAACGTGGCGGTGATTTCGGTCGAGCCATAAGAGTCACTGACGGACTCGTAATACAGCAGGCCTTTGGCACCGTTCAGCTGATCTTCGATCACACTGGCTACCGTACTGGCAACGTCTTCCGCGGTTGCACCCGGGTAGGTCGCCCGGATGGTGACCGAAGGTGGTGCCACATCGGGATACTGCGCTACAGGCATATTGGGCAAAGCCAATAAGCCAAATAGCGTGATCGCCAAGGCAACGACCCATGCAAAAATGGGCCTTTCAATAAAAAACTGAGGCATGTCGCTTACTCGCTAGACTTGGCTTCGTTTGGCTCAGCAGCGGCGGCCGGTTCCTGTGCGGGAGCCGCATCAGGAGCAGGTGCAGCGGCTGACTTGTTGCCCTTCCAAGGCATCGTCTGGACAGGGGCACCGGGACGAATCTTCTGGAAGCCTTCGACAATGATCTGGTCGCCAGCTTGCAGGCCTTTGTTGACCACATACTGACCATCGCTCTCAGGTCCCAACACGACAGGTACGGACTGGGCTTTTTCTTCACGAACTACATAAATGTTGGAAGCACCATCCGAGGTGTACTGAACAGCTTGGGCGGGCACCAGCAAGGCATCCGGAATAACGCCTTGTTCCAGACGTACGCGTACGTACATGCCGGGCAAGAGGATTTCGTCAGGGTTCGGGAACACGGCACGCAAGGTTACTTGCGAGGTGGATGGATCCACGCTGACACCGCTAAACAGCAAAGCGCCGTCCTGATCGTACAGGGAGCCATCTTCCAGAACGACCTTGGCCTTGGCCTGGCCTTCACCAGCCGACTTCAAGGTGCCATCGGCCATGGCGCGACGCAGTTGCGTCAGTTCAGCGGTGGAGCGCGTCACATCAATATAGACACGATCCAGTTGCTGCACGGTTGCCATATGCGTGGCATTGGCGGCCGAGACCAGAGCACCTTCGGTAACCAGGGACTTGCCGATACGGCCCGACACGGGCGACACAATCTTGGTGTAGCCCAGATCAATATTGGCGCTGTCCAGGGTCGCTTGTGCAGCGGCAATGGCGGCATCGGCCTGCATGGCGCGGGCCTTGGCGTTGTCGTAATCCTGGCGGGAAACCGCGTTTTCCTTGATCAGACGCTCGTAACGCTGGGCCAATTGCTTGGCACTTTGTGCGTCAGCCTGGGCGTTTTTCAGCTGAGCTGCAGCCTGGTTACGAACTGCACGGTACGGAGCCGGGTCAATGGTAAACAAGAGCTGGTCTTGTTTGACATCAGCGCCCTGCTCAAAGTTGATCTCTTCCACAATCCCGGAAACACGGGCGCGGATTTGTGCATCTTTAATTGCTTCGACTCGTCCAGGCAGCTCGGAGAACAACTCGGTAGAGGTCGGTTGGACGGTAATCACACTGACCGGGACCTTCATCCCGCCGGCCGGAGCTTGAGGCTCTTTGTTGCCGCAAGCGGCCAGAAGAACCAAGGAAGAGAAGGCAGCAATGCGAAAAGTCTGCCGACCCAACAAGCTTTGAAATGACATGAAGAACTCCTGAGCTAAGCGTTGCATGGGAGTTTAACGCTTAAACTGACTGGATTGTATGGTTTGGACAAGCAGCAAGTATATGTCGAAAAAGCGCAAATCAAACAGGAAAATTTGCGATGAGACTCATTTCGATCCTGCCATTATTTGGCGACTACGATTAGCCAGCTACCCCCTTGCACCCGCTCCGCTGTCTGCCTATGCCAAAAGAACACGTATTATCATATACCTAGGGTTTCTTGAATATAAAAAAACCGCGTTTGACCCCTAGAGCTCACGCGGTTTTCCAAATCCGGGATAGTGCTTTCTAACCTAGCAATAAACTATCGTCGGCTAAAGTCTCGCCCCGAACCCGCTCGAACATCTCCAGCAGATCTCGCACATCCAGGCCTTGACGCTGTTCACCACTGACATCCAGAACCACCTTGCCCTGGTGCAACATGACCGTGCGGTCACCCACATCCAGAGCCTGACGCATACTGTGCGTGACCATCATGGTGGTCAGGCCACCTTCACGCACAATACGATTGGTCAGTTGCAAAACAAAGTCAGCCGTACGCGGGTCCAGTGCCGCCGTATGCTCGTCCAGCAGCAAGATCTTGGAAGGACGCAAGGCCGCCATCAACAGGCTGACGGCCTGACGTTGGCCACCGGACAACAAACCGATGCGGTCTGTCAGACGGTTTTCCAGACCCAGACCCAAGGTTTCCAGACGCTCTGCAAATTCAGCGCGCATGGAGTGACGCACGGCACGGCTCAGACCACGGCGGCTGCCACGGCAGGTGGCCAGCGCCATATTTTCTTCAATCGTCAGATCTTCACAGGTACCGGCCATCGGATCCTGAAACACACGTGCTACCCAATTGGCTCGCTCCCAGACCGGGCGGCGAGTCACGTCTACCTTGTCGATCATGATTTGGCCATCATCAACAGACTGGTCGCCCGAGATCGCATTCAGAAAAGTAGACTTGCCCGCACCGTTGGAACCGATCACGGTCACGAACTGCCCTTCGGGAATGGTCAGGGACAAACCGCGCAAGGCACGGGTTTCAATGGGCGTACCTGGATTGAAAGTCAGGGACAGATCTTTTGCTTCTAACATTACTGGGCCCCCTTCTGTTTACGAGCACGCTTTTTCTTGAGCAATGGAATCACCAGCGCCACGGTAACCAGCAAAGCGGTGACCAGGTTCAAGTCCTGCGCTTTCAGGCCGACCACATCGGCATTCAGAGCCAAAGCAATAAAGAAGCGGTACAGAATCGCACCCAGCACCACGGCCAAGGTGGCGTAGAACAGTTTGCGTGCGGGCAAGATGCTTTCACCCACAATCACGGCAGCCAGACCAATCACGATGGTCCCGATGCCCATGGAGATATCCGCCCCACCCTGCGATTGTGCAAACAAGGCACCGGCCAAGGCCACCAGGGCATTGGAAATAGCCATGCCCAGCAAAAGCATATTGCCAGTTGCCACACCTTGAGCACGGGCCATACGCGCATTGGCGCCGGTAGCGCGCATGGCCAGGCCAGTTTGCGTACCGAAGAACCAATCCAGCGCCAGTTTGGCAATGATTACCAAACCAATCAGCATCAAGGGACGAGCAATATAGTCAGCGATGGATTCGGGCTGCAGAATCGTGAAGACCGTCGGCTCCATGATAAGGGGCACATTGGGACGACCCATGATGCGCAGGTTGATCGAATACAAGGCGATCATCATCAGGATACTGGCCAGCAGATCCATGATTTTCAGGCGTACGTTCAACCAGCCAGTAATCGTGCCGGCAATGGCACCAGCAAAAGTGGCTACTACAGTCGCCAGGAAAGGATCATTGCCCTGGCTGATCAGGATGGCGGCAACCGCCCCACCCAAAGGAAAACTACCGTCGACCGTCAGGTCAGGAAATCGCAGGATGCGAAAAGAAATCAGAACACCCAGAGCAACCAGTCCGAAAATCAGACCAATCTCCAGGGCCCCCCACATTGAATAAATAGACATATTGTTGGACGTCTAGGATACAAAAGAAACAGGCGGGCAGCTTGTGGCAACCCACCTGCAAGAAGCAGTCAAATCAGGCTTATTCGACGATTTTTGTTGCGGACTTCACGAAGTCCTCGTTAAGCGAAACGCCTTGGCGCTTGGCAGCGCCCGGATTGACATACAGTTCCAGATTGCTGCTGGTCTCCGAGGCCATATCACCGGGTTTTTCACCCTTCAGAATACGGATGACCTGTTGGCCGGTCTGCAGACCCAGGTTGTAGTAGTTCACGCCTAACGCCGCGATAGCACCACGGGCCACACTGTCGGTGTCCGAAGCGATCAAAGGCACTTTGGCGTCCACACCCACTTTGACCAGGGACTCGTAAGCCGACACCACGTTGTTGTCGGTATTGGTGTAGATCACATCAACCTTGCCCACCAGACTACGAGCGGCTGCACCCACGTCCACGGTACGAGGCGCAGTAGCTTCCACCAGCGTCATGCCGTGCTTGGGCAGCAATTCTTTCATTTCCTTGACGACCACGGCGGAGTTGGCTTCACCAGGGTTGTAAACCATACCCACGCGCTTGGCATCGGGGACGACTTTCTTGATCAGGTCTACCTGGGCTTCCAGTGCCAGGGCATCGGACACACCCGTCACGTTGGTGCCGGACGGAGCCATGCTGGGCACCAGATGCGCCACCACAGGATCAGTCACTGCCGAATACACCACAGGAATGGTCTTGGTGGCCGAGACCACAGCCTGAGCCGAAGGAGTGGAGATGGCCACAATCACGTCAGCCTTGTCACCGACGAATTTACGAGCGATCTGAGCCGCAATCGCAGGGTTGCCCTGGGCGGTCTGAAACTGCCATTTGAAGCCGGAGGCTTCGTTATAACCGGCATCGGTCAGCGCTTTGTGTACTCCATCCTTAATGGCGTCCAGAGCCGGATGTTCCACAATCGACGATACCGATACAGATTGCGCATGAACTGCAGCGCCCGACATCAATCCTACACAAGCCAAAGCGGCCGCCACCTGATGCACCGATCTGATCAGTTTCATCCAATACTCCTTAGATGCAAAAAAACGAAAATTTTAGGTGTTTAGTCTAACGCGAACGGCAGGACTTTGACCCTTCAGGTAATCCCTGCCCCGCAACCCTACTGGTCCTGCATCTGGCGACGGAACGAGAGCAGTTCCCTGGCCCAACGTGTAGCCGGCAAACCATAATCGGCCTGCACTTGCTCGGCCCGACTCAGCAGCTCCCCGGCCGTCATCTCCAGCGTGCTGCCTTTGAAGGCTAGAACCACCTGATTGCCCTCGTCCATTTCAGGCAAGAGCAATACTTTGCCATTAAAGGCTTCACGAATGTTGTCAATATTATGTTTGAAGCTGGGATGGGCACCAAAAAGATTCACCGTCATGATGCCTTCATCATCCAGAACCGCGCGGCAATCCTGATAGAACTCCAGACTGTCACGTACCGGGCCTTCGGCATGCGCGTCGTACAAGTCCACCATCAAGGCGCGATACTGACTGTGCTGATCGCTATCCTGTACCCAGACACCGGCGTCAGCCTGATCAATCAGAGACCGTGGGCTGCGCGGCAGCCGGAAGAAAGCATTGCACATGCCAATCACCGACGGATTCCACTCCACCGTCTGTACCTGACAGCTGGTCTGCTTCAGGCAGAAACGCAGCAGGGAACCCGCCCCCAGCCCCAGAATAGCCAGTTTGTGCTCGGGTTTGGGATCTTCCATAAATAGCAGCCAGGCCATCATTTGTTGTGTGTAAGCCAAGACCAATTCAGCGGGCTTGCGAATACGCATGGCGCCTTGAATCCACTCCGTTCCAAAGTGCAGATAACGGATCCCTTCGCTTTCCGACAACGTAGGACTATCGTCCCCCTGCTCACCAGCCATGAAACTCTTCCTTGCAAAGCAGTCTGGCAACTCGGCTCAAACGGGAGCAATGCGGCACCCCACACAATCCTGAACCTGGATATAGCCTGACGACAGAGAAAACAGCGCCGGAAGGCGGCATTGCGCCACTTCCGGCGTTTTTTAGCAAGGCGCCATCATAACAGCGATCACTTGATGAGAACGGCTCACTGACGTTCGATAATCATGGCCACTCCCTCGCTACCGCCATGACACATGGTCACCAGAGCATACCGGCCCTGGATACGCTGCAACTCGTGCAAAGCCTTGACCACCAGTGCAGCCCCTGTCGCCCCCAAGGGATGGCCCATACTGATACTGCCGCCATTCGGATTGACACGCTCCGGATCAAAATCCAGTTCCCGGGCAACGGCGCACACCTGCGCCGCAAACGCTTCATTGGACTCGATCACATCAATATCAGCGACCGTCAGTCCTGCTCGCTTGAGCGCCAGGCGAGTCGACGGCACCGGCCCCATGCCCGCAAATTGTGGATCCACGCCCGCATGCGCCCATGAGCGCAGCTTGCCCATGGGCTTCAAACCCTGACGGTGCGCCTGCCCCTCTTCCATCATCAGCACCACTGCCGCCGCATCGGCCAAGCCCAGGATATTACCGGCCGTCACCGTTCCCCCGTCGCTCTGGAAAATAGGCTTCAAGTCGGCCAGTTGCTCCAGACTGCCATCATGCCGAACACGCTCATCCTGCTCGAAGACGCTCCCATCGTGGGCCACCATAGTGACGATCTGCTCTTTAAAGTAGCCGTTTTCAATGGCACGAACCGCTCGACGGTGCGACTCCAGGGCCAGTTGATCCTGTTCACAACGAGACACACCGTACTTTCTGGCGACATTCTCCCCCGTCACCCCTACATGCTCCCCAGTCAAAGGGCTGATGAAAATTTCCGACAAAACATCAACCAAGGCCACATTGCCCATGCGGCTGCCCCAACGCTGGCTTGTCGCCATATACGGCATTCGACTGGTGCTTTCCACACCGCCAGCCAAGGCCACACCAGCCTCACCCAGTGCAATCGCTTGCGCTGCCGAAATAATGGCCTGCAAGCCTGATGCACACAAACGGTTCACGCTCATGGCAACCGCCTCCTGAGCCACTCCCGCTTTCATGGAAGCCGCCCGCGCCAAATAGATATCCTGGGGCTCAGTCAGCACCACCTGCCCCATCACCACCTGCTCCACTGCCAAGGCAGATACTCCGCTTCTTCCCAACACTTCTTGCATGACCGCAGCCCCCATCTCAACAGGCGGGACGCTCCGTAAGGCACCACCGAAGTTACCAAACGCGGTTCGACACCCCTGAACCAGGACGACTTCTTGCATACGAATCTCCTTTTAATCTGACCAGAGAAAACAAGGGCTTCATGCTCAGCGACGAAAGCCACGCATTACTTTTAAAACAATTCGATGCATTTGGCCGGATGCTTAGGAGCCGCTACAAAAACAAATAATCAAGTCGGCGTTTTTATAAGATTTACTTGTATATGCCGAAAAAAAAAGCCGGAAGTGGTTTGGCACCACGTCCGGCTTTCTTGCTCTCTAAACAAACGTTAGAGACGGTCTATCCGCAAGGCTCAAGGGCGCTCGAAAATAGCCGCAATCCCCTGCCCGCCACCAATACACATGGTAACCAGCGCGTAACGTCCTTGAACGCGCTGCAATTCATGCAAAGCCTTGACGGTAATGGCCGCGCCGGTCGCCCCGATGGGATGGCCCAGGCTGATACCGCTACCGTTGGGGTTCACACGTGCCGGGTCCAGACCCAGTTCACGCACGACCGCGCAAGCCTGAGCGGCAAAAGCCTCGTTGGACTCGATCACATCCAGATCCGACACGCTCAAACCAGCACGCTCCAACGCCAGACGGCTGGCCGGCACAGGACCAATACCCATAATGCTCGGGTCCACACCGGCATGTCCCCAGGACACCAGCTTGGCCAACGGCTTCAGACCACGTTGACGCGCCTCTTCCGCGCACATCAGCAAGACTGCAGCAGCACCGTCATTCAGGCCAGAGGCGTTGCCCGCCGTCACACTGCCACCTTCGGGCAGGAACACAGGTTTCAGGCCAGTGAAGTTCTCCATCGTGGCGTCCAGACGTACGTGCTCGTCCTGATCAAACACGATCTCGCCCTTGCGGCTTTTCTGGATGATGGGCACGATCTGCTCTTTAAAGTAGCCTTGCTCAATCGCACGACGGGCACGCTGGTGCGATTCCAGTGCCAGCTCGTCCTGGTCAGCACGGGTCACGCCATATTGGCGCGCCACGTTTTCGGCTGTAATGCCCATATGAACACGATCGAAAGGATCAGTCAGCGCGCCAGTCATCATGTCCATCATGACCGAGTCCCCCATGCGGGCACCCCAGCGATGAGCGCTGGACATATAGGGCGCACGGCTCATGCTTTCTGCTCCGCCTGCCAAAGCCACCTTGGCATCACCGACCAGAATGCCCTGCGCGGCCGACACGATGGCTTGCAGACCAGAACCGCACAAACGGTTGACGTTCATGGCCGGTGTTCCGTGTCCCACGCCCGCCTGCACCGACGCCACACGCGACAAGTACATATCACGTGGCTCGGTCTGAATGACCTGCCCCATCACTACATGCTGAACGTCTGCCGCCGACACGCCACTGCGATCCAGTACTGCGCGCAATACCGTCGCGCCCATCTCGATAGGCGACACATTCTTCAAAGCACCACCAAAGTCACCAATCGCGGTACGGCATGCCTGGACTACAACCACTTCTTTCATATGAATCTCCCTCAATCCCGGTGGGATATGATGACCAGCATAAAAAAGCCAAGCTGACAAAAACGTCCACTCGAATATACACGGCTGCCATGGAAAACCATAAAGCAGACACAAAGACCGTAATTCGCAGTATGGTTTGATACCTTACCCACAAGACACGTTCTTGATAACCCTTTTTATAGGATTCCCCCTCATGTACGAGCGTATCCTGGTATGTACCGACGGCTCAGAACTGTCCGCCCACGCTGTCACCCATGCCCTGAATCTGGCCAAGACCAGCGGCGCCAAATTGCTGGCCCTGCGCGTCATCCCGCGCTATCGCCAAAGCTACCTGGAGGGCGGCCCCATTATCGACCAGAAGCTCGATAGCCGTATCGAAGCCTCCTGGGTAGAGCACGCCCAATCCGAGCTGGCCGCCGTCAAGCAAGCCGGTAAAGACATTGGTGTCTCGGTCAAGGGCCTGGTGGTGAAGTCCGAACTGGTAGCCGATGCCATTATTTCTACCGCTGAAAAACAGAAAGCCGACCTGATCGTCATGTCCTCGCATGGCCGCAAAGGCTACAAGCGCCTGCTCTTGGGCAGCGAAACCCAGCACGTTCTGACCTACTCGGAAATCCCCGTTCTGGTTATCCGCAAGAAAGCCAAGAAAAAATAAAACGCGGCCAGGCATCAAAACGCAAACTCCGGTTTGCGTTTTTTATTCTCAGGAGTCCCGCATGAACGTCAGCACACAGGAAAAACGACGCCGTTTTCGAGCCTTGCATGAAAGCGGCTTACTGATTTTGCCCAACCCCTGGGACATAGGTGGAGCCAAGCGTCTGGAACGACTGGGCGCAAAGGCGATTGCCAGCAGCAGCGCTGCGTTTGCCTGGTCAAAGGGATTGGAAGATTTTGAAGTGGGCCGGGATGCCCTGCTGGCGCATTTGCGAGAACTGGCGGCCAGCACGAATCTGCCACTGAACGCCGACTTTGAAAATGGCTTTGCCGATGAGCCGGAACAGGTCGCCGAAAACGTCCACCTGGCTATTGAAACCGGCATTGCAGGTTTGTCCATTGAAGATCGCCATGGCGACGAACTGTATGAACTTGAGTTGGCTGTGGCCCGCATACAAGCTGCCAGGCAAGCGATTCTCAACAGTGGCGAGGACGTTCTGTTAATAGGACGCAGCGAAGGCCTGCTGATTGACGCGCTGGATCTGGAACAAACCATAACCCGGCTAAAAGCCTTTGCCCAGGCAGGCGCCGATGTGGTCTACGCCCCCGGATTACGCGAGCTGGACGATATTGCCCAAGTGGTCCAGGCACTGGCACCTACGCCCGTCAATGTGCTGCTGATTCATTCGGGACTGAACGTACCCGATTTGGCCGCCATCGGTGTACGCCGTGTCAGCACAGGGTCACAACTGGCTCTGGCCACCTGGAACCGCTTTGAAGAGGCCAGCCTGCAACTGCTGGAGCAAGGGCATCTGCCGGCCACCCAAGCCCATCGCCGCTGGTCCTGAGACAAGACAGGCAGGCAGGCATAAAAAAAGCGCAAGCAGCAAGGCTTGCGCTTTTTAACCTTTCAGTCAGAACTTAGCTGTCCTGAGCCTGGTCGCTGGACGCGTCCACTTTGGCTTCCTGATCGGTTTCTACGACTGCTTTCTTGGGAGCCACCCAATTCAGGGGCTCAACCTCAAAGGCCTGTTTACGACGTACTGGTTTCGATTTGCTCACGAATAACTCCTGCTCAATATCGACAGGGGGCGCTGCCCTTAGCGCCCCGATTTCTTTATTATATCAATGATTAGACCACAAATCAATTTTGATTATGATATGAGCGCATTATGGATGCAAATTAGGCGACGTTAGAACAAAATAAAGGCAATTCAAAACAAGGCTTTTCATAGACAATTCAAGCCAAAATAACTGCCCTGAATACGCGGCTGCTCACATAGCCCCCCAGGCGCCCTTGAAAACTCATTTTTCACCCATTTGAGTACAACAATAAAGAGACAATGGCATGCACGAATCCCGCCCCATCGATCATCTGGATCGCTCCTTGCGCTGTTTTTTACGCATTGCACAATTAGGCTCGGTCAGCAAAGCAGCTGATGATTTGGGACAAAGCCAATCCAGCCTGAGCAAACAATTAAGCTCGCTGGAACAAAGCCTGGGCCAAACCCTGTTTAACCGTACCGGGCGCGGAGTCAGCCTGAATGATGCGGGCGAGCTGCTGCGCCAAGCAATCGAACCGGCCTATAGCCGTATTGATAGCGCTGTCCACGCCGTGCGTCAGGAGCACGGCGTCAATTCAGGCACCGTGCGGCTGGCCACCGTCCATACCCTGAGCTACTACTTCATGTCCGATGTCGCTGCCACTTTCATGAGTTCGCATCCCGGCGTGAATTTGTCCTTATTGGGACGCAGTTCGCCCGAAGTAGTGGCTTTAGTGGAAAGTGGCAAAGCCGATGTGGGGTTTGTGTACGACTCGGCGGTGGACTGTGGCGGCTTGATCTCGCACACCCTGTTTGACGACCAAATGTGCCGCATCTCCGCCAAGCAGGAGCCTTTTCCCAGTGCAGATTTAAGCCACCAGGCCTTGCGCCTGATCGGTTTTCCGCCCCATTACGCCCTGCGCCGCATGATTCACAGCAGCGGCCTGCACCCCGAATTTGTGGCGGAGGTCGAAACCATAGATGCCATGTTGCGACTGGTGGCGTCAGGATTGGGGGACTGTATCTTGCCGAGCCGCATTCCCGACAACCTGCTGCACGAGCACAATCTGCATAAATACCCGATTGAGCAACCTGCCCTGCAACGCCGGGTTGTGGCGATCTTGCGGGCAGACCGTGATCCCCAGGCACTGACTTCACGGCTGCTGGAATGTGCCTTGCGCACAGCGCAAAGCCTGTAGCAAGCCTCTGCAACACAAACCTGTCACAAGGATTCGTGGCAGATAGACAGCCCATAAAAAACGGGCCTGATGACAGACACTTCAAGTCTGGAAGTCTTCCAGAACCCTGAACATCCCTCATCAGGCCCGCTTGCTTCACTGCTCTACCCAAAAGCCGATGCCCTGCCCCGGCCCTGGATAGCAAGCTGCTTTACTGTGCCACGCAGTCCACGTAGTAACGCTTCTGACCGGAGGCATCCACCTCTTCCACAAAACCGTGGATATCCGTACCAAAGCCAGGACACTGACGATGCAGTTCACGCGAGAACTTCAGGAAATCCACAATCGTCTTGTTAAAGGCTTCGCCGGGAATCAGGAGCGGAATACCGGGTGGGTAAGGTGTGATCAAGTTGGTCGTCACGCGACCTTCCAGTTGGTCAATCTCGACCCGTTCCGTACGACGCTGGGCAATGCAGGCAAAAGCATCAGCCGGACGCATGACAGGCACCACATCCGACAGGTACATATCGGTCATCAAACGGGCAATGTCGTGCTTGGCGTACAACTGGTGCACGTGCTGGCACAAATCGCGCAAGCCCATTTCCTCGTAACAAGGATATTGGCGCGCAAACTGCGGCAGAACTCGCCAGACAGGCAGGTTGCGGTCGTAATCGTCCTTGAACTGTTGCAGCGCTGTGACCAGAGAGTTCCAGCGGCCTTTGGTAATGCCGATGGTGAACATGATGAAGAAGCTGTACAGGCCAATCTTCTCCACAATCACGCCGCGTTGCGCCAGAAACTTGGTCACGATAGAAGCTGGAATACCGGTTTCACCAAATGTGCCTGTCAGATCCAGGCCGGGGGTAACAATCGTGGCCTTGATCGGATCCAGCATATTGAAGCCATCAGCCAGCGGGCCGAAACCGTGCCACTCGCTATGCTCCGCATCGTCCGTAATGATCCAGTCCTCAGGCTTGCCCACACCGTCTTCTGCCAGTGTTGGCGGGCCCCAGACCTTGAACCACCAATCGTCTTCATCAAACTGCGATTCGACCTTGCGCATGGCACGGCGGAAATCCAGGGCTTCAATAATGCTTTCCTCAACCAGCACACGACCACCGGGTGGCTCCATCATGGCAGCGGCCACGTCGCAAGACGCAATAATCGCGTACTGCGGGCTGGTGCTGGTGTGCATCAGATAGGCTTCATTGAACAAATGACGATCCAGGCTACGAGTGACCGAGTCCTGTGCCAGCACGTGGCTGGCCTGGCTCAAACCGGCCAGCAGCTTATGCGTCGACTGGGTGGAGAACACCATGGTTTCTTGCGGACGCGGACGGTTCTTGCCCATGGCGTGAAACTGACCATAGAAGGGATGGAAAGCCGCGTGCGGAATCCAGGCTTCATCAAAATGCAGCACTTCCACGTAACCATCCACGGCATTCTTGATCACCTGGGTGTCGTAAATAATGCCGTCGTAGGTGGATTGGGTCAGCGTCAGCACACGGGGTTTGACCGTATCGGCATCCAGATGCGAGAGCAAGGGGTGCTTGCGGATCTTCTCGCGAATGGTCTCGATATCAAATTCGCTGCGCGCAATCGGGCCAATAATCCCGAAGTGGTTACGCGTAGGACGCAGAAACACGGGGATAGCCCCCGTCATCACAATGCTGTGCAGGATGGATTTGTGGCAGTTGCGGTCTACCACCACCACATCGCCCGGAGCCACGGCATGGTGCCAGACAATCTTGTTGCTGGTGCTAGTGCCGTTGGTCACGAAAAAGCAGTGATCAGCGTTGAAAATACGCGCGGCATTGCGTTCGCTGGCGCCAATGGCTCCGTTGTGGTCCAGCAGTTGGCCCAGTTCCTCGACGGCATTGCAGACGTCGGCACGCAGCATGTTCTCGCCAAAGAATTGGTGGAAGATCTGCCCGACCGGGCTTTTCAGAAAGGCCACGCCGCCGGAGTGGCCGGGGCAATGCCATGAATACGAGCCATCCTCGGCGTAATCGAGCAAGGCTTTCAGAAATGGAGGCTTGACGCCTTCCACGTAGCTGCGCGCTTCACGCACGATATGACGCGCCACGAACTCGGGCGTGTCCTCGAACATGTGAATGACGCCTTGCAGCTCGCGCAAGATATCGTTTGGCATATGACGAGCCGTTTTGGTCTCGCCATACACATAGATAGGTACATCGGTATTGCGACGACGCACAGCCCGAATAAAGGCACGCAGATTGACCAGCGCCGGGGCGCTGTCTCCATCTTGCGTGAACTCCTCATCATCGATGGACAAAATAAACGCGCTGGCACGACTTTGCTGCTGGGCAAATTGACTCAGATCGCCATAACTGGTGGTTCCCAACACCTCGAAGCCTTCGGCCTCGATCGCATCTGCTAATACACGAATGCTCAGACCAGACGCATTTTCAGAACGAAAATCCTCATCGATGATCACAATGGGGAATTGATATTGCATGCCATGTCCTTAATACAAGGGAGTGCCGCAGGGGCGGCAAAAAAAGGGAGGGACGTCAGTCGCTTTTGCGCAGCAGATCGTACCGTGTTTCACGTCCCGTCATGTGACACTTGCTTTTCCCTACGTCCTTGGGCATAATTCTACATGTCCCAGGACAAAACAAAAGGCGTGGTGACAGATTGGCTATGTGACGGACTGCAAATCCGTTCAGGTTGGTTCGATTCCAGCACACGCCTCCATCTTGCTTGCATTCAAGACAGACAAAACTGGCCTTCTTTCCGGTTTTGATCACACAGAAAAAGTCGCCATTACGGCGATTTTTTTATTCCCTTTTCCTGCATATCAAATCCTTGTACTACGCGCTGCGGCCAAGCCCTTTCATCGGTTTTGGCCCACCGTTCCAACTTGGCCTGCAATTTAACACAAGCAGGCACGTGATCTGCGCAAAAAACCCTCTTTTTCGTGCCCTAAAAACATCAATCTGCCCCAAGCGCGCTTTGGGTCTTGCCGCCTGACTTTGTGGCTGTTACATGCAGATGGTTTGAGGACAAATTTATTGTCTGAAAATGTCTGTTTTTCACTACGACCTAGAACAAAGCCCCGGCTCATCGGCCATTTTCATCCTGTCGGTGGCGCTGGCTTTAAAACCAGTCCCTGGCTAGCGCTGATATGATGGCGGCATTCGCGCACGCTAAGCGCCATCCTGCCCGTTTCCAACAGGCTGATGGCCGCCTCTGCACTACCTTTATCGACAAAGCCCTGTACAAGCGGCTTTCTCTGATTTACCGAGATTGTCTGACACCATGAAACTCACCACCTGGAACGTGAACTCTCTGAACGTCCGTCTTCCCCAAGTTCTGGACTGGCTCAAGGCCAACCCCGTAGACGTACTGTGTCTGCAAGAGCTCAAACTGCCCGACGAGCGTTTTCCCTTGGAGGCTTTTCAGGAAATGGGTTATCACGCTCACTGGGCGGGTCAGAAAACCTATAACGGCGTGGCCCTGATTTCGCGTGAGCCTGGTACGGATGTGCAACGCAATCTACCCAACTACGAAGACCCACAGCAGCGTTTGCTGGCCGCTACTTACCCCTCGCCTGACGGCCCGGTGCGTGTGATCTGTGCCTACTGCCCCAACGGGCAATCGCTGGAAAGCGAAAAGTACACCTACAAGCTGGAATGGTTTGCCGCCTTGCACGACTGGCTGGAAAAAGAATTGCAGCAGTATCCCCGTCTGGCCATTCTGGGCGACTATAATATTGCCCCAGCCGACCAGGACGTTTACGACCCGGTCAAGTGGGGAGTCGATGTTCTGGTATCCCCGCCCGAGCGCGCCGCGTTCGAGCGTTTGCTGGCACTGGGCCTGCACGATGCCTACCGCCTGTTTGAACAAAGCGGCAGCCCCTTTACCTGGTGGGACTATCGTCGTTTTGCCTTCCGCCGCGATGCCGGGCTGCGCATTGACCACGCCCTGCTGTCCGACGCGCTCAAGGCCCGTTGCACGGCCTGCGATATTGACCGCGAACCGCGCGCCAATGAACAGCCCTCGGATCACGCACCCGTTACCGCTACCTTGTCTTTTAGCTGACACACTCATTTCATTATGCAAATTCAAAGCCAAATCATCGAGCAGACTGACTCGGCCTATGTGCTTGAGATCACCTTGGAAGAGGAGCACAAGGTCTGGGCCTATCTGGCCATCAGCGAGCCTGATCTGGATGCGGTCGCCCATATTGTTCCGCCCGAGCAATTCGAAGCCGGTGGCGATGTGCACGTGATGGCCATTGCCCAGCCCGAAGATGCCCCGCAGGAAGTGGAGGACGTTCTGTTCTCCATGAACCCCAATGACACGGTGGTCTTTCTGTGCGCGGACCAGGCCAGCGTCATGGCCGTCTTGAATGAGTTTGGGCAAAACGACCCAAGCAGCAATTAATTCTTTTATAAAAATCTACTTCTAGAGTCTGCTCTCCATGTCCACGAGCTATCCTGGCACTGTTTTTATGGTTGTCGCCCCCAGCGGGGCGGGCAAATCCAGTCTGGTCAACGCCCTTCTGGCCAACGATTCCAACATCATGCTGTCCATCTCGGCCACCACGCGCGCGCCTCGCCCGGGCGAGAGCGACGGCCAGCACTATTTCTTTGTGGACAAAGCGCGCTTTGAAAAGATGGTCGCAGAAAACGCGATGCTGGAATGGGCCAAGGTGCATGACAACTACTACGGCACGCCCCGCGAACCCATTCAGAAAGCCCTGAATGCAGGCCGCGATGTGTTGCTGGAAATTGACTGGCAAGGCGCCCGCCTGGCGCGTGAACATTTCCCCGAAGCCGTCGGCATTTTCATTCTGCCGCCCTCCTTGCCCACCTTGCAGGCCCGTTTGCGCAAACGTGGACAGGATAGCGAAGAGATCATCGCCCGCCGCCTCGAGGCTGCCGAGCACGAAATCGCCCATGTTCATGACTGTCAATATGCTATTATCAATGAGGATTTTGATACGGCATTACAGCAGCTATTGAGTATTGTGCAGGCCAGTCGTTTGCGCACTGCCACTCAGTCAGTACGGCATCGCCAACTCTTTCAACAATTAGGCGCAGATGCCCTGCTGAATCAGGGCTGATCTCCTTCTTATTACTTTTTGATAACAGGTCTACTATGGCTCGCATCACTATCGAGGACTGCCTGGAGCAAGTCCCCAATCGCTTTAAGCTCACCTTGGCAGCCGCCTACCGTGCGCGCGAACTGGCTCAAGGCCACGAACCACGCCTGGAAAGCAAGAACAAGCCTACGGTTACCGCCCTGCGAGAAATCGCCTCCGGCGCGACCGGTCTGGAAATGCTGCGCAAAGTTCCTACCTGATAGGCACAGGCGGAGCACGGTATGGCATTTTCTGGTTTACGGGGCGCATCGTCTGGGCTGTTGGCCGTCCTTAAAAAAGGTTCACGGCTAGGTCGTCGCAAGCCTAAAGACAAGAACACCCCGGCACTGGCACAAGCTGCCCAGGAAAGTGCCAGTCCTCCTATTGCCTCGCTGGCTCCGCTCACCAAGATCATCTCGCAGTACCTGGACCCGAAAGATGTAGAACGGGTACGGGAGGCCTATCGTTTCTCCGATCAGGCCCATTTGGGGCAGTTTCGCGCCAGTGGCGAACCCTATATCTCGCACCCCATTGCCGTCACGGAAATCTGTGCGGGCTGGAAGCTGGATACTGATGCCTTGATGTCGGCCCTGCTGCATGACGTGATCGAAGATCAGGACGTCACCAAGCAGGAACTGGCTGAAAAGTTCGGGACCGATGTGGCCGAGATTGTGGACGGCCTGTCCAAGCTGGAACGCCTGGAATTTGCCACCAAGACGCAGCAACAGGCCGACAGCTTCCGCAAGATGCTGCTGGCCATGTCACGCGACGTGCGCGTGATTCTGATCAAGCTGGCCGACCGTTTGCACAATATGCGCACGCTGGATGCGGTCAAGCCGGAAAAACGCCGCCGCGTCGCCCAGGAAACGCTGGATATTTACGCTCCGATCGCGCATCGCCTGGGCCTGAACGCCCTGTTCCGCGAGCTGCAGGATCGCTGCTTCAAGGCCATCTACCCCAATCGCTACAAGGTGCTGCACAAGGCCTTGCTGGCAGCGCGTGGCAATCGCCGTGAAGTGCTGGGCAAGATCACCGAAGCCGTCAAGATCGCCCTGCCTGCCGCCGGGATTGACGCCGAAATTTCCGGCCGTGAGAAGTCGCTCTACAGTATTTTCTGCAAGATGGTCGAGCAGAAGAAGTCCTTTTCGGACGTGCTGGATATTTACGGCTTTCGCGTCATTGTTCATACCCTGCCCGAGTGCTATTTGTCCTTGGGTACGCTGCACCAGCTGTATCGCCCCGTACCGGGCAAATTCAAGGACTACATTGCCATCCCCAAAGTGAATGGCTACCAGTCCCTGCACACTACCTTGATTGGCCCCTACGGCACCCCTGTCGAGTTCCAGTTCCGCACCCGCGAAATGGACCACGTGGCAGAAGAAGGCGTGGCCTCTCATTGGCTGTACAAAGAAGACGACGTTACCCTGAACGATCTGCAAAAGCGCACACACCGCTGGCTGCAATCCTTGCTGGATATCCAAAGCCAGACGGGCGACTCTACAGAATTCCTGGAACACGTCAAAGTTGACCTGTTCCCCGATGCCGTTTACGTCCATACGCCCAAAGGCAAGATTATTTCCCTGCCTCGTGGTGCGACTCCGGTGGACTTTGCTTACAGCATTCACACCGATATCGGCAATCACGCTGTTGCTTCCAAAATCAATGGCGAGTTTGCCCCGCTGCGCACCGAGCTGAAAAGCGGTGACTCGGTAGAGATCATTACCTCCCCCGCCGCTCGCCCAAGCGCTCAGTGGCTGAACTACGTCCGTTCGGGCCGCGCCCGTTCGGAAATCCGCCATTACCTGCGCACGGTTAAATACGAAGAATCCGTGGCGTTTGGCCGCCGTCTGCTGGATCAAGCCTTTGACCAGCTAAGCCTGCCACATGCCACCGACGACGATCCCAACTGGGACAAGCTGGCCAAGGGTTCGGGCGCCGCATCTCGTGAAGAAATTCTGGCCGATATTGGCTTGGGCAAACGTTTGGCCGCCGTTGTAGCGCGCCGCTTTGCTCCAGAAAACCCCTTGCTGGAAACTACTGCGGCCGAGTTTGACGAAATTAACGCCAACACTTCTGCACCGATTCTGATTCACGGTAACGAAGGTCAGGCTGTACAGCTGGCACCGTGCTGTGGCCCCCTGCCCGGTGACGCCATTATTGGCGGCATCCGTCTGGGTCACGGTTTGGTTGTTCATATGGCTGAGTGTGCGGTGGCACAACGCGCCCAGGCCAAAGAGCCCGAACGTTGGGTTCCTGTCATGTGGGACAGCAATACTGCCCGCCACCTGTCCACCCGTCTGGATGTCACTGCGATCAACGAACGGGGTGTTCTTGGCCGTCTGGCTGCTGAAATTACCGATGCCGACTCCAACATCCTGCATATTTCCATGCCGGACGAATCGGCTGCAACCTCGGTGCTGCACCTGACCGTTCAGGTTGATAGCCGTACCCACCTGGCACGCGTGATTCGCGCTATCCGTCACGTACCGCAAGTTCAGAAGATTGTGCGTGTGAAGGGCTAAACCCACTTGCAAACCAGCTTTCAGCCGTACAAAAAACGCCTGCTCAATAGCAGGCGTTTTTTATGGTTCAAATACGATCAAAGTCGACTACTAGGTCAAGGTCTCGCGCACATGTTGTTCCAAGGCCCGAATAAAAATATCCACTGGCTCATGCGCATAGTCGTCCTGCGGCAAGAATAGAGAGACGGACGGCAATGCAATTCCGTCGAAAGGCAAAGGGACTACTCGCACGACGCCCTGTTCGCTGAATTGTCGGGCTGAAATAGAACCCAGCAAAACCAATGCCTGGTTCTCGCGTAGCACCGTCAGATTCGCCAAGGTCAAAGTCGACTCCAGCAGACAGCGAGGCTCCTGAAAGCCCTGACGGGCCAACCAGAAAGCCAAAGTACGACGCAAAGGAGCACCTTGAGGGGGCAGGACCCATTCATAGCTCAGAGCATCTTCCCAATCCACCGTTGATTTGGAAAAAATAGGGTGCTGCGGCTCGGCTACCATCACAATAGATTCGTTATACAAATGCAGGGTGTCAAAGTCTTCCAGGTCCTGGCTATCCAGCACCCGACCCAAGACACAATCCAGGCGCCCGTCCCGCAAACGCTCCAATAGGCTGGCGCTGCTACCCTCCTCGATACGCAAAACCACATCCTGAGCAGCCGCCCGCATGGCGGCCAAGGCTCCCGGAATCACCGCCCCGCAGGCTGGCGACACCCCCACACGAACCCGTCCCTTTGCACCTTGTTGGGCGACCTGAACCTCTTCGCCCAAACCATCAACCAGCCCCAGAAAGCGCTGAGCACGCAGCACCAAGGCCGCACCCGCTGCAGTGGGTAGTACCCCACGATTACTGCGTTCATACAAAGTGGTACCGACCAAGGACTCGGCCTCCAGCAAAAGTTTGCTGGCCGCCGGCTGGCTCATGCCCATCATTTCTGCCGCGTGCTTCAGGCTTGCATGCTCCCCCAATGCTGCCAGCAACTCCAGATGTCGCAAACGAATACGACGCGACAAGGGAGGAAGTTGGGAGGAAATACTTGTATCCGCCATATCTTTACACTCCGTAAGCAGCTTCTTTGCCCCCAAGAAACTGAGCAAATAGAACCAAGGTTTGATGCAGCGCCGGGTCACCCCGAACATGAGGGCCCGGCACCAAGAATGCAGGGGCATCAATGCCTGAGTCACCCGCTAGTTCAATCGGCCTCGCCACTCCAGCCTGCTGCATAAAAGACGCCTGAGCCGCTGGCAAGCAGACCACGGCGTCTGATTGGGCCACTACTGTACTCAGACCGTGCCCGGCGGGGATCTTCCAAATGCGCGCAGGCGCTTCCATGCCGACCTTGGCCGTCCAGTCCTGGAACGCCCGATGCCAAGAAACCGCTAACGTTGGCAAAATCCAATCCAAAGCCTGTACATCCTTGGGACTCAAAGACTTACCCGTCTTCAACAAGGGATGATGCATTCTTAAAACAGGCACCACGCGACTGCTGATCCGTAACTGTCCAGCCCATTCATCATTCATAGGCTCGTCCAGCAAAACAGCATCGAGATCCGCCTGAAGCAAAAGCGGCAACACCTGTTCAAACTCCAGATCCAGCAAACGCAGCTTCAAGGATTGGGACTGACGCCAGCGCACAAAGGCATTGCCAAGCGCCATGCCGTGCAAATCCGACATATAGCCAATCTTGAGAACAGGGGCTTGTTTCTCGTGATGCCCAGCACCCCGATCAAGTACATCCAGCAAATGCCCCACACGTCGTAAAACCAATCTCCCTAGTGTTGTTGGCTCGATGCCTTGCCGACTGCGTGTAAACAAAGTCGCACCCATCTGCGCCTCGATCTCGGCCAAGGCCTTACTGACTGCAGATTGGGTCAAGGACAAATCGCGCGCAGCACTATGAATACTGGAATTCCGCCCTAAGGCGGCCAAAATCAAGAGTTGGCGCGGTTCCAACCGCTTCATCAGGCAGGGAAAAACACAAAGAAAAATTCGTTTCTGGTATTCATCATAGTTATAACAAGACGTGAATTTTTCATTAACTGGGAATAGATGGCTGAGCATACCATGAACTTCATGTTCAACACTTACCCGGATTTATCTATGTTCTCCCTTAAAACCCTGCTGATCGACCAAGCCCCTGTGGCCTGTTTATCGATAGACGGAAAGGACTACTCCATTAACGCCTTGTGCCAGCGTGTGAACTCCCCTGCCTTGCCTGACAGCGTGCTTGATCTGCTGGCACAGTGGGAGACGAATCTGCCCAAGCTAAAGAGTTTGGCTGAGCAAGCGGCAGCTCATACGGACCTGATTCTAAGTGAAGCAAACGCCACTCTGCCGCCCGTGCTATATCCCGGCAAGATTCTGTGTGCCGGCGCCAACTACTACGACCACCTGCAAGAAATGGGTGTGCCCGCAGAGAAAAAAGACCAGCGCCTGTTCTTCTTTTTCAAGCCCGCACGCCAGGCCGCCATTGGTGACGGCCAACACGCACCCATCCCCAAGAACTGCCAGAAATACGATTGGGAAATTGAACTGGCCATGGTGATTGGTAAAACTGCCAAAGACCTGACACTGGAAAACGCGATGGAGCACGTGGCCGGTTACACCATCGCTATTGACCTCTCGGCCCGCGACTTTGCCCGCGCCCCCGAGCAGTTCTACAAATTTGACTGGGTAGCCGCCAAAGCCAATGACGCCAGTTGCCCCATCGGCCCTGCCCTGATACCTGCCTGCTTCGTCAAGGATCCGCAAAACCTGGATCTGAAACTGGAGCTGAACGGCCAGCTCAAACAAGACGCCAACACCTCCGGCATGATTTTTGATCTGCGCGAGCAACTCGTGCGCCTGACAGAAATCATGACACTGGAACCCGGTGACATCGTCCTGACGGGCACCCCAGCTGGTGTCGGCGCAGCCCGAGGCGAGTTTCTGGCCCCCGGCGACCAGCTATACGCTCACATCAGCGGCCTGGGCACGCTGAGCACCACGATTGCCTAAGCCCTTTCTTTTCATCATCAGGAGATCAACATGAGCATTGAACGCTTTCACCAAAACAAGAACATGAGCAAATACGTCATTCACGACAAAATTGTGTATATGTCGGGGCAAGTCGCCATGGACCCATCCGGCTCGTTTGAAGAACAGCTGCACCAGATTCTGAGTCAGATTGACGAGCAATTTGAGGAAATCGGCATAGACCGTAGTCACATTCTGCGTGCCATGATCTGGATCGACGACTACAAGAAATGGCCCTTATTGAACGAGATCTGGAATGCCTGGATTCCCGCGGACAAAAAACCAGCCCGCTCCTGCGTTGAATCCAAGCTCGCCTTTCCACAATACCAAGTCGAAGTTGAAATAACCGCCGCACTCTGATTTCAAGGCAGAGCGCGACACCGGGAGACATTATGAAAAAAATCAAAATAAATGTGGGCGCAGCAATCATTACTTCCTTTCTCTGCGCTGGGGGCGTGGGGACGGCTCAGGCTGACTCGGCGGCAAGCGCCAGGATTCTGGTGGGCTTTCCAGCCGGGGGAAATGTGGATATGGTCGCAAGACTGATTGCCCCTGATCTGTCCAAAGCATTAGGACGACCGGTGATCGTGGACAATCGACCGGGAGCCTCCGGGCGACTTGCGATCAATTTGGCCACCACCTCGGCACCTGATGGCTCAACCTTTATTTTGACTCCCGGAGTGGCGCTCACCCTATATCCGCATACCTTCACCGAGCTACGCTACGAGCCCTTCAAGGATCTGACTCCTGTCAGCAATGCGGTGAACTGGAACCTGGGGCTGGCTGTGCCCAGCAGTTCGGGCATCAAGAACTTTGCGGACTATGTGCAAAGCATCAAAGCCGACCCGAATCAAACCTTTTTTGCCAGTTCCTCTACCGGCAGCGGTCAGCATCTGGCCGGACTGTACTTGGGACAGACTCTGGGCGTAGCACTGGAACATGTAGGCTACAAAGGAGCCAGCGAAGCCATCGTGGCTCTGGTTGGCGCACAAGTCCCGGCAGCAGTACTGAATATTGGAGAGCTGATTAAGCAATCCGAAGCAGGCAAGATCAAGGTACTGGCGCTATTTGACAGCAAGCGGGACCCCTTGTTGCCGGACACCCCTTCCATTGCCGAGCTGGGTTATCCGCAATTGGAAATCAATGGCTGGCTGGCCTTCTATGCTCCTGCAGGCACCCAGCCTGAGCTTGTACAAGCAGCACAAGCGTCCATTGCCACGACCTTGAACAATGCAGCGGTAAAAGAAAAGTTGCGTTTGGCGGGCATGCAAAGTGCCAGCAGCACACCCGAGGAACTGGACGCCAAAGGCAAGAAAGAGTTCGAGCATTGGCAGACAGTCATCCAAAGCCTGCCAAACTTCAGCAAGTTTTAAACAGGAATCAAACCGCCCTTGAAAAGGCCCAGGCAGGCAGCGGCAAGCTCAGCAATCCACTTCCGACCTGCCTTCAACCTGCTTCAAGGGCAAAATAAGGCTGAACTAAACGCCAACGTAAGCCACGCACAGGCCATAGGCCAGCACGCCAGTCAGTGTTGAACCCGCAATGCCACCTGGCCAGCGCCGGCCCAGCAGCACCCCTGCCAGACCTGCCAGCAAAGGCGGCAAGTCCAGGGACATATGTTCAGGGCGCAGCAAGGAGATCAGGGACACGACCAGCAAGGACACCACACCTGCCGGGCCAATGGCCCCAAACAGGCGTGGCCAGATCGAAGCGCGGCTGGGGTCCGCCTTGCCTTGTCGTCCACCCAGACGCAAAGGCAGGTAACGAATCAAAAATGTGCCCAGGCCCGCCAGCACAATCATGAGCAGAAAACTCCAATCCATCTCTACTCCTTAAGCGCGGCGCAGGGCCATCAAACCACCGGCCAGCATGCCGACAATAATCGCCAGATACGATGGCAAGAAAGCCATAGCCAGAACAGCCCCTGCAGCGGCAGCCACCAACACCGGCACAGGTGCAGATCGGCGGATTTCCAGCAACAGGGCAAAGAACAAGGCGGGCAAGACAAAACCCAGCGTCTTCTCCAGCACGGGAGATTGACCCAGCAAATCGCTAGCGAAGAAGGCCCCTACGGCAGTGCCCAGCACCCAGGACAGGTAAGAGCCCAGTTGCAAGCCGCAGTACCAGGACTCCTGCTCCTGGGCCGGTTGGCGGGCTACTCCGGCTGCGGAAGCGGCAAAGACCTCATCGGTCAGGCCGGGAGCCATGAACAGACTGGAGACAGTTCTTGGGCCGGTAAAAAAGCCCATCAAGGTTGGGCCATAGAACACATGGCGCAGGTTCATGAGTAGCACAATACCCAAAATGCTGGGATAGGCGGCACCTGCCACCAGCAGACTGATCAAAATGAACTGACTGGCCCCCGCGTACACAATCAGGGACACCATCACTGCCAGCCAGGGTGACAAGCCCGCGTGCACAGCGCTCAAACCAAAGGAAATCGCAACGGGGACATAGCCCAGGGCGATAGAGGCGCTGTCTCGCAAGCCCCGTCGATATGCCGAACCGATGATCATGAAAAACCTTGCAGGGCCTGCCTAGGCCTGGAATGCACCAATAAAGATGGCGGGGTCCACCCGTGCGTTATTCAGACTGACGTTCCAGTGCAAATGAGGGCCAGTCGCACGGCCCGTTGCGCCGGAACGCGCCACCACATCGCCCCTGCTGACACGATCACCTACGCGCACATCAAAAGCCGACAAGTGACAGAACATGGTGATCAGGCCCTGACCATGATCCACAAATACGGTTTTACCGTTAAAGAAGTAATCCGCCACAATGGTGACGATCCCGTCAGCGGGCACTTTTACTGCCGTGCCGGTAGGCGCGGCAAAGTCCAGGCCCGAATGTGGATTACGCTCTTCACCATTGAAGAAACGGCGCAAACCAAACGGACTGGTCAGGCGACCCGGTACCGGCTTTTCAAAGACCACATTGCTGGGGCCTTCTGTGCGGAAGCTGGCATATGCCTGCATCTGCTCCTCATATTCACGCTCAAAACGGGCTTGCTGTTGCGGGTCCGGATTCACATGCGACTTGTTTTTCAAGGTGATGCGCTGCTCGCGGTAACGCTTGCTGCCAACCTGAAACGCCACGCCCGACCGCCCTTGCACGGAAATGCTGTGCTGGCCTGCTTGGGTTTTCAGATCCAGTCCGACAATCGCTTTCCAACGCTGATCAGCATCCTGAATCACCAGCACACGGTTGCCATTGAAGTGCACCACCGGCGCTGAGCCACCCGCCCCAAGGTCCAGCACAGCCACCCCGCCCGGCACAGGGCGATGCAAGGTGCGTTCGATAAAAGTGCCCTGACCAGGCGCAGCATAGGCCAAGTACGGTGCCGTCAGGCCCCAAACAGTTGCGGCGCCTAAAAGGCGCCGCCGTACCAGGGAAATATCAGTGTGATTCATCAGAATGCTCTTTGAAAAACACCCCTGGAGCCTGCTGGCTCCAGGGTTACAGGCTCTGATTCAAGCCGCTTTATTCATTTTCGCCTGTGGAGGTCAACTCTTTTTCTGCTTCTGGCAGAATCTGAACCTTCTCTTCCACACGCATGGCTTGCAGAACGGCCTGGGTCTCGGTGCGTGCCATGGCTTGAGTCAACTGTGCTGTCAACATGTCCAGACCAGGGTTGCCGGACTTGCCGGGCTCATGGCTCAGAATCTGCACCACGGTGTAGCCCTGGGGCTGGCGATCCCCCACATAGGCAGGCAGCTTGTCCACGGGATTGGCCAGAACCTTGTTCAGCAAGGCTTCGTCCATCTCGGGGAATTCTGCACGGCTCACGGCAAACTGGGCCGAGAAGTTCTCAGGTTCGGTACCGGCTTGCAACTGCTTCAGGTAGTCCTCACCGGCTTGAACCGCCAAGGCAGCCGCTTTTTCACGGCGCAGGTTTTCCTCAGCAATAGTGCGTACTTTATCCAGTGCAGGCACATGAGCCTCGGTAACGTCGGTTACGCGCAGGGCAATCAAGGTGTCAGGCGACACCTCTACAACGCCTGCATTCTTGCGCGAAGCCAGAGTTTCAGCATTGAACAAGGCTTGGCGAACACGGCGGTCATCCAGCACGGCTGCATCGGGGCTATTGGCGGCGGCCAGCTCACCTTCAACTTGCGAAGCAGGAATCAAACCTTGGCGGCTGATGCCTTCAGCCTGCTTCAGAGTCAGGCCCAAGGCATTGGCGGCGGCTTCCAGATTGTCTTCGTTGTCGTAAACCAGATTGGTCAGCTTGCTGGCCATATCGGCAAAGCGCTCGGAAGCCAGCTGCTTGCGCACTTCATCCTGCACCTTGCTGCGAGCTTGCTCAAAGGACTCGCCTTGTTCGGGCTGAACTTCGTTGCTCTTGAAAATGTGGAAACCGTTGGGGCCTTCAATCACGCCAGACACATCACCTTTTTTCAAGGCAAATACAGCGCTTTCCAGCACGGACGGCCAGGAGCCTTTGCTGATCCAGCCCAGTTCGCCACCTTCACGGGCGCTACCCTCGTCCTGGGAGTTGGCACGGGCTAGGTCGGCAAAGCCTTCTTTATTGGCCTGGGCTTTTTCAGCCAGTTCGCGAGCCTTGGTCTGGGCCGCTTCACGTTCGGTATCGGAGGCACCGGCGGGCAATGTCACCAGAATGTGACTGATGTTCACACGGCCAGCTTGCACGTAACGAGCCTTGTTTTGCTCGTAGTATTGCTTGAGCTGATCGTCGGTAGGTGTCGCCAGATCTTTGGAGGCCGCTGCTTCATTCAGCAGCAGGTATTCCACTTTAACTTGCTGGGGCAATTCCAGCGATTGCTTGTTGGCGTCATACCAGGCTTGCAGATCGGCATCGCTGATCTGAACCTTGGATTCGAAATCACGGGTCAAGAAGCTGCGTGTGCGTACACCACGCTCTTCGGTCAGAGCGATTTCCAGCTTGTTCATCACGCTGGGCAGCATGGAGGAGCTGGCAGCCACGGGACCGAGCACGCGTTGCAGGGCCATCTGGCCGCGCTGGCTTTGCTCGAAATCACGGGTATTGATGCCTGCCGAAGCCAGAACCTGGCTGTAAAGGGCGGGTGAGAAAGAACCGTTTTCCTGAAATTCCGGCATAGTGGCGATATAGTCGCGCAGGGCAATGTCGGAGACGTTAAAGCGAGCGGCAGTAGCCACTTCAATTTGTACACGCTGATCAATCAGGGATTCCAGCAATGCACGACGGCTTTCCAGGCTGTCAGCCTGGGCCAGATCAAAACCGGAAGGATTGTTGCGCTGCATATCGTCCAGCTGCATGCGGCGCGCACGATCAAATTCCTGGGACGTAATGGCGCTATCGCCAACTTTGACAATATCGCTATCGCCAGAAACGTAGCTGGAGTAGCCGCTGACGCCGATCAGTACAAAAGACGGCAGAATCAGCACTAACAGGACCAGCTGCATGACGCGTTGGTTCTTACGGATAATCTCGAACATTAATCATCACCTACTTTCGCTTGCAGCAGGGCGCTGCGGGTGGCGCATCAGGCCGGTGAGCCGGCTCGGCCTGAAAATATACCGTATATGAAAACCGTACAGTGTACAGCCCCGGTTAAAATAGTACATTGGCTTTTTATCACGCCTCTTGCGAGTCCGCCATGTCTTCAATGAATCATCACTGGCCCTACCCCGCTTTGATCGCCCACCGTGGCGCCGGCAAGATTGCCCCGGAGAACACCCTGGCCGCCATTCGGGTCGGTGCCCAGAACGGTTTTCGCATGATGGAGTACGACGTCAAACTGAGCCGTGATGCGGTTCCCGTGCTGCTGCACGATGACGAGCTGGACCGTACTTCCAATGGTCAGGGTATTGCCTCCAGGCTAACCTTGGCCGAGCTGTCCGCCCTGGACTTCGGTGCCTGGCATTCCTCGGCCTATGCCGGGGAGCCCATGCCCACATTAAGTTCGATAGCCGCCTTCACCCTGGCCAATCAAGTTCACAGCAACATCGAAATCAAGCCGACCACCGGGGACGAAGCCGAAACAGGCCGACTGGTCGCCCTGGCCGCCCAAGCCTTGTGGGCGCAGGCCAGCTTGCCGCCGCTGCTGTCGTCCTTTTCTGAACAGGCTCTGGAAGCAGCGCAGCAAGCCGCCCCCACCCTGCCCCGTGCCCTGCTGATTGAAGAAGAGGTTCCGGCCGACTGGCCCGAACGTCTGGAGCGTCTGGGCTGCATGGGTCTGAATTTGAATGACCGCTTTGTCACTCAGGCTTTGGTTCAGGCAATTCGACAAAAAGGCTATACCGTGGCTGTCTGGACCGTAAACGATGCCGAGCGGGTGCGCGAACTGCTGGATTGGGGGTGCAATGGCATTTTCACTGATAAAGTCACCACCATTCGCCCCGACACTCTTTAATTAAACCGCAACACCAGGATTTCTCTTGTTCAGTTACCGTCACGCCTTTCATGCTGGCAATCACGCGGACGTGCTCAAGCACGCCACTTTGCTGCATATCTTTAATTACTACGCTCAAAAAGACAGCGCTTTCAGCATCATCGATACCCACTGTGGTGCCGGTATCTATGATCTGGAGCACGACTGGGCGCAAACCAAGGGCGAGTTCTACGACGGCCTGGATCGGGTCTTGCAGCATGACGACTACCCGGAGCTGGTGGAACACTATATTGACGCCATTGCCGACCTGAACCCGGACGGGACCGCACGCTACTACCCCGGTTCACCCTGGCTGGCGCTGGAGCGCTTGCGCACGCAGGACAGCTTTCACGGCTTTGAACTGCACCCATCTGAATTCGAAGTCTTGAGCGACAACGTGGCGCAACTATTCCCCCAGGGAAACCGTCGGGTGCGCCTGTATCCGGAAAATGGGTTTGAACAGTTGGGACGCCTGCTACCGCCGCCCTCGCGACGTGCCATCGTGGTAATGGACCCCTCGTACGAGGCCAAATCCGACTACCAGCAGGTATTGAACAGTGTCAAAAACGCACTCAAGCGTTTTGCTCAAGCCTGTATTGTCGTGTGGTATCCCATTGTGCAGCGGCCCGAAGTACAGGCCTTGCAACGCAAGCTGGAGCAACTGGATACGCCCTGGCTGCATGTCAGCCTGTCGGTTCGTGCTCCGGCCAAAAATGGGTTGGGTTTGCATGGCAGTGGCCTGTTCATCAGCAATCCTCCCTGGACGCTGCTCAAAGCTCTGGAACAAAGCATGCCGTGGTTAACAAAAACGCTGGCCCAGGATGACAAGGCCAGCTTTCAACTTCGTCACTCGGGGCTGTAAGCCGCCCCTTTGCCTTCAGGCCAGGCTCTCGGATTCTTTCATGTAGCGCCACTGGCCCATAGGCAGGTCGCCCAGCACCAGATCGCCAATACGCACGCGCTTCAGACCCACCACTTTCAGGCCGACCAGCTCACACATGCGGCGAATCTGGCGTTTCTTGCCTTCGCGCAAGATGAAACGCAGCTGGTCATCGTTCTGCCAGGACACTTGGGCGGGCAGCAAGGGCTTGCCATCCAGGCTCAAACCAAAGTTCAGCAGTTCCAGGCCGCGCTCGCTCAGCTTGCCAGTGACACGTACCAGATATTCCTTGTCGATGACCGAGTCTTCGCCAATAATCTGCCGCGCAATACGACCATCCTGAGTCAGAATCAGCAATCCGGTGGAGTCGATATCCAGACGACCAGCCGGCGCCAGACCGCGCAAATGCGCCGGATCAAAGCGCTGGCTGCCGCGACCACCCTTGTACTGCGTAGAAGCGCCGATTAGGGAAACCGCATTGCGATAACCGGCTTCGGCTTGCCCCGACACATAGCCCACGGGCTTGTGCAGCAAGATAGTGGCACGTTGGGTCTGACGCTGACGCGCTTGTTTTTCCAGTGTGATTTTCTGATTAGGGTAGGCTTTGCTCCCCAGTTCAGAGACGATTTGACCGTCCACACGAACCCAGCCGCGCTCGATGAAAGCATCCGCCTCACGGCGTGAACACATGCCGCGCTGGGCCATTAATTTTGAGATACGTTCTTTTTCCATGAGCGCTATTTTATGGCTTTGGCGATAATACAGGACATGAAATTTCCCTCCAGCACAAAAAAACCCTGGCATGAGCAGGTTCACCCCTCTGCCACCCTTGCTCAAAAGTACTGGCTACACCGTCCCGGCGCCCTGACGGGCGGTCTGCGCCGCTTGGGCAAAGTCGATCTGGAAGTGGTCAGCGAATACGCTTGTCGCTTGAACCCGCAAGAAGCTGCTTTGATTCAAAAGCCGCCAGGCACGCTGGCCTGGATACGCGAGGTGTCCATGGCGGTGGACGGAATCCGCTGCGTGATTGCCCGCAGTTTCACCCCTCTGCCCGCCTCACACAGCGTCTGGCAAGGCATACGGCGGCTGCGCAGCCGTCCGCTGGCCGACATGCTTTATAACGATGCCCAGATACAACGTTCCGCCTTTTTAAGCTGCCGTTTGAATCGCGGCATGAGCTTTTTCCGCACCATTGAGCGCGCCCTGCACCCCAGTGGCGAGCCGGTTCCGCAGGCTCAACAGATTCTGTCGCGCTGCTCCGTCTTCTGGCGGCACGGTCAACCCCTCCTGGTGGCCGAATCCTTTATGCCAGCCTTCTGGGCACGTGGTGCTACACTGGTTTAGCTCATATTCAGCATTAGCTAATAAAACAAAGTTATATACAGAAACCAACCATGTCCACGCAAGCCGATCCAAGCCGTCGCAACGCCTTTATTCTTTCTGGAATGCAAGCACTAGGCGGGGCAAACCCGGCCTTGGTGGTTGCACTCAGCAGTCTGGTGGGCCAAAAGATGGCCAGCAGCCCGGATCTGGCGACCTTGCCGGTAGGCATTTTCAACCTGGGTCTGGCTGTGGGCATTCTGCCAGCCGCCTATCTGATGCGCCGACTGGGACGCCAGGGTGGCTATATCATCGGTGCCTTGCTGGGCATAGGGGCTGGCCTGCTGGCCGCCGCCGGGATCTACAGCCTGTCCTTTGTCATGTTCTGTGTGGGCACTCTGCTGGCCGGGCTGTATGCCTCTTACGTGCAAAGCTATCGTTTTGCCGCGGCCGATGACGCCAGTGATGCCTTCCGTCCCAAGGCCATTTCCTGGGTCATGGCCGGAGGGCTGCTGGGAGCGATTATCGCCACGCAGACGATTATCCATACGCAGGATATCTGGCCGGAGCACCCTTTTGCCGCCGCCTTCCTGGCACAAGCAGCCTTGGCAGCCCTGGTCCTGCCCTTCGCCTTTGGCCTGCGCCTGGCACCCGGCACACGGAATCAGCAAGAGAAAATCCCCTACACCGGACGTCCCCTGCGAGAGATTGCCTCCAATAGCTACTTCATCATTGCGCTCCTGGCCGGGGTCGCTTCCTATGTGCTGATGAACTTTTTGATGACGGCTTCGCCCTTGGCCATGGTAATGCACGGCCATAGCCTGAAAGAGTCCACCTTGGGGATTCAGTGGCATATTCTGGCCATGTTCGGCCCCAGCTTCTTTACCGGCAATCTGATCAAGCGCTTTGGCAAAATCCCCGTCACCTTTGCGGGCGTGCTCTTGCTGGGACTGGCCAGCATTGTGGCGCTGCTGGGCATGACGGTGCCGCATTTCTGGGTCAGCCTGATTTTGCTGGGTCTGGGCTGGAACTTCGGTTTCATCGGTGCCACCAATATGGTGGTGGACTGCTACCGCCCCGAAGAGCGCGGCCGCGTGCAGGCCTTGAATGACTTCATCATCTTTACCTGTGTGGCCTTGTCCTCCTTCACCTCGGGCCGCGTGCTGGCCGTGTATGGCTGGTACGGCGTCAATACTTGGACGCTGCCGATCTCGGCAGTGGTGATGCTGGCGTTGGCCTGGCTGTACTTCAAGAACAAGCGTCAGCCCTACTTCGCCAGTTAAGCAAAGCAAGGGCTCATGAAAAACGGCCCCCAAGCCTGGATGAAATCCAAGGCTTGGGGGCCGTTCTTCTTGCGTTCAAATCATCGGTAAATAAGCAGGCTTGGGGCCGCGTGGAAACTGGGCATCCAGTGCCTGAATATGCTCAGGCTGCAATATCAGATCCCCAGCAGCCGCATTTTGCTGGGCATGAGCCACACGCGATGCCTTGGGAATCACAAACACATTGGGGTCACGCAGCAAAAAAGCCAAAGCCACTTGCCGCGCAGTAGCCTGATAATGGCTGGCAATCTCGGCCAACAAGGCCCCGCCTTGAGAGTCCGGCTCGGGAAAATCATCGTGACCGAAGGGACTGTAAGCCACCACGCTGACTTGATGCTCCTGACACCAGGGCATGACTGCGTGTTCAATCGCGCGCTCGTTCAGGTGGTACAAAACCTGATTACAGGCAATTTCGCCTGGCCCGACGATGTCATACAGCTCTTCCAGATCTGGCACATCAAAATTACTGACGCCCCACTGCTTGATCTTGCCTTGCTGAACCAGCTTGTCAAAGGCAGCGCAGGTTTCTTCCAAAGGAATCTGGCCGGGCCAATGCAATAAGTACAGATCCAGATAGTCCGTGCCCAAACGCTTCAGGCTGGCTTCGCAAGCGCGAATCACGCCCTGACGGCTGGCGTTAAAGGGCAAGACCTTGGACACCAGAAACGCCTCATGACGACGACCTTGCAAAGCCTGCCCGATCAAGGTTTCTGCTTGCCCGTCGCCATACATCTCGGCGGTATCGATATGGTTCATGCCTGCGTCCAGCCCGGCCTGAAACGCAGCTATGCTTTGCGGCCAATCGGCCTGCTCTACATACCAACTGCCCTGGCCCACCCGCGAAACACGGGGTGCCGATCCTAGTTGTTCATATCGCATCAGCTTGTCCTTTCATCACTACTGTCCAAACCCGTCTCGCCATGAGCACCTTACAGTGCGTCGCGACCGCTTTCCGAAGTACGGATACGGATAGCCTGCTCGACCGGCGTCACAAAAATCTTGCCGTCGCCAATCTTGCCCGTATGGGCGGCTTTGATAATGGCTTCGATGATCGCGTCACAGCGATCAGCCGCCACCACGATATCAACACGAATCTTGGGCAGAAAATCCACCACATATTCGGCACCGCGATACAGCTCGGTATGTCCCTTTTGACGACCAAAGCCTTTCACTTCAGTCACGGTCAAGCCGTTAACATCCAGCTCTGCCAGGGCTTCGCGAACTTCATCCAGCTTGAAGGGTTTGATGATGGCCGTAATTTGTTTCATGGTTACTCGCACGTCAAATTTAAAGAGGATCGTTGGCCCCGCCCGGCAAGGACGGGCGATGACTTTCTGCTGCCAGACTCAAGCCCAGGCTCAAGTCACGACCGGTAGGCGACTGGAACAGACGCAAGCCCAGCTCAGGCAGCACCGCCAGAATGTGGTCAAAAATATCGCCCTGGATGCGCTCGTGGTCCACCCAGGCGGTTTTATTGGTAAAGCAATACACCTCGATAGGGATACCGTCTGCCGTGGGCTCCATCATGCGCACCATCTGAATCATGTCCTGATGAATTTCAGGGTGACGCTTGATATAAGCCATGCAATAAGCACGGAAGGTACCCAGGTTGGTCAGGCGACGGTAATTGACCGCATCCAGACCCGCACGGCTCAGCTCCTGATTGGAGCGCTCCAGATCTTCTTTTTTCTCGTTCAGGTAATCGCGCAGCAAGGCAAAGCGCGACAGGCTATCGACTTCAGTTGGAGTCAAAAAACGTACGCTGGAGGCATCGATGCTCAGGGTGCGCTTGATACGGCGGCCGCCCGATTCAAACATCTGACGCCAGTTGCGATAGCTCTCGGAGAACAGCTTGTAAGTGGGAATGGTGGTGACCGTCTTGTCCCAGTTCTGGACCTTGACCGTGTGCAGCGCCATATCAATGACAAAGCCATCCGCCCCGGCCTGCTTCATTTCGATCCAGTCGCCGATGCGCAACATGTCATTGGTGCTCATCTGCGTGCTGGCCACCAGCGACAGCAAGGTGTCTTTAAAGACCAGCAAGAGCACCGCCGACAAGGCACCCAGACCGGAGAGCAGCAGAACGGGGGATTGATCCAGAATGATGGAGATCATGACAATAATGCCAATCGCCCACACCGCTATCTTGGCTACTTCCACATAGCCCTTGATGGACTTGGTGCGCCCCTTGCTGGAATTGGCGTAGACCTCTTGCCAGGCCCCCAACAGGCTGACAATCGCCATGATGAGAAAGACCAGAAAGCCCAGCAAGGCCACCCGCTCTATGATTTCCAGCAAGGTCTTGGCCAGGGGCAGCAAGGTCAGATTAGAGCTGACCACCAGCAAGGGCACGGCATAGCCCACGTTGCGCACAAAGCGCTTCTTGACCAGGGCACGCGCCCAATCGTCCTTGCCCGCCACTTTCAGCAAGCGCCGCACAAGGCGCGAGAGTACGGAACTGGTCAACCAGCTGACAATCCAGACCAGCACCGTCAGCATGGCCAAACCGGCCAAAATCTGTACCCAGCGATCCTGCGGTAAATACGCTTCGATCCATTGCCATCCCAACAAATCGGCAAAGGTGCGTTCTTGCTCCATGTATTCTTCCTTGTCCAGCCAACCCCAAAAAGGGCCCGCATGGTTTCCTAGAGTCTGAAAACTATCTAATATACTGCACAGCGTCTGTTTCCTGCGGGACTGGATGACCTGCGTCAGCCCGTCCGATCCACTATAATTGCCCTCTATGTCATCAAACACCCCCTCCTCTTCCCAAGACCAGTTCGCCAATAAGGCCATGGCCTGGTCAGCTCGCTTTTCCGAGCCCGTCTCTGACCTCGTCAAACGCTACACAGCGTCGGTGGACTTTGACAAGCGCATGGCCCGCTTTGATATTCAGGGTTCTCTGGCCCACGCCAGCATGCTGGCTGCCGTCGGTGTGATCACCGAGCAGGACAAGGCCGACATTGAACGCGGCATGAGCCAGATTCTGGACGAAATCGCCCAAGGCCAGTTCCAGTGGTTGCTGGATCTGGAAGACGTGCACCTGAACATTGAAAAACGTCTGGTCGAGCTGATTGGCGATGCGGGCAAGCGCCTGCACACTGGCCGTTCACGCAATGACCAGGTCGCCACCGATATCCGCCTGTGGCTGCGCAATGAAATCGACATTGCCCTGGACCTGCTGGCCCAGATGCAGCGCAAGCTGGCTGAATTGGCACTGGCTCAGGCAGACACTATTTTGCCCGGTTTCACCCACCTGCAAGTGGCACAGCCCGTTACTTTTGGCCACCATTTGCTGGCCTATGCCGAAATGTTCCAGCGCGATGCTGAGCGTCTGCAAGACTGTCGTAAACGCGTGAACCGCCTGCCATTGGGCGCTGCCGCTCTGGCCGGTACCAGCTACCCAATCGACCGCGAAATGGTTGCCAAGCTGCTGGATTTTGACGATGTGTGCCGCAACTCGCTGGACGCTGTGTCGGATCGCGACTTCGCCATCGAATTCTGCGCCGCTGCTGCCCTGATCATGACGCACATCTCCCGCTTCTCCGAGGAGCTGGTGCTGTGGATGAGCCCACGCGTTGGCTTTATTGATCTGGCTGACCGCTTTTGCACCGGTAGCTCCATCATGCCGCAAAAGAAAAATCCCGACGTTCCCGAACTGGCCCGTGGCAAGACCGGTCGCGTCAATGGTCACCTGATTGCCTTGCTGACCTTGATGAAAGGCCAACCGCTGGCCTACAACAAGGACAACCAAGAAGACAAGGAAGGCCTGTTCGATTCGGCTGATACCATTCGCGACACCCTGACCATTTTTGTCGACCTGATCTCGGGCATCAAGGTCAAGCCAGAAGCCATGCGAGCTGCTGCGCTGCAAGGTTTTGCGACCGCTACCGATCTGGCTGATTACCTGGTCAAGAAAGGCCTGCCTTTCCGTGATGCCCACGAAACTGTGGCTTTGGCCGTGCGTGAATGTGAACAGTTGGGTTGCGACCTGGCTGATCTGAACCTGGAACAGCTGCAAAAATTTGATAGCCGTATCGAGTCGGATATTTTTGGTGTGCTGACGCTGGAAGGCTCGGTCGCTTCGCGCAAACACATCGGTGGCACCGCACCTGAGCGGGTGCGAATTGAAGCACAGCGCATTCTGGATCGTATTCCAGGCTAATAAGAGCTTCGGCTGAAAGCAGAAAAAGCCGCTCCTGTTCCAGGAGCGGCTTTTTTTATAGGTGTTGACTCAGATTTGGGCTGACGTGTTTTGTCAGTTGCGTTAGGGTTGGGACTGGAACTGCTGCTTTCGGCCAAAAGCGGACACAACTCTACTGAGGTAAAACATGATGAATCAGGTCTTCCAGTCCGCCGTAGGAGTTGACCTTGGTGGGACAAAGCTACTACTGAGGTATCGAGATCACGTCCTGCGGTTCGAAACCGGACCCGATTTCGGTGCTGCTAATCTAAGGGATATCTTGAAGGATTTTATTGGGCAATACGTCGAACCAGGCGTTGTGATCGGTATCGCTGTACCTGGCGTCGTCGAAAACGATACTGTGGTTGCCTGTGATGTCTTGCCGAAACTTGCTGGGTGGAGAGCAAATACTCTGCTTTGCCAAAAAGTCGACCAGGTTTCTTTGGTAAACGATGCGAATGCAGCACTACACGCTACTGTAATTGACTTGGCTAGTGACAAGACAGCCGTCACCGTTATGGTGGGTACTGCCATTGGTTGTGGTCTTATGCTCGACGGCAAAGTATTCCGCGGTGCAAGGGGGTGGGCTGGCGAACTTGGATATTGGCCAGTGCAGGCATCTGGCTCACAGTGGAAAAGGCTCGACGACATCGCTGGCGGACGCCACATGGCCAATAGACTTAACGTTGACGCAAACCAGTTGGCACTGTTAAGCCAACAGGGTCATCCGGCGGCATTAGAAGTGATTGCGGAAGGAGGACGCGCTCTTGGACGTGCACTTGGGGGAATCATCAATCTATTGAACCCACATCGTCTTTCAGTCGGCGGGGGCACCCTCAAGCTTGTTAGGTATTGGGCAGAGGCGCAAACCCAAATCGAAGCCTCGGCGATCCCAAGCATGCTAAAAGAGTGCGAGATACGGACAGTTCACGAATTGGAGGATCTCGTCGCGATGGGCGCCGCTCAAATTGCGCTGACAGCTCCTCGCTGAGTTCGTGGCTCGCCACCTATTTCCGCTCTAGGTCGTTTTCTGCCTAATAGATCTGCCAGCGTCTGTCAGATCAACCTGAGTCAATAAATTTATATCGCTTCAACCCACTTCCGATCCTGCCCGGATTTGCAGCTTAGACTTCATACTCAGCTTCGCTCCTGATACTGACAGGCTATTTTTACTAATTTACAACTTCAGGCTACATCTCCTGGCCAGCTAAACCCTCCAGCAACGATCAAAGAAGCGGCACCGCCCCAAAGAGCAGGTGCCGCACCCAACTTTAAGGCTGAGGCTGAATCAACAGCATTGTGCTGCTTTGTGCGTTACGACGAATATCCGAGTGCGTCACATCCATGGTCTTGCACTCGAAGTTCTCGTACAACTTCAGTTGATCCTCGTAATGCGGGCTGCGCACACCATTACGGTCGGTGAAACCGCTTTGGCCGGGCGGCATGGCATCGCAGAACTCCACGCCCTTGGCATCAAACACCACACGGTTGTTCTCCGTGCCACGGTTCTGATAGCCGGTAAAGGCAAAGGTATTGCCCGACGTCGTCTGCGGAGTGCCCGTGAAGTTCTTGTCGCTGAAGCGATGCACCGAGGTCGGCATGGTCCAGCTCTCCATCTTGGCACCCTGCTCCTGGCTCAAGCGGGCCTGCGCATTTTGCAAAGCTGTGTGCATGATTTCCTGAGACGAACGCTCACCAAAGACATTCACACGCTTGGGATCAGGGTTGGCTTCCAACGCCAAAGCACGCAACAGAACCTTGGTGCCCATGCTCAAGTTGATCGAACCAGGGTTAGGACCTTGCTGCGTGGCAAAACCAGTCTGGCTGTACATGGCGCGATGCGATTCAGGTACCACCGGAATCAGAACAAGCTTGTACATTTCTTCCAGCCAGGTTTTGAATAGCACCCGTGCCGGTCCGGCATTTTCTCCAGCTTGATCATGTTCCATGCCGTCCCAGGCCAGCAAGGTCATCAACGCCGCCTGACCAGCATCATTGGCAGGCAGACTTTGCGCCAGCTTTTCCAGATGCGGCCGGAAATAGCGCCAGTTCACATCGCTATAAGACGCCTTTTTATTGAACTCCCAGATCTCCTGCACGCTATGGACGTCCTTGTCCTGATACTGGCTGGTCAACTCGTTCATGCGGTCACCATAGGTCCAGTAGTAAGTATCCGTATTGGTCTTATCCGGCGCAGGCTTGTTGTTCCAGTTGACCAGATAGCCTTGCGGCGGATTGTAAGCTTTAGGAATCGCGTCAAAACTCTTGATGCCCTGCCACTCCATGCTGCCGTCCCCTTTGGCTGGCACGCGGATGTCCTGATCGGCAGGACGTTGGGGCAGAAAAGCAGGCGATACGTAGCCGATATTGCCGTGCTTGTCGGCGTAGTACCAATTGATCGAAATCGCCATCTTGCTGGCCTGATCCAGAAACTCCGTCCAGTTGCGCGCCTTGGCTACATTCAGCCAAGCCAGCAAGGACTGCACCTCATAACCATCCCAGCTGCGTTTCTTGCTGTAAGCCGTGCCCTGTTCGTAATCAAACTGCATCACGGGGCCGTGTACAGTGCGCCAGACCGTCATTTCACGATCAGCCTGACCGCGTACCTGGATACGCTCCTTGCGCTGCTCCATCGTGCGCCAGGCATTGTTGAACCAGTACTGATCGGCGCGCGCCGGGTTCAGTTTCTCCTGGTACATATCCACCACGTCCTGGGGACCAGCAGTCGCCCCCCAGGCAATCTCGCTATTGGTACCGAACAGAACAATCGGATAAGCAAAAGGCGTATTGCCCACCACATCAAAACCCGCGCCGTGCAGACCAATACCGTAGGTATAAGCCGGGTTGTACCAGCCAAACTGCGGGCCGTTGATCAGAACCGTAGAGCCATCCTGAACACGCTCGGGGCGGGTACTCCACAGATTGCTGGCTTTGGGTGCAAAGTCCGGGCCACGGCCACCCCAGTGCTTGTCCTGACGCTCCAGCTCAGCAGCCAGAACTTGTGAAGAAACATGGGCCAAATTCTGTGCCTCTGCTTGCGCCTTTGGTTTGGACTCGGCGGCGGGTGCCGGAGCGGTGGTGGGCGCTGTTGTGTCATTAACCCACAGCAGTTCATCAAACAAGGCACGGCCACGTTCCGGGCCGTGCTGTTTTTCCAGAGACTGACGCATGGCCAGTGCCGTCACTTCCAGATTCGTGTCGGAAAAGCGATTGGCCATGGAGCCCACCCAGATCATGACTACATCAAAGTCCGTCAGTGGCTCGGGCTGGAAATCAAAATCCACATATTCTTTAGGCAGCAGTTCAGGACGACGGCGCACCTGCTCCAGATAGGCGTTATAGCCATCGGCATAGCCACGGAAAATATCGCGCTCATCCTTGGACAAGGCTGCTATCTGCCGCTGAATGGAAGCCGGGGTGAAGTTCTGACGCACCTGCATGTCGTACTTGACGTAGACATCCTGCTCGCCAGGACCCAGAACGGCGGCTGTTGTGCCTACAAAGGAGCGGCGCGCCATATCCATCTGGAACAGACGGTCTTGGGCGACCGCATAACCATAGCCGTAATACAAGCCATAGTGGCTGTCGGCAAAGACGTGCGGCACACCATAGCTGTCACGCATCACCTCTACCGACTGCACCTGCGCGTGGGCTGGTGCCCCCGCCAAACCCAAGATCAAACCAGCGGCCGCAACCCCGGTACGAACAAGCCCTTTCTGCATATCTGTCCCTTGTTTTTATGATACTGAAAATTCTTATGAACCTAAAATATTGAAGCCAATACAAATAGGAAATCACAATGTAAAACAATCAGGATCGAAAACAAGTAAGGGCTTGCCCTAGTCAGCGCTGCTAAATAGGGGCTTGAAAACGTATTTAAAAGGACACCAGACGACCGGGATTCACTGCACTCATCATGCCAATGGCAGCCTTGACCACAGGGATCGCCAGGCCGGATAACTGATGGCCCAGAGGAATGCTGCGGTGGGTAATATCCGTCAGCATGGCAAAGTCCTCGTTGCGACCCATGACGTCGTCACTAATGGCTTTACCAATACGCACGGTTTGCGCCACGCCGTGACCACTCCAGCCATGCACCATGTACACGGGTACCGCATCCTCGGTTTTACGCGAGTCAGTTGCCCCGTTCAGAGTAAAGTCACTGATCCCGCTCCAGGAAAAGTCCAGTTGCACCTGCTCCAGCTGTGGGAAAACCGTCTGGATACGATCCAGCAGGTAGTCATTGATACGTTCGGGGGACCAACTGGTGCCGGTGCCCTGCCCGCCAAACAGCAAGCGGTTTTGACGCACGGCGCGGTAATAGTCGATCTGGAATTGCGTGTCATACACCGCACGGTCTGTTGGCAGCAACTCGCTGACTGGACACTCCAAAGGTTCAGTCACACCCACATAGGTATAGAACGGGACAGTGGTATTGGATTGCGTCGGCAAGAACTGCGAAGTCGTATCATGCACGGCCAGCACCAAGGCCTGACGGGCCAGAATCGTGCCACCGGGGGTGATAGCCAAAGCGCCCTTTTCCGTCTGCTCGATTTCCTCGACCGGGCTGCCTTCGTAAACTCGACCGCCGTGCTGAACCAGGCCGTAAACCAGTCCGCGCAGTAGCGCCAGGGGATGTAGTTGACCACCCAAGGTATCCACCACGGCACCGTGATACAAGGGCGAGCGGATTTCCTGCTCCAGTTCGTAGCTACCCACAACTTCCACGCTGGTATCACCCAGATAGCGGCGAGCATCCGCCCCCTCTACCAATGCACCCATATGACCTGCGTGAACAGCAGCCGTTAAATGACCACGGCGACGATCAAAATCCAGCTCGTAATCCTGAGCAATCTGATCGAGCAGATCCATGGCTTCATGCGACGCGAAGCGCCATAAACGACGAGCCTCATCCAAAGGCAGATGGGCAATCATATCCGCGGCTTCCCAACGGGCCAGGCCGGGAGTCAGCTGACCACCGTTTCGACCTGAAGCGGCGGAGCCAATACTGTCTTTTTCTACCAGCACCACGTCCAGGCCGGAGCGGGCCAGGTGCAAGGCGGTAGAGGCCCCCAGCAAGCCACCACCCACTACCAGCACATCACATTGCGTGTCGGCTTGCAGGGGCTCAAAGCGGTTCCAGGGGGCAAGCGATGCTTCGTAATACGTCGCGGGCGCGACGGCTTCGTTCAGATGGCCTTGTCGCCAGTTCCACAATCGGGGGTTACTGACCAGCAGGCTCTCTGCATTGGAAACATCATTTAAAAGAGTCGGTTTAGAAATAAGCATAAATGTCCTGTGTCTGTTACGGCCTTTTGGCCGCCTGGATCACAGAGCGGAATGCTCCGGTGACGCCCCGTCAACGCGGCGTTCCGTTCTGTCTCGTTATCAACACCCCGTTGTAAAAACGGGGTGGAACGATCTTCTTCTACGCTGTAGAATTAATTTATTCTACTCTGTAGAGTTAAACTTGGCAAATCTGCCCTTTCCCTATCAAAGGAACTCTATTGGCCCAAGCACCCGCCACGCGCACACGCAAACTGAATAAGGACGAGCTGGTCATCGCCGCCGTCACCTTGATGGAGGAAGCCGGAGACAGCGGCTTTTCTTTACGCAAGCTGGGAGAGCGAGTCGGTTGCGATCCCATGGCCGTGCTCTATCACTTCAAGTCCAAGGACGGCTTGCTGCGTGCGATGGCAGATTATTTGACGGGCCGCATTCAGGCCGTGGATACGGGTCTGTCGTGGACAGAGCGTTTGTATGAATTGGCCCGACAGTATCGTGAGCTGGCCTTGGGCCACCCACAGACTTTTCAGCAAATGCAGCGTTTTCTGAATACCGGCAAGGCCGACTATCTGGTTCTTGAGCAGGTATACAGGGCCTTGCGCGATGGCGGTTTGAGCGATGCCGAAATCCCCGCCGCCTGTGTGGGCTGGTATGCCGCTTTATATGGATTGATTCAGGGCGAGCTGGGTGGACTTATCCGCCCGGTGACTGAAGAAGAGCTAAACGAACTGGAACAATGGCCCGCCGAGGATGTGCCTATGCTGCGCCAGATTCTGCCGCGCTTTGTGCATCTGCAATCCGAGCAGGTATTCAAGATGATGATGGAGCTGATACACGATGGCTTGATTGCCCATGCTGGTAAAGCGGCGACACCTGCCACCAAGCAGTAAAACCAGCAACGGACCGAATCAAACACACAAAACCGATCAGCCAGCCTAGCCTTCAAACGTGGTGATGAAAAGCATGTAGCTGCCGGCCACCTTGGCAAGGACACGGGCTGGCTCATGCCCACATTTCGAGAAAAACACCTGAACGGGACTGATCCTTCAGCCAGCCTTTAAAACGTGACACCACCGAAATGGTCGGTGTTGAAGGCAACAGCACCTTGGACGAACGAGCCGACAAAGCCCTCCAAGAAAAACAAAACGCCCCACAAATTGGAACTTTGTCCAATTCGCAGGGCATTTCATATCAAGCCTTCTTAGGTGTACTTAGCGGGTAAAGACTGCAATCGATTCCACGTGTGCCGTGTGCGGGAACATATTCACCACACCCGCCGATTCCAGCGTGTAACCACCTTGGTGAACCAGTACACCGGCGTCACGAGCCAAGGTGCCAGGGCTACAGGACACATAAACCAGACGCTCGGGGCGTTCGTGCTTTTCCAGCTGCGCCAAAGCAGTGGCGACCGCAAAGGCACCATCACGCGGCGGGTCAATCAACATGCGATCAAAATGGCCCAGGTCACGCAGCCATTGCACGTCCACCTCAAACAGATTCAGCGTTGTAAATTTCGCCTTGTCCTGCAAATTGTGGGCCAAGGCCGCTTCACCGGCACGTTCTGTCAAAGTGCTGCTGCCTTCAATGCCAACCACCTCGGCGGCACGGCGTGCCAGCGGCAGGCTGAAGTTACCCAGACCACAGAACAAGTCCGCCACACGATGCTCGGGCTTGACGTCCAGCAGGGTCAAGGCACGCGAGATCAGGCTGCGGTTAATGTCGTGGTTCACCTGCGTAAAGTCCGTAGGACGATACGGCATACGCAAATCAAATTCGGGCAGTGCGTAGGCCAGCTTGTCCGCATCTTCACGCAGCAAAGGATGCGCCGTTTCCGGGCCCTTGGGCTGCAGCCACCAGCTAATGTCGTGCTCCTGACCGAAGCTCTGCAAACGCTGGATATCCTCGCTGGTCAGCGGCTCCATATGGCGCAAGGTCAAGGTGGTGATCTTGTCGCCCATGGCCAGCTCGATCTGCGGCAAGCGATCCGGGCGGGACAGGCCTGCCAAACAAGAACGCAAGGGCTCCAGCAAGGCAGAAACTTTGGCGGGCAACACACGACATTCCGTCATGTCCACCACATAGCGACCATTCTTTTCACGAAAGCCGACCAGCACCCCACCCTTTTTGGGCACGTAGCGCATGGAGAACCGGGCGCGGTAACGGTAACCCCAGTAAGGGCCGTGCAAGGGTGACAGCACGCGACCTGGCTTTACCTTGCCAATATGACCCAGGGAATCTTCCAGCACGCGCTGCTTGACCGCAACCTGGGCCGAGGGCTCCAGATGCTGCATGGCACAGCCACCACAGACACCAAAGTTGGGACAGGGAGGTTCAGCACGCTGCGACGAGACTTTCAACAAGGCCGTCATGCGGGCTTTATCGTAAGAGTCCTTGGAGCGCACCGTCTCGGCCAGCACTTCCTCGCCGGGCAAGGCACCTTCCACAAACACCACTTTGCCCTCTTTGTGGGCGACGCCGCGTCCTTCCAGATCCAGCGATTCAATTAACAATACGTCAGACATTCGATAAAAACCTAAATAAGCGTCCTGCCAAGCAGAATGGCGCAGTTGCATTGCTGCAAACGATGGCGAATCGCTGATTTTACAATGAGCATTCGGCACAACGGGTAAAAACAAGCAGAACGCGGCCATAGCGGCTCGGCGACACGATGAAATCTGTTGTACCCGGGCTGAACAAGAGGCATGGCCTTCAAGCATGGAGGTGGATTTTAATTAAACGAGTCATTCCTCTCCGAGCGGCCAGCGACAAGGCACAAAAAAAGCGGCCAGAAGCCGCTTTTTTCAGTCCAGATACCCAGCTTATCGCGTAGGCAGGTACGAGATCGGGTTGACCGGCGTACCGGAGCGCCGAATCTCGAAGTGCAGTCGTGGCGAGGTGGTGTCAGATTGACCCAGATCGGCAATACGCTGCCCTTTCTTCACCTGCTGACCCGTTTTAACGTGCAAGACACTGTTATGGGCGTAAGCAGTAATAAAGCCATTGCTATGACCGACCAGAACCATGGAGCCTAAACCGCGCACACCGTTACCGGCGTACATGATCTTGCCATCCGCTGCGGCAACCACGGGGTCACCCACCTTGCCTTCGATATCAATACCCTTGGTCGAGGCATTGAAACCCTGGATGATCTTGCCACTGGCAGGCCAGCCCCAGGCGATCAGAGCCGCGTCGCTGGCGCGAGGCGCAGACACGGGCGTTTCAGTCTTGACCGGGGTGGCCGGGCTGACTGGCGAGGTCTGTGTGCTACCGCTACCGGCTGGGCGAGTCGTCACTGCCGCCATCGAGGTATTGCCGTCCAGACGCAAGGTTTGACCCACGCGCAACATGGAAGGATCCGTAATCTGGTTCAACTGGATCAGCGAGTTCACGTCCATGCCGTGCGCTTGTGCAATCTTGTAGAGCGTATCGCCGGGGCGTACCACATAGGTACCCGAGGCACTGCTGACGCTGCCTGCCGCCGAAGAGGAACTCAGGTCAGTGACTGGGGCACGCTCATTACGGCTTGCACAACCAGCCAGCAGGGTACTGGTGACCACAGCCGCCACCAGGCACTGACGGGGCGTCAAGAACCACTGTGTACCGGTGGAAGCAGCGGTTAACGGTAACCTGACTGCATGCTGCATATAAATCTCCTGAGAATATCTGACTAAATCTGGGTTCCGGCTCGCATCGGCACGAAGCGAACCGCATCAAGTTCTTCACGACGCCAAGTGGCCTGTCCGGTGCGTTCCACCAAAACCAGGCGCTGTTGTGTCGTACCTTCAGGGGCGATCAGTCTCCCCCCCAATGTTAATTGTTCCAATAAGGTTCTGGGAATGACCGGACCGGCTGCCGCCACAACAATAGCATCATATGGTGCCGCGGCAGGGTAACCTTGCATTCCGTCACCAAACATTATTCGAGCCCGTTGCGACAGCCCTAATTGGCGCATGTGATCGCGGGCCATATCACACAAGCCTTTGATACGTTCTACCGCATACACTTCTTTGACCAATTGTGCCAAAACAGCAGCCTGATAACCACATCCGGCCCCCACTTCCAGCACCTTGGTCGGTATTTTCTGGTCACACACCAGGCTGATCATATGGGCTACAACCCAAGGCTGGGAGATGGTCTGCGCAAAGCCTATAGGCAAGGCATCATCTTCATAGGCCCGACTGGCCAAACCCTGATCAACAAACTGATGGCGCGGTACTGCCTGCATGGCCGCCAGCACTCGTTCGTCGGTAATTCCCTGTCGGCGCAAGCGCTCGATCATCATGCCACGCGAGCGTTCCGAGTTCAAACCCAGGTTGACACTTGTTGACACTTGCGGTGACAAAATGGCCGACGGTGTCGGTTGTAACTGGCCCCGTTGCACAATACGGGTATTGCTGTTGCTGGCAGACAGGCCACTGCCCAGGCTGGACTTGCCAAACCGGTTCCGAGTGCCGTCTGCAAAAGGATAGCGCTTGCCTGGTTTACTTGTCATTGCATCCAGTCCCGCAATCCGGCCAGTTGCTCGTGGTGAGTCAGGTCCGCGCGCAAGGGAGTAATGGATACTGCACCTTGTTCGACGGCACCGAAATCTGTGCCCTTCTCGCTATCGGACACACCACCAACACGGCCAATCCAGTACACGGGCTCGCCATAAGGCGTCTGGCTTTTTACAACCGGCTCCGAAGGATGACGCTTGCCCAGGCGGGTGACTTGCGTGCCCTTCAAGGCTTCGTAGGGCAAACACGGAATATTCACGTTCAGCAAGGTATTGGCCGCCAACGGCTTCTTCTGACAGCGCTGTACCAGATCTCGTGCCACGCGCGCTGCGCTGTCCAGGTTCTTCCAGCCGCGTTCGATCAGGGAAAACGCAATCGCGGGAATACCGAACAAATGGCCTTCCATCGCGGCCGCCACCGTGCCCGAATACAAGGTGTCGTCGCCCATATTGGCGCCGTTATTAATGCCGGACACAATCAGATCGGGACGGAAATCCAGCAGGCCTGTCAGGGCCACGTGCACACAATCGGACGGTGTACCATTAACAAAATAAAAACCATTGCTGGCCTGGCGCAGCGACAGGGGACGATTCAAGGTCAGGGAATTGCTGGCACCGCTGCAATTGGTCTCGGGTGCAATGACAGTCAGCTCACCCAGTCCTTGCAAGGCTTCATACAAAGCCTCGATACCGGCTGCTGTATAGCCATCATCGTTGGAGACCAGAATACGCATGCTTTACTTTTCCGTTAAAAATCTAACAGGGGCAGCAAATTGTACCCGCTGCCTTTGGTATTTTGCTGCAAGGCCGGTAGAATCCGCGCAACAATAATTGTGGAGCTCAATCCTCATGAACGCCGTTTCTTTTGCTGTGGCCGCCCCGCTTGTCGCCCTCTTGTCCTATTTGCTGGGATCCCTGCCGTTTGCCGTAATCGTCAGCAAGATCATGGGCTTGCAAGACCCTCGCACCTTTGGTTCGAAAAATCCGGGAGCCACTAATGTACTACGTAGCGGCAATAAAAAAGCAGCTGTCCTGACCTTGTTGGGCGATGCCTTCAAAGGCTGGCTGGCTGTCTTTCTGACCCAACAGGCCATCGGCAACTGGGGCTGGGCACCGACTTTACTGGGTGTCAGCGCCTTTTTTGCCTTTTTGGGTCACTTGTACCCGGTCTTTCTGGGCTTTAAAGGCGGTAAAGGCGTGGCAACCGCGCTGGGTGTCATCCTGGCCCTGCTGCCCTGGCTGGCTCTGGCTACCGCCGCTACCTGGCTGATTATCGCTTATGTCAGCCGTTACTCGTCGCTGGCAGCCATCATCAGTGCCGTGTTCGCCCCCTTGTTTTACCTGCTCGGTGCCAAGGTGGTCTGGCCCATGAATGCCTCTATTGCCACGGCCCTGGTCCTGATCAGTGCCTTCTTGCTCTGGCGTCACCAGGAAAACATTCGTCGTCTGATGACGGGTAAAGAAAGCAAGATCGGTTCCAAGAAAAAATAAGCACTAGCGCTCTTGCTGGGAGACAGGCTGGTTCACACAAGCCAGATCCCAGCGAGGCCGGATGGCAAAGCCATGCTGGCTATCATCCAACGTCACCAAACCGTGCTTGACCCGCATGGCCGCCGCAAAAGCAATCATGGCTCCGTTATCGGTACAGAACTCCAGCGGTGGAAAGAACACCTCGCCCTTCAAACGCGCCACGGCTTTCTGTAAATAAGCCCGCAAGTGGCGGTTGGCACCCACACCACCGGCAACCACCAGACGTTTCAAGCCCGTTTGCTTCAAGGCCTTGATCGCCTTGGCGGCCAGCACGTCCACAATGGCGGCCTCGGTCGCAGCAGCCAGATCAGCGCGTTGCCGTTCGGTAATCCCGCCCTCTTCCGCTTCCAGCTTGCGCAAGCGCGTCAGCACGGCGGTTTTCAAACCACTAAAGCTGAAATCCAGATCCTTGCTGTGCATCATGGGACGCGGCAGCTCGTACACGCTGGGGTCACCCTGTTCAGCCAGGCGCGACAAGGCCGGGCCGCCGGGATAGCCCAGGCCCATCAGCTTGGCGCTTTTATCAAAGGCTTCGCCCGCTGCATCGTCCAGCGTTTCACCCAGCAATTCATACTGACCCACACCATCTACACGCATCAGCTGAGTATGGCCCCCCGAGACCAGCAAGGCCACAAAGGGAAAGTCGGGACGCGGCTCGGCCAATAAGGGCGAGAGCAAATGACCTTCCAGGTGATGGATAGCAATCGTCGGTTTTTTCAGCGACCAGGCAATCGACTGCGCCACACTGGCTCCCACCAGCAAGGCACCGGCCAGACCGGGGCCGGCGGTATAGGCAATGGCATCGACCTGATCGAGCTGCATATGGCAAGAAGCCAACACCTGCCGTGTCAAAGGCAGGACGCGGCGGATATGATCGCGAGAGGCCAGTTCAGGCACCACCCCACCATATTCACGGTGCATGGCGATCTGGCTGTGCAAGGCATGGGCCAGCAGGCCCTGTTCCGTGCTGACCAGCGCCACGCCGGTTTCATCGCAGGAACTTTCAAATCCAAGAATATTCATGGCGCTTATTTTAGCCTGCTGTATTGGGGAAAATAGGAATTTATCCCCTCAAGACAATCAGCGGATAGTGTCTGGGTTGTGCCGATACATCGCGACAAAGGGGGGCGACGCAGTGGCACACTCGTGGTTAAAATCCCGCATCGATAATTTCACGCTCCGATCGCCTAATAATCACAAGGAGGCTGCCCATGTTTGAACGTCTCTTCAAACTCACTGAGCATGGCACCAACGTCCGTACCGAGGTCCTGGCTGGTATCACTACCTTCCTGACCATGTCCTACATTATTTTTGTGAATCCAGACATCCTGTCGTCCACAGGGATGGATCGCAATGCCATTTTTGTAGCCACCTGCCTGGCTGCTGCTCTGGGCACGTTCATCATGGCCTTTGTGGCCAACTGGCCTATCGGCATGGCGCCGGGCATGGGCCTGAACGCCTTTTTTGCGTTCACCGTGGTCGCCACCCTGGGCTATACCTGGCAACAGGCACTGGGCGCGGTCTTTATTTCCGGCGTGATCTTCCTGATTCTGACAGTGACCGGCATCCGGTCCTGGCTGATTCGGGGCATTCCCAAATCCCTGCAAAGCGCCATTGCCGCCGGTATCGGCATGTTCCTGGGCCTGATCGCCCTGATGAACTCGGGCATTGTGGTTGCCCACCCCGCGACCAAGATTGGTCTGGGTGATCTGACCCAACCTGCTGCACTGTACGCGATTCTGGGCTTTTTCATTATTGCCGCCCTGGACGCACTGAAAGTACGCGGTGCAATCCTGATCGGCATTCTGGCCGTGACCATTCTGTCCATGCTGACCGGTCACAGCGAATTTGGTGGTGTCGTCTCCACCCCGCCCTCACTGATGCCCACCTTCATGCAGCTGGACATCATGGGTGCCCTGCACACCGGCTTTGTTCACGTGATTCTGGTTCTGGTTCTGGTTGAGGTGTTTGACGCCACGGGCACCATGATCGGGGTAGCCAAGCGCGCTCGCCTGATTGAAGAAGGCAAGCCCAATCGCCTGGGCCGCGCCCTTCTGGCTGACAGCACCGCCATTGTGGCGGGTTCCATGTTGGGTACCAGCAGCACCACAGCCTACGTGGAAAGCGCCTCGGGTGTGCAAGCCGGTGGCCGTACAGGTCTGACAGCGCTGACCATTGGTGTCCTGTTCCTGCTGGCCCTGTTTTTCTCACCACTGGCCGCGACCGTTCCCGGTTACGCCACCGCCCCCGCCTTGCTGTATGTGGCGTGCTTGATGATGCGCGAAATTACTGAGGTGAAATGGGACGACATGACCGAGGCCGTGCCTGCTGCCCTGGCTGCCTTCACCATGCCCTTCACCTACTCGATTGCCAACGGTCTGGCCTTTGGTTTTATCAGCTACGTGATCCTGAAGCTGACGACCGGCCGCTGGCGCAGTATCCACCTGGCCACACTGATTGTCGCCATCTTGTTTGTGATCAAGTACGCAATCGCTACGGAATGAAAAACCCTTTAGCAAACTCGTTTGGCGCTTTAGGGCTGCCTGGAAAACGAGTACACTGATTGCATGTTTAACGAAGCGGCTGAACACCATCAGCCGCTTTTTTATTGCGGAGGCTCCCCCATGAGCATCGTCGAACTGAACGAAGAAACATTCCAGGCTGCAGTAGAAGACGGCAAACCCCTGATCATCGACTTCTGGGCTCCTTGGTGCGGTCCATGTCGCCAATTCGCCCCTGTCTTTGACGCAGCAGCGGCCAAGCACCCCGGCGTGACCTTTGGCAAGGTGAACACGGAAGAAGAGCAGGAACTGGCCGCTGGCCTGCGTATTCGCTCCATCCCTACCCTGATGGTCTTCCGTGAAAACGTCTTGCTGTTCTCGCAAGCCGGTGCCCTTTCCGCTGCCCAGCTGGACGATCTGATCGAACAGGTCCAGGCTGTGGACATGGAAAAAGTCCATGCTGAAATTGCTGCCCAGCAAAACCAGCAGCCTGACCAGGCCTGATTTGCCCGGCCCCAGAAAAAACGCCAGACAAATCGTCTGGCGTTTTTTTTGCATGAATGCGATTTAGTCGCAGTTTTCCAGCTCGATAATCGCGAAGCCGCTGCGTTTGATTTCATTTTCGACCGGCGCAGAAGCCATTTCCGTATGGCAAAAGCGGCACTCGCGCGAGGTGAAGTTTTCCACATTCACCCCTTTGGCCGCCAGATAGCGCTGACCATAACTCAAGACCTTGTCCATATCCTTGGCATCGTCGCTGACCAAGATATCAAAGTGCATACGACGCCCATCAGGACGCACAACGTAGGTATCAAACACCGCAATCTTCATGACAAACCCTTTTCAGCAAAAAACCTAGTAGGTACAGGTCGGCCCGCAAGAGGAAGAATCCTGCTTGTCCGCCACCCCCTCTTTCTTGTCCGCTTGCGCCGGGCGGCGAGCAATCAGCTGGCCGACAAACGCACCCAGACGCAGATCGTCCAGATGGCCCAATTCCTTCAGAGCCAGATTGCCATCACGATCAAAAATAATGGTGGATGGCGTCCCGCCCAGGCCCCATTCCTTCATTGTGCGCGGCAAGGGGCCGCTGTCTGAGGGCTGATCAATAGCGATGGGGAAATTCAAGCGGTACTCGTGGGCAAACGCCTGCAAAGCCGCAGGGCCCATCACGTCGTGATGCTCGAACACGCTATGCAGGCCAATGATGCGTAGATCATCGCGCGAGAACAGCGTATCCAGCTTCTTGGCTTGCGGCAGGCTGTTGATGACACAGCCAGGGCAAAGCATCTGAAAGGCCGTGACCACCACCACGCGGCCACGCAAGGACGCCAAGCTTAATGGAGCGGTCGTATTGAGCCACTGACTGGCATGGATCTCGTAGGACATGGCTTACACCCACAATGCTGACTAAACCCGATCATACCCGCAGGCTGGATACAGACTTAGAAGGAATCAGAGGTATGTAGTATGGCCACTGCCTGGACGGTGCAGAGGGATAATCGTCTGGAAAAGATACCTTTTCGTCCAGAAAACTCCATCAAGGACGATGGCGACCAGAGGTCCATTGCAGACCTTGGGCAGAACCGAGGATGACTTAGGCTTGCTCCAGGGGTTCACACTCCCCCTGACCACGCGTCATATTGATAAAGGACTGTTGAAAATCCGCTTTATGCTCGACCGGCAGATTCAACAGCCACCGCACGCCTTCAGCATCGAATTGCTCGTCCTGAACCTGAACGCCAAAGCTGTCGAAACGGGATTGAACTAACGCCAGATCGGCAAAGGAGCAACGGCAGCGCAAAGCCGCCATGGGAATCAGTTCCTGTTTGTCAGCAAGACGCAAACATTGAGCGGCCACGCCGCCATAGGCGCGCACCAGGCCACCCGTACCCAGCTTGACGCCCCCAAACCAACGTATCACCAGCACCGCAACACGATCGCAATCCTGGCCTTCTATGGCTTGCAGAATGGGACGCCCGGCCGTGCCGCCGGGTTCGCCATCATCGTTAAAGCGGTATTCCGACCCGATCTTGTAGGCCCAGCAATTATGCGTGGCATCGGGCACACCCTTGGCCTGGAAAAAAGCCAAAGCCTGACTGGCACTGTCTACGGGCGCAGCCAGTGCCAGAAAGCGGCTTTTTTTGATGTCCTGCTCAAAGCTGGTGGGCTCACGCAGGGTAAACACCGCCACCCCTAGCCTCAGTCCTGCTCGCGGCTGGCCAGGTAATCTTCGTAGCCACCGCGGTAATCCACCAGACGGCCTTCAGGCATCACTTCGATAATGCGGGTTGCCACGCCGGAGACGAACTCGCGGTCATGGGACACGAAAATCAGGGTGCCTTCAAACTTTTCCATGGCCATCTGCAAGGACTCGATCGATTCCATGTCCAGGTGGTTGGTCGGTTCGTCCAGCAACATGACGTTGTGACGGCCCAGCATCAGGCGCGAGAAAGTCATGCGGTTTTTCTCGCCACCAGACAGCACTTTCACGGGCTTGATGATGTCATCGGCCGAGAACAACATGCGGCCCAGCACCGAGCGCAAAGACTGATCGTCGTCGCCGGCCTGACGGAACTGGCTGATCCAGTCAAACACATTGTCCTCGGTATCGAACTCGTCAGAGACGTCCTGAGCCATATAGCCAATATCAGCGTTCTCGGACCAGACCACCGAGCCGCTGTCGGGAGTCAGATCACCGGCCAGCAAACGCAGCAAAGTCGTCTTACCCACACCGTTCGCACCCACAATCGCAATTTTCTCGCCCGCTTCAATCATGGCCGAGAAATTCTTGATAATGGGACGCTCGTAGGACTTGCTCAAACCCTCGACCGTCACGGCCAGGCGATGCAGAACTTTTTTCTGTTCAAAACGAATAAACGGGTTCTGACGCGAAGAAGGCTTCACTTCGATGGTCTCTGCCTTCAGGCGACCAATCTGTTTCAGGCGCGAGGTAGCCTGACGGGACTTGGACTTGTTGGCGGCAAAACGGCGCACAAAGTCCTGCAGCTCGCCAATACGCTCTTTGGCCTTGGAGTTGGCCGCCAACACACGTTCGCGCGACTGCACCGACGCCAGCATGTAATCGTCGTAGTTGCCGGGGTAGACACGCAGCTCGCCGTAATCCAGGTCAGCCATGTGAGTGCAGACCTGATTCAGGAAGTGACGATCGTGACTGATGATGATCATCGTGCTCTGGTAGCTGTTGAGCACATCTTCCAGCCAACGAATCGTGTTGATATCCAGGTTGTTGGTCGGCTCGTCCAGCAGCAAAACATCGGGGTTGGAGAACAGGGCCTGTGCCAGCAGCACACGCAGTTTCCAGCCCGGAGCAATTTCGCTCATAGGCAACTGATGCTGTTCGACCGGAATTTCCAGACCCATCAGCAATTCACCGGCACGGCTCTCGGCGGTATAACCGTCGTACTCGGCAAAACGGGCCTCCAGTTCGGCGGCCTTCATATAGTCTTCTTCGGTGGCCTCTGGATTGTCGTAGATGGCATCACGCTCTTGCATGGTGCTCCACATTTCTGTGTGGCCCATCAGCACCACGTCCAGCACACGTTTGTCTTCGTAGGCAAACTGGTCCTGACGCAGCTTGCCCAGGCGCACGCCCGGGTCCAGCGATACATTACCCCCGCTTGGCTCCAGGTCGCCGCCAATGATTTTCATGAAGGTAGACTTGCCCGACCCGTTGGCACCAATCAGGCCATAGCGGTTGCCTCCGCCCAGTTTGACACTGACGTTTTCAAATAAAGGCTTGGCACCAAACTGGATCGTTAAATTAGCGGTGGAGATCACGTAAACGTACTTTGAAAAAGGTTGAGTTCAACCCAGTAGTGTATCAAGCAGGCGCGAAATCCGTTAGTGTTCGTGCTCATCCAGAACCAGATAAGCCATGCCGTCCTCGGTAGCCAGGCCCACTTCCTTGCCAATAGGCAGGCTGACCTTGACGTCCACATGACCATAAGGCAGGCCCGTTACGACCGGGACTTTGACGGTTTCACGCAACCAGCGCACCACCGAGTCCATATCAAAGCCGTTATCCGAAGCCCCTGTCTTGTAAGCCGTGAAACGGCCTAATACCACCGCCATCTGACGATTCAGCACGCCGGCATGCCAGAGTTGCGTCAACATGCGCTCGACCCGGTACGGGGCTTCGCCCACGTCTTCCAGGAACAGGATGCCGCCGTCGATCTGAGGGAAATAGGGGGTGCCCAGCAAGGAGCAGACCAGGGCCAGATTGCCGCCCCACAGAACACCGTGACCATCGACGGCATCCGAACCCTCGGACTCAAAGCTGAACAGCTCCAGCTCGCCACGCATCAATTCGCCAAACAGTTCGGTCGTCAATTCATCGGTTTCATCGCCACCAAAGTCCGCAATGGCGGTGGGGCCGGTGTAGCTGATGGCGCCAGTTTGCGCCAGCAAGGCCAGATTGAAGGCCGTGAAATCCGACATGCCCACAAAACGCTTGCCGCTATCGGCCACCGCGCGCCAATCGATCTGGCCCAGAATACGGCTTAAACCGTAGCCACCGCGTGTCGCCATCACAATGGGCTGAGGCTGTTGTAAGGAACGCTGTACCGCAGCCAGACGCTGAGCGTCCGTACCGGCAAAGCGTTCATCCACCTCCAGGGCATCCGGGTCTATGTCAACGGCAAAGCCCAGTTGGTTCAAGCGCTGGCTTGCCAGCTCCAGGCGTTTGGGTTCAAGGATCTGGCCAGAGGGCGAAAACAGGTAAATGCCCGAACTGTCCTGCTGCCCACAATGGCATTGGCCATGTTCGTGGTGATGGTGATGATGGTCGTGCTCGGGGCTGCTCATGATTAACCTTGAAAATAAAGTGCTGATATTTTAGCGAGACTACTGGGCGCCATCCAGCGGCGATTGGACTGTTTGAGCCTGCTTTTGCAACTTCTTTTGTTCGCGTCGTTCGCGGAAAAAATCCCGCAAGGCTTGGGCTGCCTCTTCGGACATCAAACCACCCGAGACACGGGTGTGGTGATTCAAAGTGGGATGCAAATGCAAGGACTCCACACTGCCACACACGCCGGTCTTGGGATCGGCTGCGGCCCACACCACACGTGACAGACGCGCATGCAACAAGGCTCCCAAGCACATCATGCAAGGCTCCAGCGTCACGAACAGGCTGGCGCCGGGCAAGCGGTAATTGCCAACTTTACGCGTCGCGGCGCGCAAGGCCACGATCTCGGCATGCTGGGTGGGATCGTGATCACAAACCGTGCGATTGGAGCCCACAGACAGCAGCCTGCCGTCCGCATCCAATAGTACGGCACCTACAGGCACCTCGCCGATGCTGGCCGCCAGTTGAGCCTGCTCCAGGGCTAAAGCCATAGCCTGAGCATCACTCAAAACGTCACTCTCTGTTGGCGGTGGTAAGCTAGTTGGCATCGTCAAATCCATTGCGTTATTCAAACCCTGTCGGCACAGCAAAAGGGTCATTTTACTGTCTATGCAGAACACTCCTGATTCTCACGCTATTTTGCGTGTTCGAGGCCTGAGCAAACAATACGCAAACGGGCATCAAGCCCTGCACGCTTTGGACCTGGATATCTGGCGGGGCGAGATTTTTGCCCTGCTCGGCTCCAACGGCGCAGGCAAAACCACCTTGATCAGTATTATCTGCGGGCTGGTCAATCGCAGCAGCGGCACCGTTCTGGTGGATGGCGCAGACAATGTCGCCGACTACAAGCGCGCCCGCCAGAAAATTGGCCTGGTGCCGCAAGAGCTAAGCGCCGACTCCTTCGAGACAGTCTGGAATACCGTCAGCTTCAGCCGTGGCCTGTTTGGCAAAGCACCCAATCCGGCCCTGATCGAGCAGATTCTGAAGGACTTGTCGCTATGGGACAAGAAAGACAGCCCCTTGATTACGCTCTCGGGCGGCATGAAACGCCGCGTCCTGATCGCAAAGGCACTTTCCCATGAACCGGAAATCCTGTTTCTGGATGAACCCACCGCCGGTGTGGACGTGGCCTTGCGCCAAGGCATGTGGGCCTTGGTGAAACGGCTGCGCAGCCAAGGGGTCACCATTATTCTGACCACCCATTACATCGAAGAAGCCCAGGAGATGGCTGACCGCATCGGCTTCATCAATAAAGGTTCACTGCAACTGGTGGAAACCAAAGACAATCTGATGCGCCGCCTGGGCGGTAAAACTTTGAGCCTGAATCTGGCCGAGCCGATCAGCACCCTGCCCGCTGCGCTGGAAACGCTGGGACTGCAAAGCACTGCGGATGGCATGGGCCTGCTCTACCCCTTGACCAACCGCGAACAAGGTCATGACCTGAGCAATTTGCTGGCGGCAGTTGGGCAAGCGGGGCTGACCATTACCGACATTCATACCCGCGAGCGCAGTCTGGAAGATATTTACGTTGAGTTTGTAGGGGCACAGTCATGAACTGGTACGCCATCCTGGCCATTTATCGCTACGAAATGTCACGCACCCGACGCACCCTGCTGCAAAGCATCGTAGCCCCCGTGATTTCCACCGCCTTGTATTTTGTGGTGTTTGGCGCTGCCATTGGCCATCGCATCAATGAAATCGGCGGCGTGCCCTATGGCGCGTTTATCGTGCCTGGGCTGACCATGTTGTCGGTGTTGACCCATAGCGTCTCCAACGCCGCCTTCGGAATTTACTTTCCGCGCTTTACGCGCAATATTTACGAGATTCTGTCTGCCCCCATTTCACACTTCGAGGTGACCTTGGCGTTTGTGGGCGCAGCAGCCACCAAGTCGCTGTTTCTGGCGGCCATCATCCTGATCACGGCGCGCTTGTTTGTGCCTTACGAGATTGCCCACCCTATCTGGATGCTGTGCTTTCTGGCCTTAACCGCCCTGACCTTCAGTCTATTGGGTTTCATTATCGGTATCTGGGCCGACAACTTTGAAAAGCTGCAATTCGTGCCCATGCTGATTCTGACGCCACTGACCTTTTTGGGCGGCACCTTCTATTCCATCGACATGCTGCCCGAGTTCTGGCAGAAACTGACCTTGCTGAACCCGGTGCTGTACCTGATCAGCGGCTTTCGCTGGAGTTTCTTTGATCTGGCCGATGTGAATGTGTGGCTGAGCCTGGGCATGACACTGCTGTTTTTAAGTGTGTTTCTTGCCGTGGCGGGCTGGATTTTCAAAACGGGCTATCGATTGCGCCCGTGAATAAAAAAGGCCGGGAATATTTCCCGGCCTTTTTTTTGGAGCTCGAACAGGACACGCAGTCGCTAAATACTGAACGCCCCCTCAGAACAGTTCAATCGGGATGCACAGCGCAATCCATAAAACTGGCTTGCTCTCCATACTGACGCAGCTTTGCTCCCAGCACAGGTGCAGGCACCCCTTCAATCGGCTTGTAGCCCAGACGCTGCCAATAAGCCACAGCAGGCCCCAAGGACACCAGACTGCACCGACGCAAGCCACGCTGCCAGGCATAGCGGCGACCGGCTTGCAACAGGGCCCCGGCTACCCCACGGCCTTGCGCACGACGCATCACGGCGCAGTCGTGAATAAACCATTGGTCCGCAGGTGAAGGCAGGCTGTTCAGTGCATCGCCCAGAGACGGCGGCAGAAGGCCTGCCCAAGGATAGGACACCAAATAACCCTGCAATTGATTGTCGGTATCACGTGCGACCCAGCAGCTATCCGGAGCCAGATCCAGACGGTTCTGATAGAAGCTGCGGTCTTCCAGAATATCCGCGTCGTACACATCCGCCTGGACTTCCAGCACCTGACCCAGATCGTGCACACGCATTAATTCAATTCGTACATTCATAGCTGATACACGGCGGCGTCACGTCGCCACCGTGCCGTTTCACTCGCTTTAGTCGCGGAAGTTATCGTACTGCAAAGGCAATTCCACATCGGTCTGTTTCAACAGAGCGATGGCAGCCTGCAAGTCGTCCCGTTTCTTGCCGGTTACACGCAGTTTTTCACCTTGAATCTGCGTCTCTACTTTCAGCTTGGCGTTCTTGATGGCAGCGATCAGTTTCTTGGACGTAGGCTGGTCCAGACCCTGACGCACTTTCACTTTCTGACGCGCGCCGGCCACGTTTTCCAGAACCTTCTCGGTGTCCAGGCAGCGCACATCAATACCGCGGGCAGCAATACGGCCACGCAGAATCTGCATCATTTGCTCGAGCTGAAACACGCTGGGAGCCGATTGCAAAATGGTGTTCTCGTCTTCGAGTTCAAATTTGGCATCCGTACCTTTGAAGTCAAAACGGGTGGCCAGTTCACGGCTGGCTTGTTCCACTGCATTACGCAGTTCGTGGGTGTTGACCTCGGATACAACGTCAAAAGATGGCATTCCTAACCGTCCTGTTCCTTAAGTGCAGACAGGCCGCATGAAGCGACCTGTGTGCTTTTTAGAAAACGCTGGTCTTAGTCCGAAGCGGCTTGCTTGGCCTGCTGACGCAGCGCGAATTTCTGTATTTTACCTGTTGCCGTTTTGGGCAACTCCATAAAACTGAAATGTCGCGGTATTTTAAAGCCAGCCAAGTACTGACGGCAATGCGCGCGCAGTTCCTCCACCGTCACTTCCGCACCGGGGCGCAGCTCCACATAAACATGAGGCGCTTCACCCCAACGCTCGTCCGGCTGGGCTACAACGGCCGCCGCCTGCACAGCTGGATGGCGGTACATGACGTCTTCAATCTCGATGGAGGAAATGTTCTCGCCCCCGGAAATGATGATGTCCTTGCTGCGATCCTTGATACGTACGTAGCCGTCCGGCTCGCACACAGCCAGGTCGCCGGTATGGAACCAGCCACCACCCAGGGATTCCTGGGTAGCCTGCGCGTTCTTCAAATACCCCTTCATGGTGATATTGCCGCGGAACATGATCTCGCCCATAGTCTCGCCATCGGCAGGAACGGGCTCCATGGTTTGCGGATTCAAAACCTGTACGCCCCCTTGCAGGTGATAACGCACACCTTGACGGGCATTGCGCTGCGCACGTTCCTGGATATCCAGCTCACTCCAGGGTGCATGCTGCGCACAGACCGAAGCGGGGCCATACGTTTCGGTCAGGCCATAAACGTGGGTCAGCGCAAAGCCCATGCGCTCCATGCCTTCGATCATGGTCGCCGGTGGTGCCGCGCCAGCCACCATGGCCGACACGCCCTTGGGCAGGCGGGACTTCAGCGCTTCGTCGGAGTTGACCAGCAGGGAGTGCACAATCGGTGCACCACAGTAGTGGGTAACGCCGTAATCGACCATATTGTCGACCATGGCCTGGGCTTCCACCTTGCGCAAACAGACGTTCACACCAGCACGGGCCGCGATCACCCAGGGGAAAGTCCAACCATTGCAATGGAACATGGGCAGGGTCCACAGATAGACCGCATGCTTGGGCATGTCCCATTCCAGGACGTTGGACAAAGCCCCCAGATAAGCGCCACGGTGGTGATAGACCACGCCTTTGGGCTTGCCGGTGGTACCGCTGGTGTAGTTCAGGGCAATCGCATCCCACTCGTTGGCGGGCAATTGCCAGTCGTAATCCGGGTCACCACCGTCCACGAACTCTTCGTAGGTTTGCGAGCCGATACGCTCTGCGCCAGTGTCAAAATAATTGTCCACGACGTCGATGACCAGAATGGGCTCTTTGCTTTCGCGCAGGCTCAAGGCCTCTTTCATGACGGCGGCAAATTCGCTGTCCACCAGCACCGCACGCGCTTCGCCGTGATCCAGCATATAAGCGATGGTGCTGGCATCCAGACGGGTATTCAAGGTGTTCAGTACGGCACCGCACATGGGCACGCCAAAGTGTGCCTGAACCATGGGCGGAGTATTGGGCAACATCACGGCCACGGTATCGCCTTTGCCAACCCCTGCCTTGGACAGCGCACTGCCCAGCTGACGAGTACGGGCATACAGCTGCGACCAGCTCATCTTGATGCCGTTTTGGGCGGGCCCATAAACCAGAGCCGGGTAGTCAGGGTAGACAAAAGCACTGCGCTCGATGAAATCCAGCGGCGACAAAACACGATAATTGGCGTCTGTCTGGGGCAAATCCTGATCGTAAATACTCACCACAAAGTCTCCAAAAAAGGGCGGGCTAACCGAAATTCACGGCGGTCCGTCTGATAATTGCGCTCTTACATTAGCTGGCTACGCGCCTTTGGGCAAGGTCGCCTTTTCAGTCATAGAGGCGCATAATGACACGCTATCCTAGGTATATATCGCGACCGGCTGACTGCTCGCTGACAGTTTGCCCCCTACCTGAAGGCCCTTCATGCCCGTAGCCATGCTGTATATTGCCGCCGGTGGTGCCCTGGGCGCATTGGCGCGTTGGTTCCTGAGTCAGGCTTTGAATGCCCTGTTCCCCACCCTGCCCCCCGGTACTTTGCTGGCTAACTTGATTGGCGGCTATTTAATGGGTATCGCAATGGCCTATTTCAGCGGCTTGGGCCTGGGTCACGAAGGTTGGCGCATGTTCGTCATGACGGGCTTTCTGGGTGGCCTGACCACTTTTTCCACCTTTTCCGCCGAGATCATGACCTTGATGATGCAGCAGCGTTATCTGTGGGCCATGGGCGGCATTGCCATCCACGTTGCCGGTTCCCTGCTCATGCTGGGTCTGGGCATGGCTACGTGGAGCCTGTTGCGGGGGCAAGCATGATAGACGTCCATTTTCTTCAAGCCGGTTTCCCTCCTCCCGATGTCGAGCAGCGCTTTGGCAACCAGAATGCCTGGTTCAAACGCGCCTTGCAGCCCCTGGAGGTGAATGTCCACACCTGGCGAGTCCACCAGGACGAGGCCTTGCCTGCGCCGGACTGCCCGGATCCTGTGGTGATCAGCGGCTCCTGGAACATGGTCACCGACAAACTGGACTGGAGTGAAAACCTGGCCGCCTGGATTCGGGAACGCTATCAGACACAAATGCCTTTGCTGGGTATTTGCTACGGCCATCAGTTAATGGCCTACGCCTTGGGCGGCTGCGTGGATTACCACCCCAAAGGGGCCGAGGTGGGTTACCTGCCCATTCACCTGACCGAGCAGGCCCACGAGCATGAACTGCTGGCCAATCTACCCATGCAATTCCCTGCTCTGCTTACGCACCAACAAAGCGTACTGAGCTTGCCAGACCATGTGGAAATACTGGGCAGCTCTGCACACGACCCGCATCAAATACTGCGTTACGGCCCTGCGCAGTGGTCGATCCAGTTTCACCCTGAATTTTTTGCCGGCCTGCTGCGTTACTGCGTGCTGCGCAAGGCCGAATCCTGGCGAGCCCAAGGCATAGATCCCCAAACACTGGCAGACCCTATTCAGGACACGCCCGACGCCCATCGTCTGCTGTGCAATTTTGTACAGGCTTACTCGTCCAGCGGCCCTAATGGCCGACGGAAAAACTCGCCGGGCGTTTGACCCATCAAATCCCGAAAAGCTGCCACAAAGGCCGACATGCTTTCATAGCCACAAGCTAACGCGACATCAGTAACACGCTCTTGCCGCTCCAGCAAAGGCAAGGCACTCATGACACGCAGTCGCTGACGCCAGACCCGGAACGTCAGCCCGGTCTGCTGACGAAACAGACGGCTCAAGGTTTTTTCTGACAAACCCTGTTGCTCTGCCAAATCCTGCAAACTCCAATCGCCCGAAGGTTGGGCCTGCAATAGCTCGCAGACCTGCAAAAGACGCGGGTCCGAAGGCCAAGGCAGAATCAGGCCACTTTCAGGCGCAGCCAGCAAGCGATCCAGCAGGACCTGCACCAGACGCCCCTGCGCCCCCTCGCGCTCGTACAACACAGGCAAAAGACTGAACTCGCGTATCAGTTCACGCAGCAAGCGGTCTACCACAACCACTCGACACACCGTAGGGGCCTCTGGCAAGGCACTGACATCGATATAAAGACTACGAATCTGCGCATCAGGCGAGCTACGCACCCCATGTTCCACGCCCGCAGGCACCCATACCGCCTGTTGAGGCGGCGCCATGAAGCGCCCACTGGCAGTACGCACTTCGATCACCCCCGTCAGCGCATAGGAAAACTGCACCCAGGGATGCCGGTGTGGGCGAGCAATGGCCTGATTGGGCAAGGTACGCTCCTGACCATATAAAGGCCTGGGTAGATAGCGCAGCTGCTGCAAACTCTCTGGAATTCGCTCCGCAGGCATGAGAATGTCCGTTTGTCGATAATCCATATCCGTTTAGCGATAAACCCCCAAAAAGGTCTACGGTAAAGTGAGGCCTTTCATAACGCAAGCCTTTCAAGCCTCTAACAAACCCATGTTCTCTCAACTGCGACTGCTTTTTGACAACTTCACCCTGATCCTGATCGGCGTAGTGGCACTGGCAAGTTTCTTTCCCGCCTACGGCCAAGGTGCGGTGTTCTTTGACGTGATCACTGGTCTGGCCATTGCCCTGCTGTTTTTCATGCACGGGGCCAAGCTATCCCGCGAAGCCATCATTGCTGGGGCCACCCACTGGCGTTTGCACCTGCTGGTCTTTGGCTGCACCTTTGTCATGTTCCCCTTGCTGGGCCTGCTGTCCAAGCCCATCTTGCTGCCATTGCTGGGCATGCCCTTGTTTGTGGGCATTCTGTACATGTGCGCCCTGCCCGGCACCGTGCAATCGGCCATTGCCTTTACCTCGATTGCTCGCGGTAACGTACCTGCCGCGATTTGCAGCGCCTCGGCCTCCAGCCTGATCGGTATTGTGCTCACCCCCGTCTTGTTGAAACTGCTGCTTGATGCAGACGGTGGTTCGGCCACTTCGACCCTGGACGCCATCAAGAAGATCAGTCTGCAATTGTTGTTGCCTTTTGTGGTCGGCCACTTGATGCGCCCCCTGATTGGCAAATGGATGGATCGCAACCGTAAATGGCTGCGCAGCGTGGACCAGTCCTCCATCTTGCTGGTGGTCTACACCGCTTTCAGCGCCTCGGTGATTGGTGGCCTGTGGCAAGCCGTACCGCCCAAGTCCCTGGCTATTCTGGCTGTGGTTTGCCTGGTGCTGCTGGCCATCATTCTGTTCCTGACCACCTGGCTGGCCCGCAAGCTGGGCTTCAATAAAGAAGACGAAATCACGATTGTCTTCGGTGGCTCCAAGAAAAGTCTCGCCACTGGCGTACCTATGGCCCAAGTGTTGTTTACTGGCGCCGCCATTGGCCCGGCCCTGCTGCCCATCATGATCTTCCACCAGATCCAGTTGATGGCTTGTGCTTTCATTGCGAATAAGTATGCGCAACGGCCTGAGACTCCTGAGGAAGCGATCAGCTTGCAAAAGGCCTGATAGCACTCCATCGTCAGCAGCCCCCAAACACGTGGGGCTTGCTTTGGAGACAGCGGCACAATAAAGAAACCGGCTTGATGCCGGTTTCTTTATTTAAAGATTCGAAATGTAGACAAAGATATCGGTGCCGTCGTACCTGAAGGAGCCATCGGGATTTTTTTGAGTGAGCACCTTGCGCAAATCGACCGGATGTAGCCAGCCTGCTCCCAGCAAACCGCCATTGATCGCCCGAATTTCGGTCCCTCCGACCGCGACGGCTGCGTGGAAGAACTCCATGCCCTTGACTCGACAAAAGCCAATGGCCTTGCCGCCAGGCAAGGAATTCCGACCATCCCACATTCTGCCTTCAGCAAACTTGAATACCGGCAGCCAGTTCTGCGCCGAAATGGAAGTCAGCCGATCAAAACTGATTTTCGCATTATATAAATAACGCATATAAGCAGCGGCGTCATAACACACACCTTTCATATAAGCCGTAATATCATCTGGCCCATGGATCAGGTGATTATCTGCATAGATAATTCTATCGGACGCCGAAAGCTTCGCCGTCTTCGTTCCTTTCTCTGTCAAATTCATGGCTAAACCCTTGTAAACAGATAAAAAACAAGGGCCTATAGTAGCAGTCGGATTCTGTTAAAAACCTGAAACCAAGTTTGATTGCTGATTGAATTAACTAATCGAAAATAAGACGACAGCCTAATTAGCATATTTATATTATTTGAATAAAAACTAGTTTATTAAAATAAATATAACCATTTAAAAAAACAAAAAAGAAAAAACCGGAATCAATATCAGCAAAATATATCTATTTCAGCTTATTGATCTTGTCGTTCAAGGTTGCAGCAGACAACTCCCCGGCTCGGACATCCACCAAACGTCCCTGCTCGTCCAAAAACAAGGTTGTAGGCAAGCCACGGCTGCGCACGGCCTGGCCCAGCTGCATTTGCGGGTCGCGCCACATATTATCCAGCTCCAGGTTCTCGTCCATCAGGTACTTCTGGATCTCGGCCAGTTCCTCGCCCTGATTCGCGAACACGATATTCACGTCGGACCGGGTGGATTGCACTTGCTTGAAGGCAGGCATTTCGCGGCGGCACGGAGGACACCAGCTGGCCCACAAGTTAACGACCGTGACCTTGCCTTTATACAAATCCAGATTTTCCGGAGCACTGACATCAAGCTGCATAGGGATCAAGTCTATCTCGGGCAATGGCATGGTGGTTTCCACTCCCCCTCGCCCTGTCGCGACCATGATTAGCGAAAATGCCGCAACACCAACGGCCAACCCTCCCGATACAGCAGGCAAAACGGCCTTGTCACGCAGCACGCGCCACAGCACATAGAACCAGCCTGCCGTCACGGCTGCCGGAATCATCAGACCGCCGTCGCGCAAATCCAGCCAGCTCAAGGGTTCGCTTTGATAAAACTGCCATTGCTGGATCAGAAAACCCAAACGACCGACCAGCACACCCAGAATAATCGCGCGCCACAGCACCGATTCGGCACGGGTTTGCCTGCGTCTATCCAGCCAGGCGGCAAGAAACAGCCCCAGCAATGCCGCGACCATAAAAGCAAATAGAGACGTGGCAAAGGTAAAGGGACCGAGCTGTATGCTTTGCATAAACATAAATCCTGACAAGACCAAATAAAAATCGACCCGCCATAAGCGGGTCGGGGCAATAAGTACAGACAGCGTCGCAGCTAAAAGATTCCCTCAATCAGGAGGCGCTACTCAAAATCTGCATGAATTGGCCCATTTTCGTTTTGCATTTGATGCCGGGTTCCAGCTCGACTCCACTGCTGACATCAATCGCATAGGGGCGATGCAAGGCGATTCGTTCGGCCACATTGTCGATACGCATGCCCCCGGCGAGAACCAGCGGCGGCAGCCCGTCCTGGCCTTCCAGACGCGCCTGCAGCCCCTGAATCAGCTCCGGATCAAAAGCCGTACCGGTGCCGCCATAGGCATCGTGATAACCATCCATCAACCAGGCACGAGCATCCTGATACTTCAAGCATTGTTCCAGCAGGCCATCCACCGTCTCCAGACCGGGCGCACCGACTCGAAAAGCCTTGATATACGGATGTGCATAGCGACGGCATTCTTCCGGGCTTTCCTCACCATGAAATTGCAGCAGATCCGGCTGCACCTGTTCCAGAATTTCCCGAACAAAGCTCTCGGACGCATTCACAAACAGGCTGACTGCCTGCACAAACGCCGGCACACGGGCGCGCAGGGCAACAGCCTGTTCCGTACTTAGCATACGGGCACTTTTCGGGTAAAAGACAAACCCCACCGCATCCGCGCCCAACTGCACGGCAGCATCAATATCCTGCGCTCGGGTAAAGCCACAAATCTTGACTCGGGTACGGCTGAACATCACACATCCTTGAATAAAAAACGGGGGCCAGATGCCCCCGTGTGAATCATGAAATCACTTTATTGGAAACTGCTGGCCGCGTCATCCGTTCCAAATCCGTAGCTGTCAGAACCGTAAGTCGATTCCGTACCAAACTGGATTTGCGAATCCTCCAGCAGAACTTCGCCGTGTTTATAGTGCGTAACCAGTCCGGGGAAGACCAGTACCGTTGCCACCATCAACAACTGAATGATAATAAACGGTACCGAGCCCCAGTAAATATCCGTTGTGGCCACACGCTTGATGCGCTCGCCCGTCACCTTGTCGGTGTAGTCCTCTTTGGGGGCCACCGAACGCAGGAAGAACAGCGCAAAACCAAAAGGCGGGTGCATGAAGGAGGTCTGCATATTGACCGCCAGCAAGACACCGAACCAGATCAGGTCAATGCCCATCTTGTCGGCAATCGGCCCGAGCAGCGGCACAATAATGAAGGCCAGCTCAAAGAAGTCCAGGAAGAAAGCCAGCAGAAAAGTCAGGATACTGACGATAATCAGGAAGCCCCACTCGCCACCGGGCATGTCGATCAAGAGGTGCTCCACCCACAGATCGCCATTAATGCCACGGAAGCTCAGGCTAAAGACGGTCGAACCCACCAGAATGAAGACCACAAAGCAGGACAGGCGGGTCGTCGATTCCATGGCCTGACGCAGCAGCTTCCAGGACAGGCGGCCACGAGATACCGCCATGATGATGGCGCCGACTGCCCCCATCGCCCCACCCTCTGTGGGCGTTGCCACCCCAATAAAGATCGTACCCAGCACCAGGAAGATCAGGAACAGCGGGGGCACCATCACAAAGACCACACGCTCGGCGATCTTGGACAGCATTTTCAGCTTGAGCAGCTTGTTGATCAGCGCGATCACCCAGGCCGTTACGCCCCACAACAGCAGCAGCACGACAATGTGCTCGTCCATCGGGATATTGGGATGCGTGGCAAAGTAATGCTGCGAGCCGAAATACGCCACGGCCGAGGCCACAATCGTCAAGGCGATCAGCGAAGTCAAACCACGACTGCCGTTAGGCTCTACATACACACGGGCCTCGGGTGGCAAGGCGGGAGCCGACTTGGGCTTGATGTAAGACATCACCACAATGTACAGAATGTAGATCGCTACCAGCAGCAGACCCGGCAGCATGGCGCCTCGGTACATATCACCGATGGAGCGGCCCAGTTGGTCAGCCAGAATGATCAGCACGATGGAGGGCGGGATGATTTGCGACAAGGTGCCTGAGGCGGCAATCACCCCGGTTGCCAGCTTGCGGTCATAGCCGTAGCGCAGCATGATGGGCAAGGAGATCAGGCCCATGGAGATGACGGAGGCCGACACCACACCCGTTGTAGCTGCCAGCATGGCACCGACCAGCACCACAGCAATTGCCAAACCACCACGCAAAGGCCCAAAGAGCTGGCCAATGGTATCGAGCAGGTCCTCTGCCATGCCTGATCGCTCTAATATCAAGCCCATCAAGGTAAAGAAGGGAACCGCCAGCAAGGTATCGTTCTCGACAATACCAAATACACGTTGAGGCAAGGCCTGAAACAAGGCCGGCTGCATCATGTCCAGTTCAATGGCAACCAGACCGTACAAAATCCCGATTGCCGACAAGGTGAAGGTAACGGGAAAACCCAATAGCAAAAACACGATCAGGTTAAAGAACATGATCGGAGCCAGATTATCAATCAGGAATTCCATTGTTACTGGCCCTTGGAAACAGAGGTTGTCACTTCATTTGCCTGGGCCATCTCGCGAATCTCCTGGGCAAGTTCTTCTTCTGCACTCAGTCCGCCATTCCTTAATAAAGGATTAGGACAGGCACCAAGCAAAAAGCCTATGCATTTGATCAGGTGGGATACACCTGCCAACGCCAATAGAGCAAAGCCGACGGGAATCAGCAACTTGACCGGCCAACGTACCAGCCCCCCCGTATTGGAAGACTGCTCGTTAAGCACGTAGGACTGCTCAAAAAATGGAATCGAGAGCCAGAAAATCAGCAAGGTCGCGGGCAGGAGAAAAAAGATCACGCCGATAATATCGATCCAGATCTGAACGCGCGGCGGAAAACGTTCCGCCAGGGCATCCACCCGAACATGCTCGTTCACAAAGAAGGTATAACCAGCGGCCAGCAGGAAAATTGCACCGAACAAATACCACTGCAATTCCAGCCACTGATTGGAACTGACGCCGTAGACCTTGCGTACTACAGCGTTAATCGCACTGACCAACACCACGATCAGGGTCAGCCAAGTCACGGACTTACCAACGACCGTATTCAGACGGTCGATCAAACTAGACAATCGTAAGAAGAATTTCATGGCCTTGCTCAGGATATGGTCGCCTTCAGGATTCGCTTGTGGCTAATGCTCGAAGGTGGTCGGCCTTATACAGATAAGAATGTAAGAGAAGAAAATGGCTTCACATTTTATACGATTGAAGCATGTGAAGCCGGTTCGAATACCGGGGATAAACCCTTTAGAAACGGACTGAATCATGATTTTTCTTCAGGCCGTTTCACCAAAACGCAATCCACTTAACTCATAGAGCAAATCGTAGGGATTGCTGGCGGGAATATCAAACTGATCGGGGTAATCCACCCCGGCCAGATACAGACCACTGGCATCGAAGGTCGGGGCTGACAAGCGGCGATCGCGTTGTGCCAATAAATGCAGCGCCCAATCGGGCGGCTGACGACCTTGGCCAATATAAATCAGCATGCCCATCAGATTGCGGATCATGTGATGTAAAAAGGCATTGGCGCTGAAACGGAACAGGAAAAAGTCGCCCTGCTGTTCAATCCGGATCTGCGACATGGTGCGCACCGGACTGGCCGCCTGGCATTGCGAGGAACGAAATGCGCTGAAATCATGTTCGCCCACCAGGTGCTGGGCGGCCTCTTGCATCAGAGCCAGGTCCAAAGGACGAAACACCCAGGCCACTCGACCATGCAACAAGGGGGAACGCACCCGGTGCTGGCGCAGCAGATAAACGTAATGACGGCCTTGGGCCGAGAAGCGGGCATGAAAATCATCCGGCACTTCGCGTGCCCATTGCACGGATACAGAGTCCGGCAGCAAGGCATTCAAACCGCGTACCCACGACTCCAGGCTGCGCTCGGCAGCCGTATCCAGATGAACCACTTGATTAAGGGCATGAACGCCAGTGTCGGTGCGACCGGCGCAGATCGTAGAAACAGGCTGGGCCGTAAAACGGCCCAGTGCCTGCTCCAGAACATCTTGAACGGTGTTGCCACCGGCCTGACTTTGCCAACCCAGCCAGGGCGTCCCTTCATAGCAGACACCCAATGCAATACGTCTCATGGTGGGTTTGCCTTACTGACGAACGGGAGGCTCGTCCGAAGGCGGCTGATCCAAGTCCAGATTAATTTTTTCCAGCTTTTCCCGAACCATCGCTTCACTGACAGGCGCAGGGGAATCATCGCCATGGCGATTTTCAGTATTGGCACGACGCAAAACCCAGGTCACCAGGACCACAATCAACGCCAGTACCACGGCCATCACGGCCAACATATGTTCTTGAATCCAGGACACGGTCTTTTTTGCCTTGTTAACTGCACCGGCCATCTTGCCCTGTTCGGGCTCGGATGGCACGGAAATCGCTCCTGCCACCGCGGCAGAAGAAGCGGCGCCTGAGGCGCCAGAAGAAGTATTACCAGTAGCAGCATCGCTGCCGGAGTCACCCAGACCCAGCTCCTGCGCCGAATCCAGGATCAGATCTTTAGCGGCCTCGCCTTGGGACTGCAAGGCACGGCCCAGGGTGGAGACATTCTCTTCCAGCTGCGAGACACGATCGCCGGTCTCGCGCAGCTCGTGCTGCAATTGCTGTTTGGCGTCACGGGCATCTGCCCCTGCCGACAACAGCAAACGATCCTGGCCTTTCGCCTGAGCACCTGGATCACCGGAGCCTGTTTGTGCCACACCTTGAGATGCATCCGCCTGATCCTGCCCTGCTTGCGCAGCGGAGCGCAAGGCCTGCGCCTGGTCAACATAGAAGCGGCGGGCTTGGGCATCGTCAATGGACAACATGGCCGCCGCATCAGGAATCTGTAGCGTTTGCCCCGCCTTCAGGCGATGCATATTCTGGTCGATGAAGGCATTCGGGTTCTGCTTTTGAACCGCCATCATCCACTGATAGGAGCTGACACCATCCACCGCATGGCGGCGCGCCAGGGCATGCAGGGTATCACCCGATTTCACGCGTACCGCGCTTTGGGTCTGCACATTGGAAGCGGAAGTCGAAGTAGCAGCCTGCACGGACACCGGTGCCCGATAGCCTGCCTGTGGCTGGGCCACTGCCTTCACGGCCACCGGGGCCGGGGCCAGTACGCTGACCTGATGCAGGAACTGCCCGCTATCACTTTGAATCTGCAAGAGCACATCGGCCACCGAGCCCGAGAACATCTGCTCGGAGGACAACCGAATGCGTCGCACTTGCCCCTGCCCGTCCCGGTCGATGACGGCCTTCAGGGAGTCCAGATCAACCGGAGGGGTCAAGCCCGCCTGTTGCCAGGCGGACAAGGGGGCGGGTGTCACCTTCAAGGACAGGCTTTCTTCCGGGCTGATCTGTCGAATGCCCACATCCAGCTTGAAAACCTGATTAGGAGCCGACACAAAACGACTATGACCGATTTCCAGGGCGGAAACCGGCGCAGCCGCCAGCATCCCGGCCAATAGCAGGGCCGAACCCAGCGTACGTACAGGATGCAGACGGCCAGCCATGATTAGAGCTCGCCCAAAGCGATGCGCAACATGCGGCGCAGCGGTTCAGCCGCACCCCACAGCAACTGGTCGCCAACCGTGAAGGCGCTCAGGTACTCGGGGCCCATGTTCAGCTTGCGCAGACGGCCCACAGGGATGTCCAGCGTGCCGGTGACAGCAACCGGAGTCAGCGCTTCTACCGTGGCTTGACGCTCGTTAGGCACAACCTTGGCCCACTTGGAACCTTCAGCCAGGATGTCGGTGATCTCGTCAAGCGGAACATCGCGGGTCAGCTTGATAGTCAGCGCCTGGCTGTGGCAGCGCATGGCACCGATACGCACGCACAGACCGTCGATAGGAATGTGCTTGTCCTGTGCACCACGGCCCAGGATCTTGTTGGTTTCCACACCGCCTTTCCACTCTTCACGCGTCATGCCATTGCCCAGATCGGAGTCGATCCAGGGGATCAAGCTACCGCCCAGGGGTACGCCAAAGTTTTTCTGAGGCAGATTGGGGTCGCGTTGTGTCTGCAAGACACCGCGGTCAATATCCAGAATGGCCGATGCGGGATCGTCCAGCAGGCTGGAGACGGACTGGTTGATCAGACCGAACTGAGTCAGCAGTTCGCGCATATGCTGTGCGCCACCACCGGAAGCGGCCTGGTAAGTCATGCTGGTCATCCACTCAACCAGATTCTGGTTGAACAGGCCACCCAGACCCATCAGCATGCAGCTGACCGTACAGTTGCCACCGATGAACTGCTTGCCACCTTTGGCCAGTGCAGCATCGATAACAGGACGGTTGATCGGGTCCAGCACGATCACGGAGTTTTCATCCATGCGCAGCGTGCTGGCCGCGTCAATCCACAAACCGTTCCAGCCAGCGGCACGCAGCTTGGGGTAGATCTGGCTTGTGTAATCTCCACCCTGGGCGGTCACAATAATTGGCAACTTTTTCAAGGCATCAATATCGTGGGCGTCCTGCAATGGGCCAGCACCGTCAGCCCACGAAGGAGCTGCGCCGCCAGCATTGCTAGTCGAGAAAAACACCGGCTGAAAAAGGGAAAAATCGCCTTCGTCGCGCATGCGCTGCATGAGCACGGAGCCCACCATCCCACGCCAGCCGACCAAACCTACCGCTTGAGTCATGGTAATACCACCTGGATATATAAAAAAATAAAACGATAAAAGATACTATCGCAAAGCCTTGAGCACTGCATCCCCCATAGCACTGGTACTCAGCAATTGGCAACCGTCTTCGTAGATGTCACCGGTGCGCAGACCTTGTTCGAGCACGCTGGCAACCGCCGCTTCGATACGCTTGGCCTGGTCTTCTGCATTGAGCGAGTAGCGTAGCAACATGGCAGCGGACAAAATGGTGGCCAAAGGATTGGCCTTGTCCTGACCGGCGATATCGGGTGCCGAGCCGTGGCTGGGTTCGTACAAACCTTGCTGGGATGCGTTCAGAGATGCCGAAGGCAACATGCCAATGGAGCCTGTCAACATGGCCGCTTCATCCGATAGGATATCGCCAAACAGGTTGCCTGTGACGATCACGTCGAATTCTTTTGGTGCGCGCACCAATTGCATGGCGGCGTTGTCCACATACATGTGGCTCAATTCCACGTCCGGATATTCGCGGGCCACATCGATCATGATGTCGCGCCAGAACTGGGACGTTTCCAGCACATTGGACTTGTCCACGCTGCACAAGCGCTTTTGACGCTTTTGTGCGGCCTGGAAACCCACGTGAGCGATACGGCGCACTTCGCTTTCGGCGTAGTGCATGGTGTCAAAGCCCTGACGCTCGCCCGCGAAGCTGCCCTCTTCCACGGTACGCACGCCACGCGGCTGACCGAAGTAGATATCGCCCGTCAATTCACGCACGATCAGGATATCCAGACCGGACACAACCTCTGGTTTCAAGGTAGAGGCGTTAGCCAGTTGCGGGTACAGGATGGCGGGACGCAGGTTGGCGAACAGGCCCATGGCACGACGCAAACCCAAAATGGCTTGCTCGGGACGCAGGTGACGCTCCAGCGAGTCGTATTTCCAGTCACCCACGGCGCCGAACAGCACAGCGTCGGAGTTTTGAGCCAGGCTCAGCGTTTCAGGTGGCAGGGGGTGGCCGTGCAAATCGTAAGCGGCGCCGCCCACGGGAGCCACGGTCATTTCCAGATCCATGCCCAGAGCACCCAGTACGCGCTGGGCCTGTTCGGTAATCTCGGGACCGATGCCATCACCGGGCAATACTGCAATTTTATGAGTCATGATGAGTAGGACGTAAAAATTAGGGAGTAAGTGTGAAGAACTCCGGCCTGATGGCCGGAGCATCTTGGCCGCCATACGAAGGCAGCCACAGTGAGGCTTTTACAAAAGGCCTGCAAACAGGCTCAAGGCTGACCAACCAGCCAGGGGTGACGGGCCAGACGCTCGGCTTCGTACTGACGGATCATGTCCGCTTTCTGCAAAGTCAGGCCAATTTCATCCAGACCATTCAAGAGGCTGTGCTTGCGCGAAGCATCAATGGTGAACGGCAGTTCACGGCCTTCAGGCGTGATCACGCGCTGCTCGGCCAGATCAATACGCAGCTTGTAGCCGGGGAAGGCTTTGACTTCATCGAACAGGCGGGCAATATCCAGCTCGTTCAGGACGATGGGCAGCAAGCCGTTCTTGAAGCTGTTGTTGAAGAAAATATCGGCAAAGGACGGCGCGATAATGGCGCGAAAGCCATATTGCATCAGGGCCCAGGGAGCGTGCTCACGGCTGGAGCCACAACCAAAGTTCTTGCGCGCCAGCAGCACGGAAGCGCCCTGGTAGCGGTCCTGGTTCAGCACAAAATCCGGGTTCAGCGGGCGGCGCGAATTGTCCATGCCGGGCTCGCCGTGGTCCAGATAGCGCAATTCATCAAACAGGTTGGGGCCAAAGCCGGTGCGCTTGATGGATTTGAGGAACTGCTTGGGGATGATCAAGTCCGTATCCACGTTCTCCCGATCCAAGGGAGCGACCAGACCTTCATGAGTAGTAAATGCTTGCATGGTGTGGATTTCCTCAGTTGAACGAACGCACGTCGACAAAATGACCGGCAATGGCAGCGGCAGCCGCCATGGCTGGGCTGACCAGGTGGGTACGACCACCCTGCCCCTGACGTCCTTCAAAGTTACGGTTGGAGGTCGAAGCGCAACGCTCGCCCGGTTCCAGACGGTCAGCGTTCATGGCCAGACACATGGAGCAACCAGGCTCACGCCATTCAAAACCGGCGTTCAGGAAAATCTTGTCCAGACCTTCTTGCTCGGCCTGACGTTTCACCAGACCGGAGCCGGGAACAATCATGGCCTGCTTGACGTTGGAAGCGACTTTGCGACCCTTGGCCACGCTGGCGGCTGCACGCAAGTCTTCAATACGGGCATTGGTACAGGAGCCGATAAACACGCGGTCAATGCGGATGTCAGTCAAGGGCATATTGGGCGTCAGACCCATGTACTCCAGGGCGCGCTCCATACCATTGCGGGCAACTTCGTCTTTTTCTTTCTCTGGATCGGGTACGCGGCTGTCGATAGGCAGCACCATTTCTGGCGAGGTGCCCCAAGTCAGCTGAGGGGTGATCTGACTGGCGTCGATGCGAATCACGCGATCAAACTCGGCACCTTCGTCAGTGTGCAAGGTGTTCCAGTAAGCCACAGCCTGATCCCACAACACGCCTTTGGGCGAGTAAGGACGGCCACGCAAGTACTGAATGGTTTGCTCGTCCACAGCCACCATGCCTGAACGTGCACCGGCTTCGATCGCCATATTGCACACGGTCATGCGGCCTTCCATGGACAAGGCGCGAATCGCCGAGCCGCCGAACTCAATGGCGTAGCCGGTACCACCAGCAGTACCGATTTGACCGATCACGTAAAGGATCAAGTCCTTGGCGGTACAGCCAAAAGGCAGCTTGCCGTCTACCTGGATCAGCATGCTTTTGCTTTTCTTCATCAGCAAGGTCTGAGTAGCCAGCGTGTGCTCGACTTCCGAGGTACCAATACCAAAGGCCAAAGCGCCCACGGCACCGTGCGTGCTAGTGTGAGAGTCACCACACACCACGGTCATGCCGGGCAAGGTCGCGCCCTGCTCGGGGCCGACAATGTGCACAATGCCCTGACGCACGTCGTTCATGCGGAATTCGGTAATGCCGAATTCTTCGCAGTTGGCGTCCAGGGTATCGACCTGCAGACGCGAGATCGGGTCTTCAATACCGTTCTGACGGGAGGTGGTGGGGACGTTGTGGTCCGCCACAGCCAGGTTGGCACTGATGCGCCAAGGCTTGCGGCCGGCCAGTGTCAGACCTTCAAAGGCCTGGGGGCTGGTCACTTCATGCAGCAAGTGGCGATCAATGTAGATCAAACAGGTGCCATCCGTGTCCTGATGCACGACGTGTTCGTCGAACAACTTATCGTATAAGGTTTTTGCCATTGCGCTCTCGCGATTCAGTTGAAATTACAGTCCGCACAAAGCGGGCTGCACATTAATTTTTTCTTATTATGACAGGCGTAGTAACTGGGACAAGGCCAGTCACTATCCTAGTATTGAAACTACTAGGATAGTTGAACGAAAAAGCCCAAAGAGCCGAACAACACGGAGTAACGGCATAAATCTGCAGTCTAATGACGGAGTCACGGACAGAACGCTCACCAGGCAACTCGAACAGCTCGATTACCTGATAACAAATCAAATAAGAATGACCTGCCTTAATGATTGCTGAAAACGGCAATAGCTGCGCTCAAGCGCCGAACCCAATCATCGGCCATGCGTTGATCGCTGATATTGGCAAAGCCCATCAACAGACCCTTATGCTCGGCAGGCGGCATTTGCCAATCGCTCAGTGCCTGTACCGCCAAACCTTTTGCCTGCGCCGCCTTGGCCAGAACCCGGTCATCTTCAGCCTGCTTCAGATTGGCGAGCACATGAATGCCCCCTGCCTGGCTTTGTATCTGCAAACGCTCTCCCAAGGTCTGCTCCAGCGCCTCTACCAACCAGGCACGTCGCTGCGCATATAAGGTCCGCATCTGGCGCAGGTGCCGCGCAAAATAGCCCTGCTCCATGAAGTCCGCCACCGTGGCCTGCGTCAGGATGGACCCCGGCCCGCCTGAATAATGAGCCGCCTGCTGGAAACGCTCCACCTGGGACAAGGGTGCAACCAAGTACGCCAGCCGCAAACCGGGATTCAGAACCTTGCTGAAGGTGCCGGTATAGATCACCCTGTCGTCCCTATCCAGACTTTTCAGGGCAGGCAAAGGACGTCCGTGATAGCGAAACTCGCTGTCGTAATCGTCCTCCACAATCCAGGCCTGCTGCTGTCTGGCCCACTCCAGCAATTGCAAACGCCTGGGCAGGGACATGGCCATGCCCATGGGGCTTTGATGAGTGGGGGTCACGATGGCAAAGCGTGCCTGTGGGCAATGCTGCTGCCCGGCTATAAGGTTCAGGCCGTCTTCATCCAGCGGCACCGCATGCACGTGCATGCCGGCCTGCTTCAAGAACTGGCGGGCAAAAATATAGCCAGGATTTTCGTACCAGCCCGCATCACCCGGATTCAGAACGCTACGACACACGAGCTCCAGCGCCCCCCAATACCCGGCCGTCACAAAGATCTGCTCCGGCAGGCAAGCTATGCCGCGCGATACGCCCAAATAAGCCGCGATGGCCCGCCGCAATGGCGCATAGCCCACCGGATCGGGGTAACGCATTGCCACTCCCCCCAAAGAGCGCTGATTCTGATTGGCCAGCCGAGCCCAGGTCTTGCGCGGAAAGGCATCCAAAGCCGGCAAACCCAACTGAAATGGCAAAGGGGGTGAGTCTTCGGCGGGTACATATGGCGAGGAGCGCAGGGATGAGGCAGGCACACTGGCATATCTTTTCGCAGCCAGACTGGCCAACTGCGGTGACACCACCGTTCCTGCCGGCCCCAGTGCCAGAAAGTAGCCTTCACCCAGCAGGATTTGATAGGCCTGCTCCACCGTACCCTTGGCCACATTCAGCTCACTGGCCAGACTACGTATGGATGGCACCCGGTCGCCGGGGCGCAATTGGCCTGCAGCAATCGCATCCCGAAAGCGCTCGTACAACTGCTGATAAATAGGAATGCCCGGTTCCCGGCTGGGTTTCCAGTGGCGTAGATCCATACCTATGTCCTAGTCAATTAATGATTTCTTGTCACTGATGACTGGGACATTACTCATGGATAATCAACAAGTAAAGCAGATAGCCCGGCTTGATGACTAGACTGCTACAAACAGTGCATCAAACACAGCCACAGAACCAAAGTCTGCCCTGCCCCCTGCCTTACTTTCGATTGGATACCTCATGAGTACACTTCGCCTTCCCTACGACACCCTGTCTCCCAAAGCCTATCAAGGTCTGCTGCAAACGAAGCTGGCCTTGGACAAAAGCAGTCTGGGCAAAGAGTTGATTGAGCTGGTTAATTTGCGCATTTCGCAAATCAACGGCTGCTCCTTTTGCCTGGAAATGCACGCTGCCTCCTTGCGCAGCTCGGGCGTGCTCAATGCCAAGATAGATAGTCTGGCAGGATGGCGTGTCAGTGCGCACTTTGACGAACGCGAACGTGCGGCTCTGGAATGGACGGAATCCGTGGTGGATATTGCTCACACCCATGCACCCGACGAGCACTTCGAGCCTTTGAAAGCGCATTTCAGTGATGCAGAAATTTCGGACCTGACCTTTGCAATTGCCTTGATGAGCGCCTTCAACCGCCTGGCTATCAGCATGCGCAAGTGAGCGTGAGTGATGATTCTGCAGCGGCAAGAAACAAGAACCCCGCACCAGAAGTCAACCCTCAGACGGAATAAGACCGTTCAGCAGCAACACTGGACGGTCGGCTTATTTGCCAACAATCCCGCCTTAACCGCAGGCCGTACCGCAATCACATCAAGCGATCACTGAATTAGCCATGCAGTAAACCCCCGAAGCTTGGAATAATGTCCAAGTTCCGGGGGGCAGTTCAGGGGCGGCTCCCCAATCTGCAGGAATGCGACTACTTCAGATCGGCCTTCAGGGTTTCCAGGGCCCCTACGGCGCACGCTTCGTCCAGGTGGCCGCCAGGCGCACCGCCCACGCCGATGGCACCTATCGTGTCATTACCGACCTTGACTGGCACGCCGCCGCCCAGCAGTAGAAAGCCCTGGATATCACCCAGATTGGCGGCACCGGCATTTTTCTGCGAACCCTCCAGCATGGCGCTGGTCAGGCTGCGGGCCGAAGCGGACGTATAGGCCTTGTCGATGCTGGCATTGACCGTATGCGGACCGGCCTGGTCGGCACGCTGGAACGCACGCAGTACGCCAGCGCGGTCAACCACAGCCGCCGACACGTTGTAACCTTTGGCCGAGCATTGCTTGACGGTTTCAGCAGCCAAACGGTTAGCCAGATCCAGGGAGATGTTTTTTTCGGTCAGCACACCCTGGGCCTGGGCGGCGCCAGCGGCGAACAACAACGCCATCAAAAGGGAAGAGCGCAACATAGCAGTAATCTCCATTTATCAGTTCCGACAACACTGTCGGCATGGAAAAACTATACTTGCGCCGCCCGAACAGGACTATTCGGACGCTTACCCTGGCATCTACGTAGTTTTACGGAGAGACACTCACCAGGCTGGCGTAATGCCGAATCAGGTGGGCCAGGTTATCGACCTGCAGTTTGGCAAACAGGTTGGCACGATGCGTTTCAACTGTACGGGGCGACAGCGACAGCGCACGACCTATCTCCTTGTTGGTCAAGCCCTCGACAATCAGCGCCAGCACCTCGCGCTCGCGCTCGGACAAACTTGTGTAACGTTCACGCACCCACTGGTCGGCCGCAAGACGCTCACGACGGCGCACGTGCTGACGCACGGCCTGCTGAACCGTATCCAGCAGCACATCGTCACTGACCGGCTTTTCCAGGAACTCGACAGCACCCGCCTTGAAGGCGCGCCGGCACATATCCACCGTGCCGTGCCCGGTCAACAGAATGATAGGCTGATCCACGCCTTGTTCAATCAGGGTATCGAGCAAGGTCAATCCGCTGATGCCGGGCATGCGCACATCCAGAATCAATGCCCCGATAGACTGCCGATCAAAAGACTCCAGAAACTGCTGCGGATCCGCCCAAGTCTGCACCCGTAACCCGACTGTGCTGATCAGCAAGGACAAGCTTTGACGCACGGCGGCATCATCGTCCAGCAGGTGGATCAAGGGCGACAGGCTAGAGCCATTTTCAGTCGGGTTCATGATGCTTCCTCATCCACGAGTTGCAGTTCCAGCGCAAACACGGCTCCCCCCATGGGATCGTTGAACGCCTTCAAGCCGCCGCCCATGGCCTGAGCCAGCGACTCGCTCAGGCTCAGGCCCAGCCCCAGGCCGTCGGGGCGCGTCGTAAAAAAAGGCTCGAACACACGATCCAGATGCTGCGGGACTATTCCCGGGCCATTGTCACGCACGGTCAATTCCACGCGCCCTTGTCGCTGCAACACCTCGAGCCAGATGCGCGGATTGCTGGTCTGGGCTACGCCCAAAGCGGATACGGCATTATTGAGCAGATTGTGGATGATTTGTCCGAGCGCCACGGGTTCACCAACAACAACGACATCGTGTGAAGGAAGGCGTTTTTCCAGGGTAATGCCATGCCGCTCCAACTCCGGCATCAGCAAATGCACAGCCTCGCCCAACACTCGCGTCAAGGACACCGGGCAGCACTGCTCAGCCAGACCGCTTTCACGCAAGCTGTGCCGCAGGCGTGTCAACACGCTGGCCGCACGCTTGATCTGCTCTACCGAATGCGCCATGGCTTCACGTGCCGGCACCAGGTCGGGGGGATCATCCTGCAAGAGCCGCAGGCTGGCTTGTGTATTGGCCAGCACGGAGGTCAAAGGTTGGTTCAATTCATGCGCCAGGCCCGCGGCCATTTCGCCGAGCGCATTCAAACGGCCCACCTGACCGATACGCAGTAGCTCCTGAGCGCGCAACGTCTGTTCACGTTGTTTGCGCACATAGATGACCAGCGCCACCAGCAAGGCGCTGGCCAGGGCGAACAGTGCTGCCTGTCCCCAAGGCAGGTCGGCAAAGCCCACGACGCGACGCGTGTGCAATTGAAAGGGTTGGCTGTTGGAAGTCATTGTCTTGCCTGACTGGAATACCACAGGCCCGGCATGGTCCAACCCAGGACTGATTACCCATTGCTGGTCCTGCCACTCCAGCACCACGCGCACGGGACTGCCATTACGCCGAAAAGGCCATTCATCCCAGGCAATGGCGGCATTCAAATCCAGCATCACGGCAAAGCTGGCCGGATGCGCCGCTACCAGCAGACCATAGCGCCCTTGTGCCAGTTGCACATCCGTCAGTACGGCGCGCTCGGCCTTTAGAGACTGCAACTGCGCCTGCTGCCATTGCGGATTGGCCCACGCGACGTCGCTCTCTTCGCGATAGATCGCCATGATCTGGGGAAACATGGCTTTCAGCGTTCCCAGACGTTCAATGCGCTGCACGGGCGGCTGCAACAGGGCCAGCATTTGTAAAATGGCGTCATGCTGGGCCAGACGCTGGCCCAGCAGCCGGTAGGCTATATTGCTTTGCACCGTGAATGCCTCCTGCTGCCGCGCCAGCTCAGCGCGCGTCAACACGATGGCGCCGGCCAAAGACAGGCCGAGCCAAATCAACAAACCATACAGAAAAGTGCGATGGCGCGATTTCATGAGTGCATTGTGAGGATGGGAAGCAGTCAGATCAATACGCCGGCGGCACCTTCTGCGAGCGCAGATTTCAAGGACCGTCGGCCACGAACAGGCCTGCACTGCAAAATCCTATGGTCAGCCCAATTCTTGCAAGATAATCGATACGGAATAAAGTAAGCCTGCTTAAATCTATCCGGGGTCTATATGGGAGCATCTGTTCCCACTCCATGATGAGAGCGACGCTTGGCAATCCTCAACAAAGCCTCATCAAGGGCATTCTTCATTTCAAATTCGATTTCAAAAAATCAGCTTTTCACGGCTTGGCCGCCTGCTGATACAAAGGCATGACCCGTTCCGAGATCGCCTGCAAATCCGCAATACGGGTTGAGGAAGCCGGGTGGGTAGACAGGAATTCCGGCTGACTTCTGCCCTGCTCCAAGGCCCCCATCTTCTGCCACAAGGTGACCGCAGCACGCGGGTCGTAGCCTGCACGCGCAGCCAGCTCAACACCAATCAAATCTGCCTCGGACTCATGGGTACGGCTATTGGGCAACTCAAACATCACTTCGCTGAGCGTACCGCCCAGATCGTTCACGGCTTGCACACCAGTAAGGGCGGAGAGCACCGTCAAACCGAAAGAAGTCGCCATTTTCTGGGAAACCTGCTCACGCGAATGCTCGCGCAAGGCGTGAGCAATTTCATGCCCAATGACAGCAGCCAGTTCCGCGTCCGTTGGCTGAATCCGTTTAATCAAACCGCTGTAAACCGCCATCTTGCCGCCCGGCATGCACCAGGCATTGACCTCGTCCTCATTGATGAGGTGGACTTCCCAATTCCAGGAGCGGGCGTCGGCCCGGAAAACACCGACTTGATCAATCAAGCGTTGAGCAATGGATTTGACCCGACGAGTCTGGGCCGCATCGGTATCCAGCGCCTTTTGCTGCCGCGCCTGGGACAAGACCTGAGCATAATTCTGGGCGGCCGCCTGATTGAGCTCGGCCTCGGACACCAGATTGGAAATGAATTGTTTGCGCTCGACACCCACCGTCCCGCTTTCCGTCGTCTGTACGGTGGCACAGCCCGTCGTGGCCAGTATCAAACCCGCCGCCAAAAAGCGTTTTCCTTTCGCAATACCTTTCATGCTCAGCTCCAAAAAACAAACCTGACAAGAAGATGAAGTGCTAGGGTCCTGCGCAAACCCTCAGTTTCAGACGCCGCACTGTGAACGATGACGCAGACAATGATCCATCAAGACAATGGCCAGCAAGGCTTCGGCAATCGGCGTGGCACGAATGCCCACACAAGGATCGTGACGACCCAGTGTCTGCACTTCAACCGCTTCACCGGCCCGATTCACGGAAGGACGCATGGTGCGGATGCTGGCGGTAGGCTTGATCGCCAGGGAAACCGTCACGGCCTGCCCCGAGGAAATCCCGCCCAGTACGCCACCGGCCTGATTGGTCTTGAAACCGTCCGGATACAGCGCATCACCGTGCTCCGAGCCTTTTTGCGTAATGCAGTCAAAACCAGCGCCAATGGACACACCCTTAACGGCATTCAACCCCATCATGGCGTGGGCGATATCGGCATCCAGACGGTCGTAAATAGGTTCACCCCAGCCAGCGGGCACGCCTTCGGCCACAACTTCAATGCGCGCGCCAATGGATTCGCCTTCTTTGCGCAGCTCATCCATATAGGCTTCCAGCTGCGGCACCACGTCCAAGTCCGGCGCGTAAAAGGGATTCTGCTCGACCACGTCCCAGCTTTTGAAAGGAATGGCGATAGGACCCAGTTGGCTCATATAGCCGCGAATCTTCACGCCGAAGTGCTCGGCCAGCCATTTCTTGGCAATCGCACCGGCTGCCACGGTAGGCGCAGTCAGGCGAGCCGAAGAACGACCGCCACCACGCGGGTCGCGGTTCTCGAACTTCTTCCAGTAGGTGTAATCCGCATGGCCGGGACGGAAAGTATCCAGCAGATTGCCGTAATCCTTGCTGCGTGCATCGGAGTTGCGAATCAGCAGGCTAATGGGGGTGCCCGTGGTACGGCCTTCGTAAATGCCGGACAGGATTTCCACCTGGTCGGGCTCACGGCGCTGAGTCACGTGGCGCGAGGTACCAGGACGGCGGCGATCCAGTTCAAACTGAATATCCTGCTCAGACAGCTCCAGGCCCGGAGGGCAGCCGTCGATCACTGCGCCAATCGCTGGACCATGAGATTCGCCGTAATTCGTGACGCGGAAGCTTTTACCTAGAGTATTGCCGGACATAGAGAGAGTGAACGCAAAGAAATGAGGAAAAATAAAAGACAGGCACGATTATGGCATTGTTCCCGAATCTGGACATGCCCTGGACCGCACCCGATCTTTTAGGAAGAGCAACTGACTGCCAGCTCCGCGCTACCTTCAGGAGGCGGCATGGCATAGGCCTCAAAACCGGCCCGCTCGGTGTAAGGGTCGCGCAGCAACATCAGCAAGGTGTCGATTTCGCTGGCGTCGTCCTTGGCAGCGGCCTGAATGGCCTGCTCGGCCAAGTGGTTACGCAAGACGTACAAGGGATTGACGCGATTCATGGCCTCGCGCTGCTCTGGCGTGTCGGAACCGTCCAGTGTCAGACGCTGGCTATAGGCTTGCCACCAGGCCTGAGCCTGATCTTCGGAGCCTTCAAACAGACTCAAGAAAGCCTCGGGCGCCTTGCTGGCCTGGGCCAGAGCACGGAAGGACAAGGTGAAATCCGCCCCGCTGTTGTGCAGCAAACGCCACCAGTCATCGACCAGTTGTGCATCATCCGCCTGCCAGGTGCGCAGACCCAGCTTGGCCTGCAAATTGGCGTGATAGCGGTTCAGGAAACTGGCTTCAAAGCTTTGTAGACGCTCTTTTACCGCATCTACATCCGGATCAAGCACCATCAAGGCACTGGCCAGGCGGTACAAGTTCCAATGCACAATCGCAGGCTGTGCATTCCAGGCGTAACGACCTTGATTGTCACTGTGATTACAGACGTGATTCACGCGGAATCGGTCCATGAAGCCGTAAGGGCCGTAATCAATGGTCAGGCCCAGAATGGACATATTGTCGGTATTCATGACGCCGTGGCAAAAACCTACGGTTTGCCAGTCGGCCACCATCTCGGCGCTGCGGTGGGTGACTTCCTGCAAGAAGCGACAGACGCGCTCCTGCTCCGAATCGCCTTCAAGCAGCAGTTCCGGGTAGAACTCGCGCAGCACATAACCCAGCAGTTCACGCACACGCGTGGGGTCGTTGGCCCAATGCTCAAAGGAACCAAAACGTACAAAGCTGGGGGCCACACGTGTCACAATCGCGCCCGTTTCCACCGTTTCCCGGTACACAGGCGTATCTGAAGTCACCAACGCCAAAGCCCGGCTGGTGGCAATGCCCAAACCGGCCATGGCTTCACTGGCCAGATATTCACGCACACTGGAGCGCAGCACGGCGCGGCCATCACCCATACGGGAATACGGCGTTTTACCAGCGCCCTTCAACTGCAATTCCTGCGGACCCGTGGGGGTGTCGATTTGCCCCAGCAAATGCGCACGGCCATCGCCCAACTGTCCTGCCCAGACACCGAACTGGTGACCGCTATAGACAGCCGACACCGTCAGGCCACCCGGCAAGGGGGCCTGGCCGCTGACCACATCCAGAAATTCCTGCTCACCCAAACGGGAGACATCCAGGCCCAGTTGCGCCGCCAATTCCTTATTGACGTGCAGCAGGCGAGAATTGGCCAGGGGTTGTGGCGGAACTGCCGTATGGAAAGCCGGCGGCAAATCCGCAAAATGGTGACTGATGGCCAGGCCATCGAACAAGCTGGACATACAGACCCCCTTAGGCCGATTTGGCGGCTTTGGCAGCCTCGGCTTTTTCGGCCTTGCTGCGCTGCTTGGCCGCTTTCTTGGCTGGCCAAAGATAAAAAATGGCGCAGAAGTAATAAATCAGGGACAAGACAATTTCTGCAATCGCCCAAGGCAACACTTCTGCCACCGGATCCGACCACGCACGCATGACCCCTTCTGCGAAATACAGCAGAATCATCATGGACGTCCATTGCAGGGTATATAAATTGCCCTTGAGCACGCTGCGCAAGGGCAGCACCAAAGGAATCACTTTCAGCACCAGCCAGGAGCCGCCGGGTTTCAAGGGCGCAAAATGAAGCTCCCAGGCCAGGCACAAAGCAATCAAGGCGACCAAAGCCAGGGCCGCCACTCGATGAAGTATGGGGTTTAAAGGTTCATGCATGCTGTTATTATCACCTGAACCCTGTCGAAAAGCAGCGTCCGCCGCATCAAACCGCTATGAAAAACGACGAGAACTTCCCTATGCCCTCTGAGCAAGCTGAACAAACAGACTTGAACCCAGATAACACCGATCCTGTATCCCGGCAGGAGCCCTCGCCCGCCCCCACTGCCAAACATCACTTTTTAAGTGTGGCGCGTTTTGCCATCAAGCGGGTGGCCGAAAAAGATCTGATGAAGGTGGCCTCCAGCCTGACCTACACCACGATCTTGGCCATTGTCCCCATGCTGACGGTGGTGCTGGCGCTGTTCACGGCCTTTCCACTGTTTCAGGAATTTGAAAGTGCCCTGGAAGGGTTCTTGACCCGTAATCTGATGCCCGAAGTGGTGTCAGAAAACATCATGTTGTATCTGAACCAGTTTGCCTCCAAAGCGTCAGGCCTGACGGCGGTAGGCAGCTTGTTCCTGATTGTCACGTCCATCATGCTGATCATGACCATTGACGAGACCTTCAACAATATTTTCCAGGTACACGTGCAACGCCCACTGGGGCAACGCCTGCTGGTGTACTGGGCCATTATTTCGCTGGGCCCGATTCTGACCGGTGCCAGCCTGTGGGCTACGACCATTCTGGCTCGCGAGTCCTTGGGTTATATCGGCGACTTGTCCGGCATAGTGACCTTTGCCCTGTCTTACGTCCCCTTCCTGTTTACCGCCCTGGGGCTGACGGCGCTGTTCATGTATGTGCCCAACCGCCGCGTATGGTGGCGCGATGCGCTGATTGGTGGGGTAGTCACCGCCGCCTTGCTGGAGCTGATGAAGGCCGGTTTCGCCTTTTACCTGACCCGCTTTCCCACCTACACGATTATCTACGGTGCCTTTGCCATCCTGCCGATCTTCCTGCTGTGGATTTACATCTCCTGGCTGATCGTCCTGCTGGGCGCCTCCATGGTGGCGATTCTGCCCGACTGGCGTGGCCGCAACTGGGTCAAGACCAATGTGCCCGGCATCGCCTTTACTGATGCCGTGAACCTGCTCTACCAGCTGTGGCTGAACCGTCAGAACCCGCAGGGACTTAGCGTACGTGAACTCAGCCACAAGCTGGAACGTGACCCGGACGAGCTGTACGGCATTTTATGCAAGCTCAAGTCCATGGGGCTGATTGCTGATACCCAGCAAGACAATGACGAACAGTGGGTACTGAGTTGCGATCTGCGTCAGGTCAGCCTGAAACAACTTACCAAAGCATTTCTGCTGGACCGCGCCCATACCCACGAGGGTCCGCTAGAATATGTATTCAATTATCTTTCTCAGTTTTTCGATCAGCGACTATCCAATCTGGAAGAACTGTTTGAGTCGCCACAAGGCATTCTGACAGGACAACCAGCCATACTAAACGCCGATCCCGGTCAGGAGACCCAGTATGCTAAAAGTCAGTGAAATCCTGCGTGTCAAGGGAGACACGCTTTATACAGGCACCCCCGAAATGACCGTCGAAAAAGCGGTACAGAGCATGAGCGAGCTGGATATCGGTTCGCTGGTGATCATGGAGCATGGTCAGTTGGTGGGTATGTTGACCTTTCGCGAGATCATTCGCCACTGGCACGCCCAGGGTGACAAAGCCCAGGGCTTTACCGTGCGCAGCATCATGGATGACGCCCCCGTCAGCGTCACTCCCAACACCAGCGCCGACGAAGTGCAGCGCCTGATGCTGAACAACCACGCACGCTACATGCCCGTAATGGACGGCCCGGTGCTGATGGGGGTTATTTCCTTCTTTGATATGGCGCGCGCCATTGTTCACGCCCAGCAGTTCGAGAACAATATGCTCAAAGCCTATATCCGCGACTGGCCTACCGATTCCGAACAAGCCAGCGCGTCCTGATCCACCCGGATCCTGCCGTCTTTACTGACGGCGCTGCAATTCTTCCCAGGCCTGCGCAAGCAGGCCTGGATCGTTTTTGGCCAGCCAAGTGTGATCGGACAAGGTACGACGCCACTGTCGTGCGCCCTTCTTGCCGTGCGGCCAGCCCAGCATGCTTTTAATCACAATGCGCAGCGGTACACCGGCCTGCACATGAGGGCGGGCGTAGGCAATCATCTGCTCGACGACCGAGTCTTCATCCAGCAGCAGATCCTCGGGCCACAGGCGGCGGTGAATATCGCTCAAGACCGCCGGGGTGTGCCAAGCGGCGCGACCGAGCATTACGCCATCAAACTGCTCTTCCAGCTCGACAGCCTGATCGGTCTCGTGAATGCCGCCGTTCAAGATGAACAGTGCTTCGGGAAAGTCCTTTTTCAACTGCATGGCCATGTCATAGCGCAAAGGCGGGATCTCCCGGTTATCCTTGGGCGACAAGCCTTTCAAGACTGCATTGCGAGCATGAACGGTAAAAACACGGCACCCGGACTCGAACAGAAGCCCCACAAAATCCCGCACAAAATCATAGGACTCGTTGTAATCCAGCCCCAGCCTGTGCTTTACCGTCACGGGCACGGACACCGCATCCTGCATGGCTTTCACGCAGTCAGCCACCAATTGCGGCTCATTCATCAAACAGGCACCGAAAGCACCCTTTTGAACCCGCTCCGAGGGGCAACCGCAGTTCAGATTAATTTCGTCGTAGCCCCACTTTTCACCTGCCAGAGCACTGGTCACCAAGGCCTCCCGGTCGCTGCCACCCAGTTGCAAGGCCACCGGATGCTCTGCCTGATCAAAATCCAGATGACGTGCCTGATCGCCGTGCGTCAGTGCACCGGTGGTGATCATCTCAGTAAACAGCAAGGCGCGCGGCGCCAGCAGACGATGAAAAAAGCGGCTGTGGCGGTCAGTCACGTCAATCATGGGCGCCACACTCAAACGCCACATCTGGCTGTCCGGCATCACAAAATTAGTCATAAACAGGGAGCAAATCGCCTGATTGCAGGCTTGGTGAAAAAGGGAAAACACCCATTTTAATGGTTTCAGCCGACCACAGGATGAAGATAAAGCGCGGTAAATCGCCGCAAGGCTCCAAAAAGCGAGCGCACTGGTCTAAAATCGGCCGTTTGACATACTTGCGCGCCTGATAGTGCGCCAACAACCGGACCCTCACTGAAAGCATGGCTGTTTTTACTTCTGTCAGCGAACTTGACGCCCGCGAACTGCTGGAACAATACACAATTGGCGAATTTGTTTCCTTACGTGGCATTACCGCCGGCATTGAAAACACCAATTACTTTCTGAGCACCACCCAGGGCGAGTACGTTCTGACTTTGTTTGAAGTCCTGACGCTGGAACAACTGCCCTTCTACATCGAGCTGATGCACCACCTGGCCGCCAAAGGTGTCCCAGTGCCCGAGCCCATGACACGCCGTGATGGCAAACGCATCTGTGTCATGCACGGCAAGCCTTGCTCGATTGTGACGCGCCTGCGTGGTGGTTACGAGCCCGAGCCCACGGTTGAACACTGCCGCCAGATCGCCCGCACCCAGGCCCAGGCTCACCTGGCCGCTCAGGACTTTCCCCTGGAGCAACCCAATCTGCGCGGCCTGAGCTGGTGGCAAGCCACCGTTCCCCAGGTTCTGCCTTTCCTGGATGCGAGCCAGTCCGAGCTGATTCAGACCGTTCTGCAAGAACAAAGCAGCTTTGCCGACAGCGACACCTATCGCTCCTTGCCACAAGGCCCGGCTCACTGCGACCTGTTCCGCGACAACGTGCTGTTTGCCGGCACCTCGGAAGCGCCCCAGATGGGCGGCATTATCGACTTTTACTTTGCCGGTTGCGACACCTGGCTGTTTGATGTGGCCGTTGCCGTAAACGACTGGTGTATCGACCGCCTGAGCGGTGCCCTGAACCTGGAAAAGGCCCAGGCCTGGCTGGAGTCCTACGCCCAGGTACGTCCCTTTACCGAAGCCGAGCACAGCGCCTGGCCTATACTGATTCAGGCCGCCGCGCTGCGCTTCTGGATCTCGCGCCTGTACGACTTTTATCTGCCCCGCCCCGCTCAAACCCTCAAGCCGCACGATCCGCGGCACTTTGAGCGTGTGCTGCGCCAGCGTCGCGACCATGCTGTACCGGCGCTCCCTCGATAAACACGGATACTGATATGCAAGCTGCCAAGCTCCCCTTTCTTTACGGGTGGTACTGGATTCAGGAAGGATTGCGCTTGTTCAAGCTGCAACCGGCTGCTCTGTTCTTCTGGAGCTTGATCACCTCCATCCTGATCAATCTGAGCAATATTTTCCCCATCATCGGCCAGATGGTGCTGATCGTGCTGGTCCCGACCATGACCTTTATCATTCAGAATGCCTGTCGCCGCATTCATGAGGGAGAGGTCATTCGCCTGGGCATGTGGACCGAGCCCTTGAAGCCCGCCCCGGTACGCAACCGCCTGATCAAACTGGGCATCATTTACTTGTTAGCCTGCCTCGTCGTCGGCTTTGTGGCGACTTTCCCTTTTGTGAATGAGCTGTCCCAGTTGATGGACAACAGCAATGCCACTCCACAGGAGGTCATGGCGGCCTTTCGCAAGCCCATCATTTTGTTCTTCGTACTGTACCTGGGCCTGTCCGCCCTGTTCTGGCACGCTCCGGCCCTGGTAGGCTGGCATGCCATTCCAGTCAAGCAAGCCCTGTTCTTTTCCATGGTGGCTTGCTGGCGCAACAAGGCCGCCTTCCTGCTTTACGGCCTATGCTGGGCGGCTGCCTTCTTCGCTATCCAGACCCTGGGCGAATTGCTGCTGGGAGCGGGTTTAAGCCCAGGCACGGCCACCATGGTGCTGACGCCTATCAATCTGGCGATGGCTGCCATTCTTTACGCCAGCTTCTACCCGGCTTACCGCAGCGTGTTTGGTGATCCGATGCGCGACGCCGCACAAGGCTAAGCCCGGTCCAGCCATACCCCACCCCCTGTTTGACGTATTTCCTGCAGGGCGGCGGTCCAGGGCGAAAACTGCTCCGGCCCCGACAGAAAAGTGACCGGCGCCTCCAATACCGATCTGGCTTTTCTGTGCCAAAGTATCGCTCCCGCAGGTACAGCCGGACAAAATCTCAAGGGCTGATCACCTTCACCCAGAAAGCAGATATCCAGAGCCTGCCGCATTCCCCATAGATGAACGGCTCGGCAAGGCCGCAGCCACACAGCAGTTGCGAAAGCCTTGTTCTGTGGCAGTGCCTTCCAGCCGCGCCAGCGGGCCCAAAAAGTATGAGCATCGAATAAATACAAAGGCTGTTGTTGCTCCTGTTGCGACGGCTGTTTAACCAATACAAATCCAGGCATCTCTCAAGCTCCCCCTGCTAGCCACGGACCTAACAGGCTCATCGCAATCACCAGAAACGTGCAGGGAAAAATGCACACGACCAAGGGGGCCAGCAAATAAACGGGTAGCTTGAGGGCTCTTTGCTCGGCTTCCAAGTGCAAATGACTACGCAATTTTTCTGCTTGAGCGCGTAGCAACAAAGCCAAGGACAAACCCGTGTCCTGTGCCAGTTCCAAAGACAAGGCCAATTCTTCCAGCTCTGCCTGTCTGAAACTCAAAGCGACATTGCGCATGGCTTGCGGCAAACGTCGTCCCGCCCGAACCTCGCCCTGTACCTTGTTCAAGCTGATCAGCAGACTGCCTTGCGGTAGAGCCTGCGTTGCACGCGCCCAGGCTTGCTGCAAGCCCAACCCGGATTCGACAGCCAGCACCAGCAGATCCAGAAAAAATGGCAAGTCCCGGCGGCAACGGAAATGATGCTGACGCTGCAGTTTTCTTCCCCGTGAGATAGCCTGCAATATGCTCAAGAGGAGACCTGTCACCGCCAAGCCTAGAAGCTCCATCAAGGAAGCTCCCTGCGTCAACAAAAAGGCGCTGACAAGACTTGTGAGCAATCCGGTCAAAGCCACGCGTTTACTTAGAAAGCCCCGTACTTCGTTGGCATAAGAACCCCACAATCGCTCCGGCCACTCATGGATGAAAGGCAGGGACAGGCATAGATACAAAACTCTGGAGAACGGTGCTTCCCAAGCCTGCCAGGCCGCCTGCCCCAAACTGCTGCCTCCTTGCAGCAAAAGCAGATAACGACCGCGCCAAGCCCACAAGAATGCCATCAGGAACAAGGCTGCACTCAAGGCAGAGAGCATCCAGATCAGTGTGAGCATGATCACCCCTCCCCTCGCAGGATTACTTGCATCCACCAAAGCCCCATCAGCAGCATGGCCACTAGCGCCCCCGCCACCCAAACACCCAATGTATTGAACCAGGCTTGCTCAAATGCCGTGGCATCCAGAAAGTACAAGGCTCCCGCCACAAAGCCCGGCAAGCAGAACATGATTCGCGCCTGCAAACGCGCCTGAGCCGTCAAGGCAACAATCTTGTCCTCGATAGTCAGTCGCGCCCGAATGGTTTGCGCCAATATTTTCAAACGCTCCCCCAATCCAGCCCCCGTGCTCTGGCCCATCTGCAAGGCACTGAGCAACATGGCCAGTTCTGACACCGGCACTCGATCCAGAAGGTCTTGATACGAGTCCTTGGCATTTACCCCCAAGCGCTGCTGACGCAATAGCAAACGCAGCTCTTGCCCCAAGGGCGCAGGCAAAGATTGAGACAGCTGCTGCAAAGCCGCTTGCAAGGCCAAACCTGCTTGCAGACTCAAGGCCAAAGACAGAACAAAGTCAGGCAACTGTCGTCGTAAGCTTGCCAAGCGCCGTCGTCCCATCCTGCGCAGAACCAGTAAAGGCGTGACTGCAGCCAGCAGGGCTACCATTGCTGCCAGCCAGAACGACTGCATCAGCCACCAAACCGTCAAAAAGATCAGAGGCAATAAAGCCCAGGCCCCAAAAGCCAAATATTGACTGCGCACAAATACAAAATGCGATTGCAAACTCTGCTCGGACTGCCTGAGCAGTTGCTGCCTATAACGCTTGGCAAGACGCTGCCCTGAACGTAGCAATACATAGGCCAACGCAGTGGTACCCAAGACAATCAGCAAAATACTGAGAAATCTCATGCTTGCCTCTCTGCAGGCGAAACATGCTCGGAACGCAAGCCACTGGCAGCAAAGCCAAACTCCGGGCAATAGCTGTACAAGGTTTGCAATTGAATACGCTGCGCCTCGATGCCGGTCACCTCCACAATCTCGTGCACCAAACGCTTCCCATCAGGCAAGCGGCTCAATTGCACGATAATGTGCAAAGCCCGCGCGATATGCTCTCGCACAACAAGCAAGGGCAAATCCAGACCTGCCATCAACACCATCCCTTCCAGGCGGGACAAAGCATCGCGAGGCGTATTCGCATGCAAGGTCCCCATCGAGCCTTCGTGGCCGGTGTTCATGGCTGACAACATATCGAAGGCCTCCGCGCCCCGGCACTCTCCCACCACAATCCGGTCTGGCCGCATGCGCAAGGCTTGTCGCAGCAGACTCCGTATATCCACCTGCCCCTGACCTTCTGCATTCGCGGGCCGTGACTCCAAGGCCACCCAATTGCTGTGCTGCAACTGCAACTCGGCCGCGTCTTCCAGGGTCACGATTCGTTCGCCAGAATCAATGCAGGTGCTGAGCACATTCAGCAAGGTGGTTTTGCCCGTACCGGTTCCGCCCGAGACCAGAATATTGCAGCGCTGCTGCACCGCCTGTTGCAGGAAAGCGGCCATCTCCGGCGACAAACTGCCCGTCTGCAAAAGGTCCTCCAGCCCCAGGCGTCGTTTGGGGAACTTGCGTATGGTCACGCAGGTTCCCTTGACCGCAATAGGCGACAGTACCGCATGAAAACGCGAGCCATCGGCCAAGCGCCCATCCACTGCGGGCGAGCTGATATCCAGCCGTCTACCCAAGGGAGCCAGGATGCGGTCAATAATCGCCCGCAAGGCCGACTCGCTGCTGAACACCAGGGGATGGGCTTGAAGCCGCCCCGCCTGCTCAACAAATACCCGATCATAATGATTGACCATAATTTCCGAGACCGAGGCATCAGCCAGTAAAGGCTCCAGAGGGCCCAAACCCACCGCCTCGGCACAAACACTGGCTTGCAGGCTGGCTTGCTCATGCTTGGGGACAGCACATTGGGCCTGGATCAAACGACCCAAGCAATCAAAGGCTTCCTGCTTCAACTGTCTGTCTGTGACGCGGGAGAGGTCTCGACGCTCCAATTCCAACGCACTCAACAAGGCTTGATGCAGGCGTTGCTGTTCCTGTCTGAACAGATCACTATCGGATACCGGAAGATCAGCTTGCCCAGGAGGGAAAAAACCTTGCTCACCTTGTGGTGTCTGACGCGGTTCTTCCATCGTAAAGGACTGTGGTGTTGAGGTTTCCGGTGGGTTTCCCAAGTCCGAAACGGCCATGTCAACTCTGGGCAGAACCTTCTGCCCAAAACCGGCAATGCGCAACTTGAACCCTCCCAGCACCAGCACATCGCCCAAGCGCAAAGGCCCATCGTCATAAACCCGTTTGCCGTTAAGCTGTACGCCCGTCAAAGAGCCGTGATCCTGGATGTACACCGCGCCCGCCCGCTCCAGAAAACTGGCATGCTGGCGCGCGATACGCCAGGACGGCAGAACCACATCACAGGCCGGGTCACGCCCTATCAAGGCCGGCAAACTGACCGTGCAGGGGCGCGTCGTCCCCAGCTCCGACTCAAGCTCAAGGTTCAACACGAAATACCTCACTATCAGGTTCTACCCATTGCGACCAGGTGCCTCGCCCTGCTCCCTTGGGGATGGCACGCACAGGTGTATTCAAGCGCGGAGCATCAGGAAAAGTTTGATCCAACCACTGGGTAGCATTGGCCTGCCGAGCCAGCAAATCAGGATGTTCCGCAGCCACCAAAGTCGGGGTCACAAATACCGCCAACTCCGTTTCCTGTCGGGCAAAGCGTTCGGAACGAAACAAGGCGCCCAGCACTGGCAAACTGGCCAATCCCGGTAGACGATCCACATGCCGGGACTCTTCGCGCGAGATAAACCCTGCCAGCACCAGTGTCTGTCCTGAACGCACATTGAACTCGGTCGAGGCTCGTCGGGTTTTCAAAGACGGCCCCGCTGGTTGGGACAGGCTGGCATCAACGGAGCTAACCTCCACCTCGATCTGCGAGCGCACCAGCCCGCCACGCTCGACTCGCGGCACAATGCGCAGCGACACACCGTAAGGCTTGAAGCTGGTCTTGCTGTTTCCCTTGTCGTCCGTGGTGGTGTAAGGCAGTTCCCCTCCGGCCAGAAACTCGGCTTGAGAACCACTGCGTGCCAATAGCTGCGGTTGCGCCAGTACGACCGCATGTCCTTCCTGTGCCATGGCCTGAACGCGAGCAGACATCAATGCGCCAACGCCAAAGAACGCCGCCCCCTGCTTGGCAGGAAATGCCAAAGGCAAAACAGCTTCACCTGGCCTGTCCAGAAACTGATGAGTAGCCGCATCCCAGGCACCGCCCATACTCAAACCACCTTGGGAACTCCCGTCCCAACGCACTCCCAGCTCTCGCAGACTGTTGCGCGGTACCTCCACTACCTGCACATCCAGCAAGACCATTGGTTCCCAACCGTCCTGCTGCGTAAAATCCAGCAATTGAGGATGTTCCTGACTTAATGCCTGAATGCGTTGCTTGTCCTGATCACTTAAACCTTCTCCTTCCAGCACCAGCTTGCCACCCAGTTCGCTGATGCGTAACTCGGGAATGCGTTCCAGCAAACTTCGTAGCTCCGCCAAGGTTTGCCTATGATTTTCTGGCGACACCTCAATTTGGTAGGACTGGCTTTGCCCGGAATGGGACCAGACTTGCACCACCGTGCTGCCCGTCTTGCGCGCAAACAGAATCAACTCGCCCGATTCCGTGGTGACGGCGTGAACAATATCACCGTCGCCGACCGCCACCCGCTCCACCTGCGTGTCAGGCAAAACCATCAACTCACCGACTTGCAGCCCCAAGCCCTGGGCCTGACTTTGCAAACTTGCACTACATAGGGCACCAGACAGCAAACTCACAGCGGCCAGCCTACACCAATAGCGATTTTTGCTCATGGTTGCTGCCCCATAGAAAAGCCGTCCGGCATATCCAGCCAACCCAGGCGCTCCACTTCTGCCTGGCCAAGTTGGCCTGCCGGTCTGTTGCCGTACAAAACCTGTACAGGCTGTTTGGGCCTTGCACCCGGCCCCAGACCAAGAATGTCAGCCAGCTCACCCCGCACGGCAGCCTGATGGGGGGTATGGTCATCCGGATTACGCAGCAAGGCACTGATGCGTCCATGTTGCCTGGCCGCCAGCAACTTCAAGGCATCGTCCGGGCCTACATCCAGCGTCAAGGTGTTGTAGGCATCCTGATCCAATCTGGCCGTGGCCGAGCCTTCACCCGACTTTTGTCCGGTCGCCAAAACCAGAACAGACTGCAGTAAGGGGGCCGTTACCCGCCGCTGCCGGTCGTCAAAACTGACATAAATATCGATCAGATCTCCAGGCCGGATCAACCCCGACACCGAACTGATCGCATCCACCGGCACAGTCAGGGCACGCCTGCCAGATAGCAATTGCTGTGAAAATGGACTGCTGACCTCCTGCACATGCGCCTTGCTGATCAAATCCCCTGCCCGCAAAGGCTGGCTTAACACTTGCCCTAGCAGACTCTCAAACTGCGCCACATCCCAACTGTCACTAGGCACCAGTTCAGCAGGAAAGGCGCGGGCGGCCAAATGCTCCGCCTGCAACACCGTCCCCGCTGTCAGACTGGAGGCGGCTACCACCCTATCCAATTGCACACGATGCGCCGCCTGCCGCAGAGCCTCCTCCTGCCGGTCCAAGTAACGACTGCTGGTCCCGGCGGCCATCAAACCAGCCACCAAGGCCAGCAGGCCAAACCCTGCGCTGGGATGACGGCATAGCCACAAGAATTTCGCCCGAATCATGAGGCCTCCTTTCCACAGGCACGGCAGATCAAGAGCAAGTAGCGCTGCTGCTCATGCTCCAGCTTCATTACATCCAGCTCGGCCGGGCCTTTGCGCCAATAACGCTCGCCCGCCTCGGCTCCCCAGTCCTTGCGACGCAAATCGGCTTGCCATCCAGGCTCGGCCTTCAACAGCCAGCTTTGCACTTGCCCTGGCTGTTCGTGTTGCCACAGGACGACACCAGCAACGGGTGGCGCTGTCCAAACCGATGAGGGGGAAACAGGCTGACTGTGTTCGGAAACACTTAACAAACCCGACAAGGTCGAGGCCTGTACATCCTCCAACCACAAAACGCAATTCCTGCCATCTTTGGCACGCAGAAATACCCATTGCCCTTCCAATCTGATTGCGCCGTAATGAGCTCCACAGAATGGCTCCAAACGAGAAGCCAAGGTCTGCGCATCCAGGTCTGTGCTCAGTCCCCAGCTATACACAGGTCCAACATCGGTCTGTGCCATTTGCCCTTGATCCCACTGAACTTGGGAATCCTGCAAAGGTAGGAGCAAAGGCTGCGTTTTGGCCGGCACAGGGCTGAACATCAAGAAAAACAGCAAGAGTAAGGCAAGCAGCTGTCTCATGACCGCTCCTTGGATCCATGATCCGGCACGTAATCCTGCCACCGGCTCAGCCAATCCAAATCGGCTGGTGTCCGCCCCCAGGCCGCATCCATAGGCCCTGCCTGCCGTATCGTTTCTCTGGCAGCGGGCCGGCTTGAGGCCATAGCCTGACCCCAAGCAGTCGTACTGTTTTCCAAACGCTGACGAGTTTGTTGTGTACTGTTAGCCTGCCCCGCAGCCGCCCACAGCCGGGATTGCCGCTGCAACGGTGTCTTGGTGGGCAGAGCAGCCAGCCAGCGCGGCCACGGAATGGAAACGCGCGACTGTGCCGCCCAGAACCCACTACGCAGGCTCAAGAGCTCCCATTGCAAGGATTGGGTGGTCGCTATCGGGGATTCAGAAAAATAGACTGGTGCTGCTTCTTGAACTGAACTACTCACTGCTGAAACCGGCATGCCATGAGCATCGTGCATGAACAGGCTTAAATGCGTGCGTTGCTGCATTTGCTGCAAGCGATACTGCTGCTGCATCAGCCAGCGCCCCGCCATCACCATCAGGCCCAACACCACACCCAGCAAACAGGCCTCGACCAGTGCGATTCCTTTTTGTCGCGTGCTCATGATCGGCGGCCTCCTGCATCCATCAGCCGTGCCTGCCAAAAAGGCAAAAACAGGCTGGGTTTGGCATCCACACCAGAATCTGCCCTATCCGGTGGCAACGAGAAAAACGATTGCGCCGCCGCCCGTGTATGAACGGTTTGTCCCAAATTGCCTTGGGCCTGTAATGTCAGCACCAGATCGGGGCCTGCTCTCTTTTCAGAATCAGCCAAGGTATACCCGTCTACCCATGACCTTTGACTCCAGGTGCTGGCATCTCGTCGCGCCCAGGATTGCGCCACTGTATTGCCTTGAGCCGATAGCAAAGAGCCATTGCCCTGCTCCAGCGCCCACTTCCAGAAGCTCTGCCCTGAAAAGTCGTCTGGCGCATCAATTCCGGACGCATGAGTTGGCGTTTGCAAGGCCCAGGCCATGGCATATTCACGGAAATAACAGCCTATCCAACGGTTGGAACGAACCATATGCATGGACTGCGTATCGTTGGAATGCCAGCGGCCCGAACGGTCAAACTCGGTACGACCAGCACGACGCAAACGATGCCGCCACAAGGGGCAACGCCGATCGACACCGGGATAAGAGCGAGCCTCGTAATCCCGTGGGGCCAGAAACCCGTATAAAGACACCAGATGCGCCAAGCCCGACTGCCACTGGGCTTGTCCGGGCTGTAGCGACAGAAACTGCGGCCAATCGTCCTGCTCAAACTGCCAGCGGATGGCTTGAGCAGGCCAATCCGGCAAACTGCCATCCAAGGTCGCCTGAATAATGGCTTGTCGCCGTTGCGGTAAACCCTCTACCAATTGCTTTTGGGCCAGCGCCAGCACGTCCTGAATCAAACGTTGATGGGCCTGAAAAGCCTGCTCCAACGCCTGCTGATTGTCTCCAGCCGATCGCGCCTGGGTATACGCCAGCCCATGTGCAGGACCAAACATCATGGCGACCAAGTGCACAGGCGGATTCGCCCTACGCGCTTGCCCGGACTGGGTTTGCGCTGCCCTGTCCCATGTTGCCAAGGTCAACAAATGCCCCAAGGCCAGTTGATGCCCCAACTGCGCCCGGTTGATATAAGCCAGCAGGTTCAAGGTACGTGCCTGCTCGGTGGCCGCACCATAGGCAGCCGCATCCAGCACCAGGGACAAACGCCCGTGTTGCTCGGCAATCTGGTTCACATGATAGTAGCCGCCCCAGGCGACAGACAGAAGTGCCAGCGCGATCAGCCCCCAGGCCAGCGCAGCCCCCTCTTGTGGTCGGTTGGGCGGCCTCATTGCGCATTGCCCGTAAAGGATTTCAGGCTCTTGGCACTGCCTTGCGCGGCCGCAGCCGAAGCGGCCGATTGCGCTTGCTGAGTCTGCTCGGAGCCATCCTCCCCCGCCAGTTCCTTGGCCATAGCCGCGGTCTGGTTGCGAATCACCTGACCAAAGGACTGATAAACGGCAATAGCCGCCACAGCGACCAAAGCCACAATAATTAAATACTCGACCATGCCCTGGCCGCGCTGCCGCCTGATGAACTGTCTCATTGGAATCTCCCAAAAGTCAGTTCACAGTCTGCCCCTTGGCAGCGGGCCAGAATATTCGCAAAAGCCGAGCCGGATGGGCTTGTCCGGCTTTACTACTTATCGGCTCATTACACCCCGAAAAGCATGTTGCTCATGAGTAGTGACTGCCTCCCAAAAAACAACTTGCTCACTGCACGGCCAATAAAAAAAGCCAGTCAGTGTTAACTGACTGGCATTACGCCTGGAGGCGATTTTGTCTTCAAGCCGATATGGCTTAGACCAGACGCACGTCTATGCTGCCCAGACCGTCGATCGCCCCGTGCATCACATCGCCACGTTCCACCGAGCCGACACCGGCTGGGGTTCCCGTGAAAATGATGTCGCCTGGGAACAACTCGAACAGACCCGACAGGTAAGCGATGGACTCGGCCACATTCCAGATCAGCTGATTCAGATCGCCGGTCTGGCGACGCTCGCCGTTGACGTCCAGGGTGATGGCACCTTGGGACAACTCGCCAATACGGCTGCGTGGGACCAGAGGGCCGGTCGGTGCGGAGTGGTCAAAAGCTTTGCCCACTTCCCAGGGACGACCAGCTTTTTTGGCTTGCGTCTGCAAATCCCGGCGGGTCATGTCCAGACCCACCGCGTATCCCCACACACATTCAGCAGCCTGCTCCACGGTCAGATCACGCCCGCCCTTGGACAAAGCCACGACGAGTTCGATCTCGTGATGCAGATCCTGGGTACGGGAGGGATAAGGCATGTCGCAGACCTGGCCGGGCAGCACGTTCAAGATGGAGTCTGCCGGTTTACAGAAGAAAAAAGGATCTTCGCGACCGGTAAAACCCATTTCCTGTGCATGCTCGACGTAATTGCGGCCGACGCAGTAAATGCGGCGTACAGGAAAAACCTGCTCACTGTCCTGTACATTCAGGGCCGCAACGGCGGGTGCGGGGATGACGGTACTCATTTTGCCTGGCCGTCAGCAAAGCGCTTGGCACCGTCTACCAGCTCTTTCTTGGCAGCTTCGATACCGTCCCAGCCCTTGACCTTGACCCATTTGCCTTTTTCGATGTCTTTGTAGTGCTCGAAAAAGTGCTTGATGCGCTCCAGCTCTTCAGGCTGCAGATCTTCAGGCGACTTCACGTTGCGGTACAGGGGGTACAGCTTGTCGGTAGGCACGGCCAGCAGTTTGGCATCGCCACCGCCTTCGTCGTCCATGTGCAGTACGCCGATAGGACGGCAAGGAATCACGGCACCGATCTGGATTGGGAATGGAGCAATCACCAGCACGTCAACCGGGTCGCCATCGTCCGAAATGGTTTGTGGAACGTAGCCGTAGTTGCAGGGGTAGTGCATGGCGGTCAGCATGAAACGGTCCACAAAAACCACGCCGTTCTCGTCAACTTCGTATTTGACGGGGTCCGAGTTCATGGGGATTTCGATGACTACGTTGATCTCGTCGGGCAGTTTTTTGCCAGCAGGTACTTGGGCGAGGCTCATTCGTGCAAACCTTTAAAAATAAAAGAAATTAATCGTTGGAGCGTCGAGGACGATCCGAAGTTTGAGAGAGATCGACCCCAGGGATGGGAGCCGTATCAAAGTAATCATCCAGATCCGAAGAGGAGCTCAAGCTGTCTTGCGAAGGCGTGGCAGCAGGAGGCACTGGCTCGGCCACCACCGGCAATGGACGGCCCTGATCCGGCAGGTCCTCGGCCACGACGCTGGCGGCATAGGTGTAATGCGGCAGATCGTCGTCATCCTGCGATGGCAGGCTGTCTGCATCGGTATGGCTAGGGTCATGACGAGTATCTGCTGCTGGCAACGCCGTGCTGACCGCCAGAATCGGTAAGGTGCCGGCCATGGAGGCGGCCTTGCGCCAGTAAGAGACGGCTTCGTCGTGGCGACCCAGGCTGTCGTACAGATTACCCAACAAAGCGTGATTACGCAGATCGCCCTGAATTTTCAGGCTACGCAACAGGTAATGCTCGCCCTGCCCCCACAATTGGCTGGTCAGGCACAGATGGCCCAAGGTGGACAGCAAGACCGGATTGTTGGGCTGACTGCGCAACCACTCTTCGGCCTTGGCCAAACGGCGGCCCACATATTCAGGTGGGCACTGGGCGTAGGCTTCCAGCAAGCGGCTGTCGAAACTGGCTGCAATCGCAGGTTCCAGGATACGACCGGCTTCTTCGTAATTGCCTTCGTGTTCTTGAATCAAGGCAGCTTCCAGCGCGACGCCGGGCAAGACCTTTTCCTCGGACTTCAGATCCGACCATAAGGCCTTGAACTGTTCAGCACCGCCCACACGCAAACGAGCAGCAGCGGCAAATTCGATGTAGTTCAGTGCCTCTTGACGTTCGATGCCACTGCGGCGCACCAGCAAACGGGTCAACTCGTAAACACGTTCGGCATTACCTTGCTGACGATAGGCGCGCAGCAACAAACGAGTGGCGTGCAGATGGCGCGAACTGGCATCCTGCAAATCCTGCAGCAGCTCGATGGCTTCTTCGGTACGATTCTGATCCAGGTACAGCTCGGCCGAAGCGACGGCACTGGCTTCCTTCAAACGGGCATCATCGCCAGCGGCAGCACGAGCGGCGGCCAAGGCTTCGTCACGTTGAGCAATCTGACCTTGGTAATGCGCAGCACGCGCTGCTGCCAAACCTGCCACGACTTTGCTGGACTGCGAGCGGGTTTTGCTCATCAGCTTCATCAAGTCTTTTTCAGCTTGCTCGTAACGGCCTTCCAAAATACTGATCCAGCCAGTTTCCAGCAAAGCCTGGTCACGGCGTTGAGCGCGACGACCACGCCACAGGCGGAAACGCTCCGGACCATCGCTGAACCAGGCCAGCAGGCGCAGCAGCACGTACAGAACGATGAACAGACCCAGCGCGCACAGAACCACGTAAGTCAGCGAGGCGCGCGCCAAATAATGCGGCGTAACTAAATAGACGTTACCGGCGTGTTCACGCAAGACCAGAGCCAGCGCGACTGCGGCGATAAATAAGATGAGAGTCCAGAACCAAGTACGCATACCTTACCCCTGCGCCTGAGCCGGCTGTTCCGTCTCGGACTGAGCGGGAGTCGCCGACTCAGTCTGTTCGGCAGCAGGAGCAGCGGGCTCCTGCTGGCTGGCAGGCTCTGTGGATTGAGGAGGGTCGGACAAAACAGGATCCGTATCGCCCTGCTCGGTCTTGGTGTCGTCGGCATTGTCCTGACTGCGACCGGCCTGAGCCTGACGCAGGCTTTCAATAGCCGCCAAGGTGTTATTCACGGTAGGCAAACGAGCACCGATGCGGGTGTCCTGCAATTGGCGTGTCAGACGCAAGGCCTGCTGAACCTGACCGGACTGCGTATCAAAACGTTTTTCCAGCGCTGTCGCTATTGCATTCAGCTCGGTCTGCCAAACGGCGGACTGGTTCATCATCATGGCCAGTTGGGCAGCCATAATGCGCAGACGCAGGTTCTCTCGCAGACGGGCAGCCTGATCGGGCGACATCAGCAAGGCGGCGGCATCGTCGACACGGCGGATGGAGACAAACTGCCCCAGATCGTGGCTGACCGAGCGCCAGGCGCTGCTACCCCACTGTTCCACCGTATTCCAGCTGCGCTCCCACCAAGGGGCATCAGCAGCCAGTTCCGTGGGTTCCTGAACGTCGGACTGCAAGTCCAGCGCTTCAGTATTCGCACCACCGGCAACGTCATCCGGCACCAGCAAAGGCGCTTCCGAGACGTAGCGCGACAAGGTGTCCAGCTGACGCGACAAGGAGGCCACATCCACCGTGGCAGCGGCGCGCAGGCGTTCCAGATCGCCATTCAGTGTTTGTTGCAAGGAAGCCAGACCGACGCGATTGGCCCGTGCCAATTGTGCCTGAGCAGCTTCCAGAGAAACGATGGCATTGGCCACATTGCCACCCAGCATCAGCTGTTGCTGCGCAATCGTGGCCAGGTGATCAATATCGTTCAGCAAAACCAGTTCCGACCCGCTGTCTGTCATGGTCTGGAAGGCTTGGCTCAGATCATGAAACTGTTCGGTGGAATCGTTAAAGGATTTTTCCAGCTGGGCAAGCTTGTCGGATTGACGCTGCGCCAAGGTCAGGGCCTGCTGCGCGGTTTGGCGCGCCTGCTCTGTGGTGTTGATATTGGTTGCCAGCTGGGCTTGCAGCTCGGCCTTATGCTTTTCCAGCAATGAATTCTGGTACCAAAGACCGGCAGCGGCCAGCACCACCACAACAGCCGTCAAAGCATAAGCCGGACCCGCGCCACTTTTACGCTTTTGCGGTGTAGTGGTACTGTCTTTGGGTTCGGAATACGGACGAGGAGCCGCTGTATTGGCTGGGCTGGAAATGGAAGTCTCCGGTTCGCTTGCGGATGCGTTCTCTGTTTTATCGTTCATGGCAAGATTGTAATCCGTGTGAGGCTAATCGCGCGAGAGCACCGCCATCAAGGCAGCGACAATGTCATCATCGTCTGGCGTACACCTTTTTACCACTGGTGGCGCTGCGATTCCAGCCTGCAACAATAAGGACTGTAAATGTTCTTCAATACGCGGATGTATGACCACATAGGCACATTGCGCCCAAACATCCAGTAAACCCAAGCTTTGTACATTGGCAAAAACCGCATCGGCGCTTTGAGAACTGCTGAGCAACACGGCCAGGCAGCCCGCCTGCAAACTGTCACGAATTTGGCGGCCCTGGTCTGTACTCCACTGGGCTGGGCTACGCTGGTAAATGGCCAGGCGCTGGACCTGAATACCGTGATTTTCCAGTTGCTGTCCCAACCACTCACGACCGGTATGGCCGCGCACAATCAGAACCCGCTCAAATTGAGCCAGCCGCGGCTTCAGCACCGCCCACAGAGCCTCTGAATCCTGCAAGGAATTCGTATTTTCAGGGTGAAGTACGGCATCTGGAGAAACACCCGGCTGGGCGCGCAAACAAGCTGCTGTGGCAAAACCAACCGCAGCCAGCAATACCTTGTCAGGCCAGCGTTGGCCGCGCGCTTGCAAAGCCGCAAAGTAAAAATTGACTGCACTGCTACTTACAAAGAGCACCAGGTCAAAGTCCTTGGGATCTTGCCATTGTTCTTCGGACAGGTTTTGCGCTTCCAGGCTCAAGGCGGGCATAAGCAAGGAAGAAAAACCCTGCGCGGCCAAGGCAGCCGACAGGGTTTCGTTCCGTCCCGCGGGGCGGGTCAGTAAGACACAGGGCAGGTTCATGCCGCTTTACTCGCCTTCTGCGGGCTGTTCCGTAAGCAAGCGATCCAGAATGGCTTGAGCACCTTGCTGCTTCAGATCTTCCGCCAGCGACAGGCCCAAGGCTTCCGCATCTTTAGCCGCACCTGTGATCTGAGCGCGGTACACCGTTGAGCCATCGGGTTCGGCAACCAGGCCGCTCAGACTCAGTTCCTCGCCATTCAGGGTGGCATAAGCCGCCAATGGCACCTGACAGGAACCACCCAAGGCACGCGATACAGCACGCTCGGCCAAGGCACATACGTGGCTGGTGGAATGAGCCAGAGGCGCCAACCATTGAGCCACATCGGTACGGGTTTTCAGAATCTCGATGCCCAAGGCCCCCTGCCCGGCGGCAGGCAAGCTATCTTCTATCGAGATGTAATCACGAATACGCTCGGCCAATTCCAGACGGCGCAAACCAGCCGAAGCCAGAATAATGGCGTCGTAATCGCCACGATCCAGCTTGGACAAACGGGTCTGAACATTGCCACGCAAGGGACGGATGTCCAGGTGCGGGTAGCGCTCTCGAATCTGGGACTCACGGCGCAAGCTGGAGGTGCCTACGATGGCACCAGCAGGTAAAGCCGCAAGATTGGGATAAGTATTGGAAACAAACGCATCGCGTGGGTCGTCCCGCTCCATGATGATGGGCAGGTCAAAGGACTCGGGCAACACCACCGGCACGTCTTTCAGGGAGTGCACGGCCAAATGGGCACGGCCATCCAGCAAGGCGGTTTCCAGTTCTTTGACAAACAGGCCCTTGCCACCCACTTTGGACAGCGTGCGATCCAGAATCTGGTCACCACGGGTGGTCATTTCCAGCAAGGACACCTTGCACTGCGGGTACAACTGCTGCAAAAGGTCGCGAACATGCTTGGCTTGCCACAAGGCCAGTTGACTGGCACGAGTGGCAATAACCAATTCCTGAGGAGTAGAAGCCACAGCGGTCATGCAGCAAAATAGCGCACGATGGCGGCAGCAACAATACCGATAATGGCCAGGATCCCTAAGCCTTGCAGCAGGGACAAACCGCTTTCCTGACCTTTGGCATCGGAGGATTTAAAAATTGCCATAGAACTAAGCTTCCTTGGTAGAACCTTTACGGTGCGCCAGCCATTTGCCCAGCGCCACCACTAATAAGGCACAAACAATCTCGACCCCGAGTTTAACAGGCTGGGGCTGCACGCCAAATTGATTTTCCACAATCTTGTCCGTGACCAGCATGCCGCCTGCAATCCAGCCCAGCAAGGCACCGCCCAGGGTGACGACAATAGGGAAACGGTCGATCAGTTTCAAAACCAGGGTGCTGCCCCAGACAATAATGGGGACACTTAGCAATAAACCAAAGATCACGTAGCCCAGTTGATGATCCAGGTGCGCGTTTTGTGCTGCACCGGCAATGGCAATCACGTTATCCAGGCTCATCACGAAATCCGCGATGATGATGGTTTTGACGGCAGCCCAGATGGTTCCGCCCCCTTGAATATTGCCGTGTGCGTCGTCGTCAGGCATCAGCAGCTTGATCCCGATCCACAAGAGCAAAAGACCGCCCACCACTTTCAAAAACGGCAGATCCAATAAAGTCAGAGCAAAGAAAATCAGGACTACACGCAGGATAATTGCGCCTGCTGTCCCCCACAAAATGCCTTGCATGCGCTGCTGCTTGGGCAAGTTGCGACAGGCAAGTGCGATCACGACGGCATTGTCGCCACCGAGCAAAATATCAATCAGTACAATTTGAAACAGTGAACCCCAATGCAGGGTTTGGAGGAATTCAATCATTTCGTTCCCGTATAGCTAAACGTGAGTTCTCTTCCCAGCCGCGGGACAAACGTTCTTTTTCTGTCGCCAGGCTGTCCCAAGACAACAACGCCCCTTAAAGCAGCAAACTAATCCTAGCCTGTGCAACATCGGGGCTTCTTTTTCTTACTTGATTCGTTTGAGCATGATCAGGCTGGCCAGATTCGGGAAGGAATGCGCCGGGTTGTGGTGTTTTTCTTGACGAAACCGGCTGGCCAATTTTGCCCGGCTGCACAGGGCAGCCAGACAAAGAGCCCGCCAAAGCGGGCCCCGGTACTACTATTTACAGCACTTCTTTGAGCAGCTTGCCCATTTCGGATGGGTTGCGAGTGGTACGAATACCGCAAGCTTCCATCACTTCCAGCTTGGCGTCGGCCGTGTCGGCACCACCGGAGATCAGGGCACCAGCGTGACCCATGCGTTTTCCGGGAGGCGCTGTCACACCAGCGATAAAGCCAACAACAGGCTTGGTCATATTGTCTTTAGCCCACAAAGCCGCGTTGACTTCGTCTGGACCGCCGATCTCGCCAATCATGATAACGGCATCGGTATCAGGATCGTCGTTGAACATCTTGAGCACGTCGATGTGCTTCAGACCGTTGATTGGGTCGCCACCGATACCCACAGCCGAGGACTGACCCAGGCCCAGTTCGGTTACTTGAGCAACGGCTTCGTATGTCAGCGTGCCGGAGCGGCTGACCACACCGATGCGGCCCTTGCGGTGAATGTGGCCGGGCATGATACCAATCTTCAGCTCGTCAGGAGTGATCAGACCGGGGCAGTTCGGGCCCAGCAGCAAGGTTTTGCGGTTTTCAGCGCGCATGCGGTTGCGAACTTCCAGCATGTCGCGAACAGGGATGCCTTCGGTAATGCAGATAACCAGGTCCAGGTCAGCTTCAACCGCTTCCCAGATGGCAGCCGCAGCACCTGCGGGCGGAACGTAGATAACCGACACAGTTGCGCCAGTTTCAGCCTTGGCGTCGGAAACGGAGGCGTAAATAGGTACACCTTCGAAATCCTCACCAGCACGCTTGGGGTTCACGCCAGCCACAAAGGCTTCCATGCCGTTACCGTATTCACGGCACATGCGGGTGTGGAACTGGCCGGTCTTGCCGGTGATCCCTTGCGTGATGACTTTGGTGTCTTTATTGATCAGAATCGACATTTGCTAATCCTCAACCTTTTCTTACTTGGCGGCAGCGACAACAGCAGTCGCCGCTTCGGCCATGGTGTCAGCACTGATGATGGGCAGACCGGAATCGGCCAGCATTTTCTTGCCCAGCTCTTCGTTGGTACCCTTCATGCGTACCACCAGAGGCACGTTCAGGTTGACGGCCTTGCACGCAGCGATCACGCCTTCAGCGATCACGTCGCAGCGCATGATGCCGCCGAAGATGTTAACCAGAATGGCTTTGACGCCCTTGTTGGCCAACATGATCTTGAAGGCTTCAGTAACTTTTTCGGCCGTAGCGCCACCGCCCACGTCCAGGAAGTTGGCAGGCTCGCCGCCAAACAGCTTGATGGTGTCCATGGTCGCCATGGCCAGACCGGCACCGTTCACCAGGCAGCCGATGTTGCCGTCCAGCTGGATGTAGGCCAGGTCGTACTTGCTGGCTTCAACTTCAGCAGGATCTTCTTCAGCCAGGTCACGGAAAGCCACGATATCGGGGTGACGGAACAAAGCGTTGCCATCAAAGTTGAACTTGGCGTCCAGAGCGATGATATCGCCCGAGCCGGTCAGGATCAGAGGGTTGATCTCGGCCAGTTCAGCGTCGGTTTCGGTGTAGCACTTGTACAGCTTCTGGAATTCAGCAACGGCTTTTTCGATAGAAGCGTCAGGAACGCCGATACCGCGAGCCAGCTTGGTGGCTTGCTCGTTGGTCAGGCCAACAGCAGGGTCCACGAATTCTTTCAGAATGGCGTCGGGGTCGCGCTCGGCCACTTCTTCAATTTCCATGCCGCCTTCGCTGGAGGCCATCACGGCCACGCGCTGGGTAGCACGGTCGGTAACGATACCGACGTAGTATTCCTTCTTGATGTCCGCGCCTTCCTCGATCAGCAGGCGACCCACTTTCTGGCCTTCAGGGCCAGTTTGGTGAGTGATCAGCTGCATGCCCAGGATTTCCGAGGCCAGTTGACGCACTTCGTCCATCGAGCGAGCCAGCTTGACGCCACCGCCCTTGCCACGGCCACCGGCGTGAATCTGGGCTTTGACAACCCACACAGAGCCACCCAGCTCCTGCGCAGCTGCAACCGCTTCATCGACGGAGAAGGCAGGAATTCCGCGTGGCACGGCAACGCCAAACTGCTTAAGCAGTGCTTTGCCCTGATATTCGTGAATTTTCATGTGATACCTGTCAGTCTAAAAACACAATAAAAAAAGAAGGCAGGAACTCCGGGCCTGAGCCCGAGACCTGACTAAAACAAAAAACTAATCCACCCCGTCTGTGACTTTGGGTCGATACCAGACGGGATAAAACTCCTCAACCACGGGACCGCTCAAACGCAAGGCATGGCAGCCATCCAGATGGAAAGGCTGCTTGTCGGTGCGATAAATCTCTGATTCCCCGCTGCTGCGACGTCGCCCGGCCATGGTCTGTACGGCGGCGGTTGGCAACACTTGCGCCAGCTCGCTCATGTGCGTACAGCCAGCCGAACGCCCAAAGCGCTCTTTGACACCCTGACGAAACTGCTTGAGCAAATTCAGGCCCACCAACTTCTGGTAGGCGTCCGCAATGGACGAACAGTTGTCCTGGTAAGGGGCTGCATCGTAGACCGCCACGGCATCCACAATTTCGAAGCTGCTATCGATGGTGACACGCAGGTGCATCAAGTGGACGGGATCGCCTGCCTTGTGGGTCTGGCCATTGCGTATGGGAAAGTCGTAGGACTTCACATCCAGCAGCGAGGCCTCCAGGTCCCAGAGGCCATCTTCCCGTGCAAACGACTGTACCGTGATGGTACGTGTATGCATCGGTTCACGGGCGACGGACGGCGGGGGTAAAGGCATTGATATGGACGAGGCGGCAAGATTGAAACCGATCAAGTATAACGCACCTCGTATGTTCCGTATCAGCCACTTACATAATCAGCAAGCGCATCCAAAGCGGGCAAAACACAGGGTCTACGCGGCATCGATACTACGGTATACCAAATTTGCATGAAAAAAACGACCGCCCGTCAGGTGGTCATTTTCGTTCTGCCTGGAAAATCCGGGAACAAGGTGGGATGTGCCTTGCCCTGACAGTCCATTCTGGCGGTTTATTTCATGCCTGCACTAAATCAGGCAGCCGCCCGCAGTGCTGTGGCAGCCTCCACCATGGCCAGCAAGGCAGCCTCAGTTTCAGACCAAGCGCGCGTCTTCAAACCGCAGTCGGGATTCACCCACAAACGGTCGGCGGGCAAGCGCTTGGCCGCCTCCCCCATCAAGCGCACCATCCAGTCCTTGTCAGGCACGTTGGGAGAGTGAATGTCGTAGACGCCAGGGCCGATATGGTTGGGGTACTCGAAGTTTTCGAAGGCATCCAGCAAGAGCATATTGGAGCGCGAGGTTTCAATTGTGATCACATCCGCGTCCATATCCGCAATGGACTGCATGATGTCGTTGAACTCCGAATAGCACATATGCGTGTGGATCTGCGTTTCATCCGAGACCGCGCTGGTAGACAGGCGGAAACAATCCACGGCCCAATCCAGATACGCCTGCCAGTCGCCTTGACGTAGCGGCAAGCCTTCGCGAAAGGCCGGTTCATCCAGTTGAATGATACGAATCCCAGCTTGCTCCAGATCGGAGACCTCGTCCCGCAGCGCCAAGGCCAACTGACGGCAGGTATCCGCACGCGACTGGTCGTCACGAACAAAAGACCATTGCAACATCGTCACTGGCCCAGTCAACATGCCTTTGACGGGTCGTTCGGTCAAGGACTGGGCATAGGAAGACCAGGCCACGCTCATGGGTGCCAAACGCAACACATCACCAAAGATAATCGGCGGCTTCACACAACGTGAACCGTAGCTTTGCACCCAGCCATTTTGTGTAAAGGCAAAACCGCCCAGCAGCTCACCAAAATACTCCACCATATCGTTGCGTTCGGCCTCGCCATGTACCAGAACATCCAGTCCAACGCGTTCCTGAAAACGGATGACCTGCTCGATTTCAGCTTGCATGGCTTTTTCATAAGCTGCATCACTGAGAGCACCACCGCGCCAGTCGCGACGAGCGGTACGGATTTCCGTGGTCTGGGGGAACGAGCCAATCGTGGTGGTGGGAAAAGCAGGCAAATTCAGCTTGTTGCGTTGGGCCTGAATACGCTGGGCAAATGGCGTACGTTGACGCTTGAGTTGGTCAATTTTGGCCATCTGAGCTTGTACGGCAGGATTGTGGGTGCGCTTGGACTCACGGCGCGCTCTCAACGCGGCTTGTTGCGCTTGAACCGCCTGCTGCCCCGCTTCATCCAAAGTGCCATCCAGCAATCCTTGCAAGAGCTTCAGCTCGTCCAATTTCTGCACGGCAAAAGACAGCCAGCTCTTTAACTCCGCATCCAGGCCGGTTTCACTTTGCACATTTACGGGTACATGCAGGAGCGAGCAGGATGGCGCAATCCACAATCGTTCGCCCAACGCCGCTTTCAAGGGCTCTAGGGTTTGCAGTGTTTTTGCCAGATCAGTACGCCAAATATCACGCCCCGAGATGACACCGGCAGACAGCACCTGGTCTTGCCCCAATACCGCTTGCACCGCCTGTAAAGCAGCCGGGGCGCGCACAGCGTCCACATGCACACCCGCAATGGGCAAGTCTTTCAAGACCGTGACATTTTCGTGCAGATCATCAAAATAGGTCGCCAGCAGCAGTTTCAAACCGGATTGGTTCAAATCTTGATAGACGCGGCGGAAGGCGTCCTGCCACTCTTGAGGCAAATCCAGAACCAGAACAGGCTCATCAATCTGCACCCACTCCACACCCTGAGCTTTGAAACGGGCCAGCACTTGTTCATAAACGGGCAACAAGGCATCCAGCAAAGCGAGCTTACCCACATCAGCCAGACCGTCATACGCGTCGCCCTTGCCCAGCCACAACCAGGTCAGCGGGCCGGGAATGACAGGCTTGACCTTGTGTCCCAAAGCCTGGGCTTCGTCAACCTGCTCAAACAAGCATTCACGAGCAATCCGGAAGCTTTGGCCGGGTGTGAACTCAGGGACGATGTAGTGGTAATTCGTATCGAACCACTTGGTCATTTCACAAGCGGCGGCCGGCCTACCGCTAGGCGCACGGCCACGCGCCATGCGAAACAAGGTATCCAAAGATACGGGCGCATTGTCGGCCTGGCCGAACCGGGCGGGAACGGCCCCCAGCAAGGTGCTCCACTCCAAAATCTGGTCATACCAGGCAAAGTCACCCACAGGCACGGTGTCCAGGCCAGCCTTGCTTTGCAAATCCCAATGCCGGGCGCGCAGGGCTTTGCCGGTATCCAAAAGCTCTTGCTGGCTTAGCTGACCGGCCCAATAGGCTTCCAAAGAGCGCTTCAGTTCGCGCTGCTCACCCATACGGGGGAAACCCAAATTATGAATAATAGTCATAGTAAGCCCATAAATTAGAAATAGGATGCCCGTATCAGGCTCTTGGAAACCATTGTTCCTGTATAATTACTTGAAAAAAAATCAAATACACCATGCTAATTATGAATTTTCCTCAATATGCTTGAAATTCGTCATCTAGAGACTCTGACCGCCATTCGGGACAGTGGTAGCCTGCAGGAAGCCGCCGAGCGCCTGCATGTCACGCAGTCCGCCCTCTCCCACCAGCTACGCGATCTGGAAGTGCGGCTGCAAGTGCAATTGCTGAACCGGCGCACCCGCCCTGCCCGCCTGACCACGGCTGCCTTGCGCATTCTGGTTCTGGCCGATGACATCTTGCCGCGTGTGCGTGCTACCGAACGCGACCTGCAACGGCTTGCCGCCGGACGTACGGGTCGTCTGCATGTGGCGATTGATTGCCATTCCTGCTTTCAATGGTTGATGCCCGCGCTGGACGCCTTCAGGCAGCAATGGCCTGATGTCACGCTGGACTTGAGTGCGGCGTTTTCTTTTGCACCCTTGCCCGCCTTGATGCGAGGGGATCTGGATGTGGTGATTACGTCGGACCCACAGGACAATCCCGCCGTCCACTACGAGCCCCTGTTTCGCTATGAACTGGTGCTGGCTGTCTCCAACCAGCACCCCTTGTCGCAATACCGCTACGTCGAACCTTTCCAATTGACGGATCAGGTTCTGATTACCTACCCGGTAGAACGCAATCGCCTGGATATTTTCACGCAGTTCCTGACGCCTGCCGATGTAGAACCCGCTGCTATTCGGCAGGCCGAGCTGACGCCCATGATCGTGCAACTGGTCGCCAGCCAACGCGGCGTGACGGCTTTGCCGAACTGGGCTTTGACGGAGTTTCTGAACCCGGCCTCCATTCGCACTTGCCGCTTGGGAGACCACGGCATCTGGCGCACGCTTTACGCCACAGTACGCAGTGAGGATTTACAGGCGGATTATGTGCAGGCCTTTTTGGCACAGGCACGCGAGACCTGCTTCAAGAGCCTGCAAGGGATTGTGGCGGCACAGCCTTGAACTCGTTAACCAAGGCATGGCAAAACGCTTGAGCCACTCTATAGATAGAGGGAACGTACAGGCGAGTGTGATTCAATTCGAACGCGCCCGCTTTTTTTAGGGGCGTCAGTATTACAAGCCAGGGGCACTACATAAGGCAGCACTGTAGATGAAAGAAGAAATTCAAGCCGGATCGTCTTCCCAGTCACCCAATATTTGCTGCAAGATACGGCCCGAGAAGCCGCGGCTGGCCATGAAGCGATATTGTTTGGCGTAACTGCGGGGATCATCTGGTGGCGCACTGAACTTTTTGCCCCACACTTGCTTGGCCCGTTCCAGCTCGGTCGCCATCAATTCTTCTTTGATGATTTCAGTCTGCTCTACATCCACGCCATGCTGGCGCAGTTCTTGCAGAATGACCCGCGTGCCCACACGCGAGGCACGGCGGTTGACGACACTATGCGCAAAGCGCTCGTTGGACAGCCATTTCTGTTCAACCAAGGCGTCGAGCAAGGCTTCCACTTCTTCAGCACTTTCTGCATGAGGGGCCAGTCGGCGGCCCAATTCCAGGCGCGAGTATTCGCGCCGGGATAAAAAATTCAACGCTCTGGCTTTAAGAGACAGCCCCGGCCGTTTGGACGGGGCTTTCTTTTCCGCAGCCGGAGCATCATCACCCGAGCTTTCTTCTACGTTTCTGCCCGCCCGCGTGGGCCGGGCAGAAAGCGCAGCAACGCGCTCCCTTTGAGCTTGTTTACGTTCCCGGATTTCCTCCGGGTCTGTCTCAAAGGGTTCGTCATCGAACTCTGGGGGAAAAATCAGACTTCTCCCTCGGCCGGATCAACCACTGGAGCTACGGCTGGACGGCTGACAGCAGCGCTCATCAGGGCAACGCCCAGCTTTTCACGCACTTTGTTTTCGATTTCGCGGGCCAACTCGGGGCGCTCTTTCAGGAATTCGCGCACATTGTCCTTACCCTGGCCAATGCGGTTGCCGTCGTAGCTGTACCAGGCACCGGCCTTGTCGACCACGCCGGTTTGTACGCCCAGATCGATAATCTCGCCTTCGCGGGAAATACCGCTGCCATACATGATGTCGAATTCGGTTTGCTTGAAAGGAGGCGCAACCTTGTTCTTGACCACTTTGACGCGGGTTTCGTTACCCACCATTTCGTCGCCACGCTTGATGGAACCGATACGGCGGATATCCAGGCGAACGGAGGAGTAAAACTTCAGTGCATTACCACCTGTGGTGGTTTCAGGGTTGCCGAACATGACGCCAATCTTCATACGGATCTGGTTAATGAAGATGACCATGCAGTTAGCGCGCTTGATGGTGGCCGTCAATTTACGCAGGGCCTGGCTCATCAGACGGGCCTGCAAACCGGGCAAGGAATCGCCCATATCGCCTTCGATTTCAGCCTTGGGCGTCAAGGCAGCCACCGAGTCGATAACGATCAGGTCTACCGAACCCGAACGCACCAGGGCTTCGGTAATTTCCAGAGCCTGCTCGCCGGTATCAGGCTGGGAGATCAACAGATCGCCCAGGTTCACGCCCAGTTTTTGAGCGTATTGCACGTCCAGCGCGTGTTCGGCGTCAATAAAGGCGCACGTGCCTTTGAGCTTTTGCATCTCTGCAATGACTTGCAGGGTCAGCGTGGTTTTACCCGAAGATTCCGGGCCGTAAATTTCAATAACGCGACCACGTGGCAGACCACCAACGCCCAAAGCAATGTCCAGACCCAAGGAACCCGTGGAGACCACCTGGATGTCATGCTCGACGTTGTCGTCGCCATAACGCATGATCGAGCCCTTGCCGAACTGCTTTTCGATTTGCGACAGAGCGGCGGCCAGCGCTTTGGAACGTTCCGAGGCCACTGCTTTGCTATTTTTATCGTCCATGAAAAATCCTTGACTGTGGAATGGCGCCCCAACGGACGGGCACGGCAATTAAAAATCAAACCTAATTATTGCATCAAATTATACTGTATATATACACAGATATTCAAATAAATTAGCTAGCCGCCATCGTTATCCCCTACTGACCAGCCTTACAGCCTTGTGCAACAATGCCGAACAGCCATTCAATCATCTGTTTGTGTAGGGTCATGCGCATACTCATAGCTGAAGACGACAGTATTCTCGCGGATGGACTTTCTCGCTCCTTACGCTACGAAGGCTATGCGGTCGATGTCGTGCACGATGGCGATAGCGCCGACTCGGCCTTGCAGCTGCAAAGCTTTGACCTTCTGATCCTGGATCTGGACCTGCCCAAAAAGACCGGCCTGTCAGTGCTGCAGTCTATCCGACAGCGCCAGGACACCCTTCCCGTACTGATTCTGACAGCCAGCGATACGGTCGAGCAGCGTGTGCGCGGTCTGGACCTGGGCGCGGACGACTATATGTCCAAACCCTTTGCCCTGACCGAGCTGGAGGCCCGCGTACGCGCCCTGACGCGTCGCAGTACCGGCACCAGCAGCGCCTTGCTGCATCACAAGCGGCTAAGCTTCGACCTGAAAGGTCGCATGGCTTATATAGATAATCAGCCCCTGGAGCTGTCCGCACGGGAAACCAGCTTGCTGGAAATTTTCCTGTCACGTAGCGGTCGCATGATCAGCAAGAACCAGTTTGTGGATCTGCTCTGTGAGTGGGGTGAGGAAGTCACCCCTAACGCCATCGAGGTCTATATCCACCGCCTGCGAAAAAAGCTGGAGCCGAGCGGCGTACGCATCCTGACCGTGCGTGGTCTGGGATACTGTCTGGAACCGGAAAAACTGCGAGAAGACGCTCCAGCCTAAAGGATCGTCCATGCAGCACGCTACACCCCCACCCAATAACACGGCTGCGCCTGCCAAAGGCAAGCGCGTTGCACCGCGCCCGCTCATCCACAAGATCATGATCTGGATTTTCGGGCCTTTGTTTTTGCTGTGGACGGTGGGCATTGTCATTACCTACTTCATCGCCCAGCACATAGCGAACTCCCCCTATGACCGCACCTTGCGCGATCATCTGGACTTGTTGCGGGTGGAAATCAGCCATCAGGATCTGAGCCAGCCCATCCATTTATCGCACGGGGCACAGACAATTTTGCGTCAGGAAAGCCCGACCCCTACGCTGTGGCAAATCCGCGATGCCAATGGCGAGCCGCTGGCTGGCAACGCGAACTTACCGGTTCCCGACAGTTGGGGATATGACACTGACCTGCTGCGCTACCGTGACGTTGTTCTGGACGACCAAAGCCTGCGGCTAGCGTATGTCTGGGGGGGCAAGGACAAAAACGACACGCCCTTTCTGGCGGTTGCCGCCGAAACCAATGAACATAGAGCGGTGCTACACAGAGAAATCCTGATCGGGATGCTGACACCACAATTCATTCTGGTACCGCTGGCGGCCATGCTGGCCGGCCTGGGGCTGACACATGGCCTGGAGCCGCTGAACCTGCTGCAAGCGCGCTTGAGAGCTCGTGCGCCCGGTGATTTATCGCCGGTAGATCAAGAGCAGGCTCCTGCCGAAATTGTCCCGCTGATTGATGCCATGAATGGACTACTGGCCCAGCAAGCGCAGTTTTCAGCCACTCAAAGGCAGTTTGTGGCCAATGCGGCCCACCAGTTGAAAACGCCGCTGGCGGGAATACGCACCCAAGCCGAACTGGCCCTGCGCGAGCGCGACCCCAAGCAGACCGAAGCCAGCTTGCAACAACTGGTACGCGGCACCGACCGGGCCACGCGCCTGGTCACCCAAATGTTGGCCTTGGCTCGTGCCGAAAGCAGCGATGCCCTGTACGCCCCCACCAAGCAAACCCTGGACCTGAATACGCTGACTGAATTGCATGTAGGCCAGCGTGTGCCCGATGCCTTGAAACTGGGGCTGGACCTGGGGCTGGAAAACACGGCCAAGGCCATCCTCTTGCAAGCGGATCCGGTCCTGCTCGATGAGCTGATCAACAATTTGCTGGATAACGCCTTGATCTACACCCCTGCTGGCGGCTGGATCACCATGCGTACCGGCCAGACGCAAGGCAAGGGCTGGTTGGAAATCGAGGACAATGGCCCCGGCATTCCCACGGAACATAAAGCAAGAATTTTTGATCGTTTTTATCGCATCATGGGTAACCAGGCAGACGGTAGTGGCCTGGGGCTGGCCATTGTGCGGGAGATTGCCGACATTCACGGCGCCTCCATCGACTTCATGCCACTGACTGGAGGCCAGGAAAGCGGCCTGCGCTTGCGCGTCAGTTTCCCACTGTCTTTGCCTTGGAGAGCCTGAGCACATGCCCCAGACAATCACCAGTGCAGCCCTCCCGAAAGCCAAGAACAAGCTGGACACCCAAGGCCGCAAAGTTATTTTTGCCTCCGCCCTGGGCACCATGTTCGAGTGGTACGACTTCTACCTGTACGGCTCCATGGCCGCCATTCTGGCGCAACACTTCTTTTCCGCCGTTAACCCGACAGCCGGCTTTATCTTTGCCTTGCTGGCCTTTGCCGCCGGTTTTGCCGTACGTCCCTTTGGAGCCTTGCTCTTTGGTCGTATTGGCGACCGCGTGGGCCGCAAGTACACCTTTCTGATCACCATCTTGCTGATGGGACTGTCCACCTTTTTGGTCGGCGTACTACCCAGCTATGAAGCCATCGGGATTGCCGCCCCCATCATGCTGATCGTCCTGCGTCTGCTCCAAGGGCTGGCCATGGGTGGCGAATACGGCGGTGCCGCCACCTATGTGGCGGAGTACGCACCCCAGCACCGTCGCGGTTTTTACACCAGCTGGATTCAAACCACGGCATCCGTGGGCTTGTTACTGTCCCTGCTGGTCATCATGGGCATACGCAGTCTGGTCGGGGAAGAAGCATTTGTAGTTTGGGGCTGGCGCATTCCCTTTCTGATTTCCGTGCTGCTGCTGGCGATTTCCGTCTGGATACGGATGAACCTGAAAGAGTCACCTGCCTTCCAGCACATCAAGGAAGAAGGCACGCTGTCGACCTCGCCCATTACCGAATCCTTCGGGCGCTGGGCGAATCTGCGCATCGCCTTGCTGGCGCTGTTCGGCCTGACGGCCGGCCAGGGCGTGGTCTGGTACACGGGGCAGTTCTACGCCTTGTTCTTCATCACCCAAATGCTGGGTTTGCATGCCACTCTGGCGCAAACCTTGATGGTAATTTCACTGCTACTGGCCACCCCGCTATTTATCTTTTTTGGCTGGCTATCGGATCAAATCGGACGCAAGCCCATCATCCTGACGGGCTGTTTGCTGGCCGCCCTGACCTACTATCCGGTCTTCCAGGGCCTGGCCTATTTTGCCAACCCCGCTTTGGTCCAGGCGCAGCGCAACGCGCCCGTCACTGTCATTACCGACCCGGCCAGTTGTTCCTTCCAGTTCAATCCGGTGGGCAGCCACACCTTCACCAGCTCCTGCGATATTGTGAAGTCCTACATGGCCAGCCACGCGGTCAGCTACAACAACGTCAAGGGTTCGCCCGGTCAGGTAGCCCAGGTACGCATTGGCGATCATGTAATCGATGGTTTTGAAGGCGGACATCTAAGCCGCGCCGATTTTGCCCGTCACTCGCAAGAGCTGCGCAATGAGCTGACTCAGACCATGCGCCAGTACGGCTACCCGGACGGCGCAGACCCGGAGCAGATCAATAAAGTGATGCTGGTGGTCCTGCTGACCTATCTGGTGGGGCTGGTAACTGCGGTCTACGGCCCCATTGCGGCCATGCTGGTGGAGATGTTCCCGATCCGTATCCGCTACACCTCCATGAGCCTGCCTTACCACATTGGCAATGGCTGGTTCGGGGGCTTTTTGCCCACCCTGTCCTTTGCCATGATTGCCGTCACTGGCAATATTTATGATGGTTTGTGGTACCCGATTCTGATCTGTCTGTTGACGGTTGCGATTGGTGCGCCCTTTGTGCGGGAAACCCGTCATAACGACATCAATCGTTAGCCAGTCCAGGCAAAAAATGCGTTGCACCTGCCATTTCCCGCGCTCTGTCAAGCAAATGCAAGGGTCCGTAAATGGCGGGGCGACACGGGAAGATCTGCGCGTACAATCGAACATTGCCTCGGGCTTCATGCCCGCCCCTTTTCTTCTGTTTATTTATCTTCGTATCCATGTGGTTTAAGAATCTACGCATCTATCGCCTCTCCCCCGACTGGGTATGTTCCGCCGAAGAGCTGGAAGAAGCTCTTTCCAAACACAGCTTCACCCCTGGTTCCAGCCAGGAGCCGCTAAGCCTGGGCTGGGTCAGCCCACGCGAGAACAGTGCTCTGGTGCACGAAGTTAACGGTCAGTACCTGATCGCTCTGCGCGCCGAAAAGAAACTGCTGCCAACCACAGTGATCAATCAAGTCGCTCGTGAAAAGGCTCGTGATATCGAAGAACAGCAAGGCTACAAACCTGGCCGCAAGCAAATGAAGGAAATCAAGGAGCAAGTCATTGTGGACTTGATGCCTCGTGCCTTCGCCGTCTCGCGCGACACTCGCGTCTGGCTGGATACCCGCAACCACTGGCTGGCTATTGATGCCGCGGCTACCGCCAAGAGCGACGAAGTTCTGGGCCTGCTGGCCAAGAGCGTGGAACCTTTCCCCGTGCAACCTCTGTATACCGAGCAATCACCCGGTGCCGCCATGACCTCCTGGCTGGTGGACGAAGAGCAACTGGCCAACTTCACCGTTGACCAGGACACGGAACTGCGCTCCACCGGCGACAGCGGTGCAGCCGTACGCTACGTGAAGCAAAGTGCCGACATTGAGGAAGTGCGCAAGCACGTTGAAGCCGGTAAGCAATGCACCCGTTTGGCCATGACCTGGGCGGATCGCATCAGCTTTGTGCTGACCGATGCACTGGACATCAAACGCGTGGCCCCACTGGACATCCTGACTGAAAAACAAGACGTGACGGCCGTCAACGATGACGAAATCTTTGATGCCGACATGACCTTGATGACCTCCGAGTTGGCCAAGATGATCAGCGATCTGGTCGAAGTCCTGGGCGGCGAACGCAAGTAAGCCTGGACCACACAGCCTGCTTGGCTGAACCGCCCTTCAGGCCAGTTCCTGCTGGGCGGCGCGATACACACCGGGCGTCATGCCCGTCCAATGGCGGAAAGCCCGGTGAAATGTCGCTGGTGAACTGAACTTCAATGCATAAGCAATTTCAGCCAGCGACATATCTTTGCGCAGCAATTTGAAAATCGCCAAATCTCGGCGCAGCTCATCCTTGATCCCCTGAAACGACAGGCCTTCTTCTTGCAGCCTGCGTATCAGCGTGCGCGCCGACATATGCAATTTACCGGACACATCCTGCAAGGTGTAGCCCAGGTCGGTATGCAGAATCTCCCGCACTTTCAGGCGCAAGGCGTGCTCGTGATAGGAGGTAAAAATCCAGTCACGCGGCGCCCGTTCCAGAAAGGCCCTGGCCTCTACCTGAGTGCGTTGCGGACGCACCTGGCCCAGCTCCGCCCCGAACAAGATATGCGAGCACGGAGCATCAAAACTGACTGAAGCGGGAAACAGCACCGAATAGTCCGCCGCAAAAGCCGGTCTTGGAAATGCAAAGGCCACTTGCTGCACCGGCACCTCGCGCCCCATCAGCCAGGACACAATTCCGTGCGTCAGCTTCAGCATCAGTGCATGGCCGAAACGATGCACATAGGCGGTGGGATAACGCGGCACCAGCTCAATGCCCAACTCTTTATCCGTGCGTATCAGATTCAGGCTGAAATCATCCAGCAGCAGATTCCAGAACTGGGTGAAACGGTACAAGGCCACATTGATAGATGGCGCATCCCGCACCGTACGCACAATGTATTTCAAGGCCCCGGCACGTATGGGCCGAGTCCAGAAACCCATCATCTCATCGCCCGTTTTCCTGGCGCTTTCCTGATACAGGCGCACCAGTTGATCCCGCGTCAACCGAGCGCCGGGCCGATCAATAAAGTCTTTCACGATGCCCGACTGCTTCAGGCAGTGATCCAGCACCTCTTCGGAGTAGCTGGTACGCAGGCTATGAAACCAGTCCTGAACCAGATCCAGCGCCACCGTGGCGGTATGGGCTGCATCAACAGGCACCGGGAGCGTGCCGGGCAAAGCATTCATTTCCTATGACCTCTCAAAGATTGTCACTTTTTGCATATTCGACGTCAGTATTCGCTATTGGGTAAGGTGCTAAACCATCCTATGCTGACACACATAATACAAGGAGACATCACCATGTTAGGCACTGGAAATATGATGCATATGCCCTTGCTCATCAGTTCAATTCTCACCCACGCCGTAGAGAATAACCCTGAGCAGGAGATTGTTACCGCTTTGGATAATGGCGAGCTTCATCGCTACAGCTATCTTGAATTTGCCCACCGGGTTCAGGATCTGGCACTGGGACTGCGCCGCGAAGGCCTGCAGCCCGGCGAGCGCGTGGCAACTTTGGCATGGAACACCTACCGCCATCTGGAAATTTACTACGCCACCTCGGGCATCGGTCTGATCTGTCACACCGTGAACCCGCGTCTGACGCGCGAGCAAATTGCCTTCATCATCAATGATGCTCAAGACACGGTGATGTTCTACGACGAACATTTTGAAGAAATGGTCAGCTATCTGCGCGGCCAATGCCCCACCGTCAAGCAGTGGGTACGCATGGGCAGCCAGGCTCAAGGCCCCTTGGCCGATGAATACGAAAGCTGGCTGGGCAATGACAGCACGGGCTTTGAGTGGCCTGTGTTTGATGAAAATACCGCCAGCGGCCTGTGCTACACCTCCGGCACCACGGGCGATCCCAAAGGTGCCCTGTACACCCATCGCTCCACCCTCTTGCATGCCTACGCCTCGGCCCACCCGAACGCACTGTGCATTGCCAGCGCTGACGCCGTCATGCCTTTGGTCCCCATGTTTCACGTCAATGCCTGGGGCCTGCCTTACTCCGGCCTGATGTCCGGAGCCAAAATTGTTCTGCCCGGTGCAAATTTGCAGGGAGAGCGCATTTACTCCCTATGCGAACGCGCTGGCGTCACCTTGTCCGCCGGTGTACCCACCATCTGGAAAACCGTGCTGGACTATGCCAAAGCCAATGGCAAGCAATTCACTACCCTGAGCCGCATCCTGATCGGCGGTTCCGCTTGCCCACCCAATATGATTGCCGCCTGGGCGGGCTACGGCATTACCGTGCGCCACGCCTGGGGCATGACTGAAACCTCGCCGCTGGGCACTGTGTGCCAATTGCTGCCCAAACACAGCGATCTGCCCGAAGCCCAGAAGCAGCATGTGCTGGCCTCGCAAGGCCGTGCCCTGTTCGGCGCACGTCTGAAAACTGTTGACGACGAGGGCAATACCTTGCCACGCGACGGCAAGAGCAGCGGCCACCTGCTGATCCAGGGCAACTGGATCATGGACCGCTATTACGGCAAACCCGATCTGGCCAGTGAAAACGGCTGGTTCCGCACAGGCGACGTAGGCTCCATCGACGCCGATGGCTACGTCTACATTACCGACCGCAGCAAGGATGTGATCAAGTCCGGTGGCGAATGGATCTCCTCGATCGAGATCGAGAACATCGCCATGGAAGAGCCTTTGGTTGAGCTGGCTGCCTGCATCGCCCAGGCCGACGACAAATGGGGCGAACGCCCCGTGCTGTTCGTGGTGCCACGCGAAGGCGCTGAGCTGGACGAGGCCCACATGCTGGAGCGCTATCAGGATCGCGTCACCCGCTGGTCCGTACCCGACAAAGTAATTTTCATCGACCAGATGCCGATGACGGCAACTGGAAAGATTCAAAAAATGGCACTGCGCAAAATGCTGGCGGATCAAACCGACCCCAGCTGATTTGCACCATTGCCCTCGCATTTACGTAACACAAGGAGTTTTTTATGGCCGCCCCTTTCCTGCTCACCACCGAGTTGGACAATATCGGAATTGTCACGCTGAACAAGGCGCACAAGCGCAACGCCCTGGATGAAGATGCCATTGCTGAAATTGATGCCTACTTCTCCAATATTCCCGAGCACATCCGGGTCATTCTGATGAAGGCAGAAGGCGACCATTTCTGCGCGGGCCTGGATCTGAAAGAACACCATGACAAGGAACGCGGCGCCGTGGATTTTCTGCGCGTCTGCCAAAGCTGGCACCGTGCTTTTGACAAGATCGAACACGGCGGCATCCCCGTCATTGCCTGCCTGCAAGGCGCGGTCGTGGGCGGGGGCCTGGAACTGGCCAGTGCCGCACATATTCGCGTGGCCGACAGCAGCACCTTCTTTGCCCTGCCTGAAGGCACACGCGGCATCTTCACCGGCGGTGGCGCAACCGTTCGCACCGCAAAAATCATTTCTCCCAACCGCATGATCGAACTGATGCTGACAGGCCGCGTGCTCGATGCCGTGGAAGGAGAGCGACTGGGGCTGGCGCATTACGTGTGCAATAACGAAGCCAACCCCAAAACAGCCTATGAGCTGAGCCTGGAACTGGCCCAGCGCATTGCAGGCAATGCCATCTTGTCGAACTACGCCATTGTCAGCTCGATCACCCGCATTGCCGATATGTCTGCCACCGATGGTCTCTTTGCCGAGGGCTTGATGGCAGCAGTAGTTCAAACCGGGCGGGACGTGCAGGAACGCTTGGGGGAGTTTGTTAATAAGAAAGCTCATAAAGTGAAGCCGACCAAATAATATCGGCCAGGCGGACATGGGCAGTAATCACAACAATACGGAGACAAAACCATGCTGTCGCATCAAGAGTTAAGCCGGCAACTAGCCGGGCTACAGGAATATGAGCAACTCAAGTCGCAGCGTCGGCGTCTGGCATTTGCCTGCGCCGGCATCTGCCTGGGGCTGACCAGCCTGTTTATCGTGACGGCCATTTTTTGGCCTGGCGTTCTAACCCATGACCTGGGCAGTGGAGGAGCTGTCAACAGTGGCATGGTGTACGGGGTAGGACTGATTTTTGTGTCCTGGTTATTAACAGGCGTGTATATCCACGTCGCCAACACGCGCTTTGATCCGCTTTGCGAACGTGTACTGGCAAAGGTGCGCCCATGAATACACAAGCGATTCTGATTTTTGCCGCCTTTGTGGTCGTGACCCTGGGCATTACCTACTGGGCCTCGTCGCGCACTCGTTCCAGCTCGGACTTTTACACCGCCGGGGGCGGTATTACCGGCACGCAAAACGGCCTGGCCATTGTAGGTGACTACATGTCCGCCGCCACCTTGCTGGGTATTTCATCCCTGGCCTTTACCAACGGTTTTGACTCGCTGCTGTATGCGGTCTGCGCCTTCATGGGCTGGCCGGTCATCATGTTTCTGATTGCCGAGCGCTTGCGCAATCTGGGCCGCTACACCTTGAGCGATATCGTCTCGTACCGCCTGGATGAACGCAGCACCCGCATCTTTACCGCAATCAGCTCGCTAACGGTGGTGCTGTTCTACCTGATCGTGCAGATGGTCGGTGCAGGACAACTGGTGCAACTGCTGTTTGGCATCGACTACACCTACGCCGTGGTGGCCGTGGGCTTGCTCATGATGGTGTACGTCGTGGTGGGCGGCATGGTGGCAACCACCTGGGTACAAATCATCAAGGCTATCTTGATGATGGGTAATGGCTTCTTGATGGCTGGCCTGGCCCTGTACTACTTCAACTTCGACTTTTCTGCCCTGGTCGGCGCTGCAGCTGAGCATCACCAGGCGGGCGCGGCCATGAAGGGTCCCTGGAAGCTGATGGCTGATCCGTTCTCGGGCCTGTCTCTGGCGGTATCACTGGTGTTTGGTATTGCCGGTCTGCCCCACATCATGATGCGTTTCTTCACGGTGCCTGATGCGCGCGCTGCCCGTAAATCGGTCTTCGTGGCAACGGGCTTGATGGGCGTATTCTTTGTGGTGATCTGCTTCCTGGGTCTGGCTGCCATGGCCATCCTGCCCAACTACCCCGAGTTCTATGTGGACGGCAAGGTAGGCGGCATGGTGCTGGGTGGCTCGAACATGCCCATCATGCACCTGGCAACGGCTTTGGGTGGCAACCTGCTGTTTGGTTTGCTGGCCGCCGTGTCCTTTGCCACGATTCTGGCCGTGGTCAGTGGTTTGACCCTGGCCGGTGCCTCGGCAGTTGCACATGACCTGTACGCCAAAGTCATCCGCCGCGACGATGTCACCCCCTCGCAAGCCATGCGCGTCAACCGTCTGGCTTCGATCGGCATTGGCATTGTCGCTATTTTCCTGGGCCTGCTGTTCCGTGACCAGAACGTGGCGTTCCTGGTTGCCCTGGCCTTCAGTATTGCCGCCTCGGCCAACTTCCCGGTCTTGCTGATGTCCATGTACTGGCGCGGCATGACCACTCGTGGTGCCATTTATGGCGGTTTGAGCGGCCTGCTTGTGGCCCTGGGTCTGGTGATTCTGTCGCCAGCCGTCTGGGTCCGCATTCTGGGCTTTTCCGAAGCTGTATTCCCCTACGACTTCCCCACCCTGATTTCCATGCCTTTGGCATTTTTCATGATTTACTTTGTATCGAAACTGGACAGCAGCCGCCGCGCCAGCGAAGACCGAGATGGCTTTGACGCCCAACAGGTCCGCGCTGAAACTGCAGTCGGTATTGCCGCTGTATCTCACTAGATACTTGGTACTCTGGCGGTAGCCCAGCCCGATCGGGTTACCGCCCCTTGTTTTAATTCATCCCAGCAGGAGCATCACCATGACAGAGTTAAACACCCCCGAAATTGCTCACTACATCGGAGGTGGCCAGCAGGCTGGCGCCGGTACACGTACTCAACCGGTGTACAACCCGGCCACCGGCCAGGTCAGCGCCAAGGTCAAACTGGGTAGCCAGCAAGATATTGACGCCGCTGTGGCCAGCGCCCAGGCCGCTTTCCCCGCCTGGGCCGACACCCCACCGCTACGCCGCGCCCGTGTGCTGTTCAACTTTTTGGCCTTGCTCAACGAGAACAAGGAAAAGCTGGCAGCCATGATTACGGCCGAGCATGGCAAGGTTCTGTCCGATGCAATGGGCGAAGTCACCCGCGGTATTGAAATTGTGGAATTTGCTTGCGGCATTCCTCAACTGCTCAAGGGCGATTTCACCGAACAGGTCAGCACCAATATCGACAACTGGACCATGCGCCAGCCCTTGGGTGTGGTGGCCGGCATCACCCCGTTCAACTTCCCTGTCATGGTGCCCATGTGGATGTTCCCTGTCGCCATCGCGGCGGGTAACACCTTTGTGCTCAAGCCCAGCCCTATCGACCCCAGCCCCAGCCTGTTCATTGCCGAACTGCTGAAACAAGCCGGTCTGCCCGATGGCGTGTTCAACGTGGTGCAAGGTGATAAAGACGCGGTTGAGGCGCTGGTCAATCACCAGGACGTGCAAGCCGTCTCCTTCGTGGGCTCCACCCCGATTGCCAATCGCATTTATGAAATGGGCGCCATCGGCGGCAAACGCGTGCAAGCCCTGGGCGGTGCCAAGAACCATCTGGTCGTCATGCCGGATGCCGACATCGACCTGACCGTGGACGCCCTGATCGGTGCCGCCTACGGCTCGGCTGGCGAGCGTTGCATGGCCATCTCGGTAGCCGTGCTGGTGGGTGACTCTGCCGAGCGCATCCTGCCCAAGCTGGAAGAACGTACTCGCAGCCTGAAGATTCTGAACGGCACCAATGCCGCCGCCGAAATGGGTCCCATCGTGACACAGCAAGCGCGCGAGCGCATCAGCAGCTGCATCGACAAAGGTGTACAGGAAGGCGCCAAACTGTTGGTCGACGGTCGCGAATTTGACGGCGCCAAAGCCGGTGAAGGTTGCGAGAACGGCTTCTGGATGGGTGGCACCCTGTTCGATCACGTCACCCCCGACATGAGCGTGTATCAGGAAGAAATTTTCGGCCCTGTGCTGTGCTGCGTACGCGTACCGGATCTGGCCAGTGCCATTGAACTGATCAACAAGCACCAGTTCGGCAACGGCGTAGCTTGCTTTACCAGCGACGGTAACGTGGCCCGTGAATTTGGCCGCCGCATCCACGTGGGCATGGTTGGCATCAACGTGCCAATTCCAGTGCCAATGGCCTGGCACGGTTTTGGTGGCTGGAAGAAGAGCCTGTTTGGCGATATGCACGCTTACGGTGAAGAAGGCGTTCGCTTTTACACCCGCCAGAAATCCATCATGCAGCGCTGGCCTGAAAGCATCTCCAAGGGTGCGGAATTTGCCATGCCTACGTCCAAGTAAAAGTAGATTTTCCGGGCTGAATCGTCACTTTCAAAAAACGGTTCAGCTTGGCATATCGTTATAGGTCTGCTCACCCAGCAGGTTTATAAAACACGTTTCAAGAGCAAAAAAACCGGGGTTCTGAATCAGAGCCCCGGTTTTTTTTAAATGCCTGCGTGTACTTAGCGCTGACACCTGCTCAACTTAGTACATGCCGTGGAAAACCGCATCATCAGGACCGATGTGCGAAGGAGGATTCCAGGTCACATCACGCATGGAATGCTGCACCAGCGTTTCCACACCCAGCAGCACAGCAAAAATCGCCATACGCACGGGAATACCGTTGTCTGCCTGACGGAAGATGGCCAGACGCGGATCATGGTTCAAGTCCACGCTCAAGTCATGTGCGCCTTCGCGGCTATCGCGTGGCAGTGGGTGCATCACGATCACATCGGGGCCGCAGCAGCGGTCGATAATGGCTTTATTGACCTGGAAGTCGGCCGTGAAGCTGCCGTCCTGCCCTTCTTCGAAGCGTTCTTTCTGCACACGCGTAGCATAAATTACATCCACACCAGGCAAGCCCTTTTCCAGGGACGTCGTCTGCTCGATGACGTGCTTACCTTGCTTGGCCACCTGCTCCACAATGTGCTCGGGCATTTCCAGGCCGGGGGGCGAGATCAGAGTGAATTTCAGGCCACGGTACATGCCCAGCAACTTGATCAGCGAATGGACGGTACGGCCATACTTCAAGTCACCCACCAGGGCGATATGCGCACCATCCAGCAATTTGCCCAGACGGGAGAACTCCGTGCTGATGGTGTACAGATCCAGCAAGGCCTGGCTGGGGTGTTCGCCCGCGCCGTCACCACCGTTCACCACAGGAATATTGGTAGCACGCGCAAATTCCGCGACCGAGCCTTGCTCGGGGTGACGGATCACCATGGCATCCACATAGCCGCTCATGACGCGGCTGGTGTCGTAAATGGACTCGCCTTTGGCCATGGAGGAAAAGGTAAAGCCGGTGGTGTCACACACCGAACCACCCAGGCGGCAAAAGGCCGAGCCGAAGCTGACGCGAGTACGGGTCGAGGCTTCAAAAAACAGGTTACCCAGCACAGCACCTTCCAGCACGCGCGACACTTTTTGACGGCGGGCGATGGGCTGCATGATATCGGCCAGGCTGCACAGTTCTTCGACGGTTTCGCGGGTGAACTGGTCTACGGACAAGAGCTGATGCTTGCCGCCGGTGGCAATACGGTCACGCAAAGGACCGGACTGTGCGCTTTGCGCATACTTGCTCAGCAAGGCTTCGTTTTCCACGATTTCCGTGACAAAACGCTGCACCACTTCGGGCATGGCCCGCGACTCCAAAGAGCCTTCAGGTAGCAGCCAGGTATCCAGTGCACGACGCTTCACCCCAATACGTGCCGCAAAAACGTCACGAGTCAGGTTCAGGCGACGCATTGCATCACGCAAAAAAACTTGTTGGGAGACGGCCATATCAGCTCTCGCTTATGAAATATACGCAATGCGCACATTTTAAGACTGCGGCTGATAAAAAAGCGAGCAAGAATTGAGACTATTGCAGAAAATACAACGACACTCTACGCAGCAGGCTTGAAACGCTGCTGTCTGAACGTAGCGTTCAAATGGAAGGCAAGCTAAGGATGTTGCCGATAAGGCATGGTATAGGGCTGGGCTTCGTCATTATTGGGAACGACAAAACCGTCGTAATCTTGCTGGCCGGAGGTAAGCCACTCGCTATGCTGATAGGCAAAATCGGCCAGGCCCAAGGTACCCCATACGCCAATTACAAAAAGAGCCAGGCTCAAGGCCAGAAAGAAGGCCGAACAGAAACCGGGTATCCAGGCCCAGCGTCGCCCTGCTTTGGAGCTGTGCCACGCCAGGGTCCAGTGACTCCAGCACAAGGCCAGAAACGCCGAAACCAGCCCCATCAGAAAAACGAACAAGGGCAGGCGCAAAAGAGCGGGGACGAAAACAGATCCAATCGCTCCGGTGCCCATCAGCATGATGAACAGCAGCGCAGCCCCATGCAGGCAGACCAGAACCCGAAAAGAAAGAATATAAAAAGCGAGACTGCCTGGCGGGGTCACCATACCGACTTTCCTGTTAGTAACAAGAGCGGCGGGTGTACACCCACCGCGTTTTTCAAAAAGCCGGGCATGGGTGAACCCAGGACCAGGACAGCATTCAGACGAGCCAGCAGCGCTTACTTCTTACCGTTGGTCTGGGTAGCCTGTGGACCGGCAATCGCACGGGCAGCAGCCAAAGCGTTAGCTTCCGTCCCGACCATGAAAATCAGGCGACCATCTTTAACGGGCGAACCGTAAGCAGGGGCAGCCAGCATGGTGTCACCCACGACCAAAGCCAGACGCTTTTTGGGGAACTGAGTGGTAACTTGCAACAGACGCTGAGCAGCCTCTGGGGTCAGATCCAAAGCCAGCAAACCTTCTTTGCTGTCGTTGGTGCCGGCTTGCACGCCAACCAGATCCTCACGCACCACCACGGCACGTGGATTCACAAACAAGACACCATTAGGTTGCACGTCGACACGTGCCCAACCCGCTTGTTCCTGAGTATCAGCCAGGAAGATCTGTACAGGCGCAGCTTGCTGCTCGGCACCAGCTTGAGCCTGAGGCTGCTGAGCACCCGTCGCAGGCGTGGAGGGAGTGGTTTGCGTTGCGGCGCTGGAGGTGCCAGCTTTGTCGCTCGGCTTTTCTTGAACGGTTTGACAAGCGGCCAAGGCGACCAGGCCAACAGGAGCCAAAATTCGAGCGAGTGTGCGTAAAGTCATCATGGTGAAGTTCCCCCCTCTCTTTACGAAGAATCAATAAGGATAGCAGTGTATCAGTCATGTAAAAGCGCAAGCGGTTAATCTTTGTTAAAGCTTGTCATTTGCGCACCCCTAATTTGTACGCTGACTTGATCCATTAAGCGACCTTGTTCAGTTTTCAATTCAATGCGCAGCGTTCCTGGTACCAATGGAATTCGCAACTGCGCCCCCTTCCCTGCTTCTACCCCCTGCACCCACCATACCAAGGGCTCGGTAATCTGCCCCTGGGCCAGCAATCGCAGCTGCTGGTTTTGCGGTGGAATATCCGGGTCCAGCGCGAAAATGGTGCCATTGACCGGCTCGCGGATTCGGGCCGGGCCGGCATAGGCCAGATTCACATCGCTTAATTCCACGCGATCAGTCTGCGTGCCTTCAACAAAAAATTCTTCGCGGTCAGGCTCCATGGCAGGCACAAACTCAATCTGGCGCACCTGCACCTGAGCAGGCATGGCCGTTTGACGACCGGGGCGACGCTGGTTCAAGAGCGAAATCACCTCGTGCCAAATCGGTGCTGCTCCGCTGACACCTGATACATCTTGCATACTTTGACCGGCACTATTTCCCACCCAAACGCCAACGGTATAGTGCTCCGTCCAACCCAGGGCCCAGTTGTCACGCATGTCTTTACTGGTCCCGGTTTTAACCGCACTCCAAAATGGCGTACTCAAAGCACTGTCCAAACCAAAAGTCAGCACCCGAGCCTGACGGTCCGACAACATATCACCCACAATCCAGCTGGCACCCTCACCCATCACAGAATGAAAGGGAGCGGCTTGCTGATCCATACGTGTTTGCACGGCTTGCGTCTGGCCCAGATTGGCCAGTGCACGGTAAGCATTGGTCAGTTCCAGCAAGGTGACATCGGCGCTGCCCAAGGCCAGGCTGTAACCATAGAAGTCGCCGTCCTGGCGCAAATTCAGGCCCAGCGCACGCAGGCGATCCACCAAGTTGGCAGGCCCCAGCATGGTCAGCACACGCACGGCAGGAATGTTCAGGGAAGAGGCCAGGGCATTGCGCGCACTGACCCAGCCCACAAACTGCTTGTCGTAGTTTTGCGGGATATACAAACCATTGCCGGTGGACAGATTCAGCGGCGAATCCTCCAGCAAGGACGCGGCGGTCAACAGGCGCTTTTCAATCGCCATCTCATACAAAAAGGGCTTGAGCGTGGAACCGGCTTGCCGCAAGGAACGGGCATGGTCTACCTCGGCCGCCTCGGACAGATCACCACTGGACCCCACATAGGCCAGGACCTGTCCGCTATGGTTATCCAGCACCACCACGGCAGAATCCTGAACACGTGCGGTGCGCAGATCCAGCAAGTGGCGCCGCATACTGGCTTGCACTTGAGTTTGCAGGCGTGTATCCAAGGTCGTACGAATACTGTCACCGGCTTTGATTTCAGGATTCTGATCCAGAACCCAACGGGCAAAATGAGGGGCCAGTTGGGCTTGCCCCAAGGGGGCTTGTCCGGCCCGGCGCAAAGCCACCGGTACCAGATTACTTAATTCTCGACATAGTTCGGCGCGTCCCATCTCTTGCAGGGTCGTACACGCCCGACGCTCGACCATCAAGGCCGAGGCATTGGGGCCGCGCAGCAAAACTGCGGCAATGGCAGATTCGCGTGCATCCAGCGCAGCGGCCTGCTTTTGAAACAAGGTACGCGCCATCGCGTCCACCCCAACCAGTTCACCCCGAAAAGCCACCTGATTCAGATAGGCTTCCAGAATTTCCGGCTTGGTCCAGGTGTCTTCCAGCGACTGGGCGGCCACCACCTGATCCAGCTTTTGCCAGACCGAGCGCCCGCCTCGACCACCGATCAGATCCTGATCCATCAGACCGGCCAGCTGCATGGTAATCGTAGAAGCACCGCGACTGCGTCCGGCAAACAGGCCATCCCAGGCGGCGGAGCCGACTGATAACCAGTCCACCCCACCGTGAGATTCAAAACGGCGGTCTTCAGACACCAGGACCGCCATTTGCAAGGCCGGAGAAATTTGCTCCAGCGCGACCCAATCGCCGCGCCGTTGACGAAAGTCCAGACGGACTCGCTGGACAAGCTGGCCCTGACGATCCAGGACCTGAACATCGGACGATCGGTAGGCTTGCCGAACTTCCTTGTAGCTGGGCATGGCCTGCCCGGGACTGGCCCACAGGGCCAGTCCCAACACCAGCAGTCCTGCTTTAATTGGCTGGTGCATCCACAACTTCCAGAACTTGCTCGTTAGGCCAGACAGCAAACACGTCGGGCTCGTACAGGGCTTCAGCACGGCTGGCTGGCAGCACGAACTGACCCACTGTATTCAGACGCACCGTATAGCTGACTTCGGTCGTGCCTTCTTCAAAGCGCTCGTAGTAAGCACGGTAGCCATCAAAGCGGCGCTCGACAAAGCTGGGCCAATGACCGGACTGCTCTTCACCGGCCGTTGCCATGGCAGAGTCGCGACCCAGGCCGCTGCCCAGGATAGTGGCACCGGCAGGAATCGGATCCGACACCACCACCCAGCTTGCCTGACCTTGAGCCTTGACCTTGATCTTCACGCGCATGATGTCACCACGACTCCATACACCGGGTTTGGCCTGCTCGACGGCTTCGATATGACGCTCCATGCTCAAGCCAGCAGCAATTGGCTTGGTCACGGGCACCGCAGCCAGGGAGCGAACTTCGATCCAGGCCTTGCCCTCACCCATTTGCTCAACGCTCAGGTTATCGGCCTGATCGCCGCGCCACGGCACATCAATCCTGGAAGAACGCACACCCTGACCGTCAGGCTTGAGCATGTCCCAATCCACCACCTGGGCACTTTCCGAGCCCAGAATCACCATGGACTGACCGCTAGGGTTCTGTTCGTGATGACGGCTGAACTGTTCAATGGCCAAGCTACCCAAGAGGTTTTCAGTGGTCATGCGCCATGCACCACGTTGCTGCTCCGCCAACAATCCTTGGGCCAGACGAGGCATGTCCTCGGTCCAGTCCGACATTTCATTGGCCAGCAGCATCAGGCGAGCCTGGTTGGTCACGCGGCTGGTCATGGCCCATGGGCTGCCGTTAAGCGCGTCCTCACCAAAGACCAGACGGGTACCACGGCTGACCAGACGTGCCTGGATCAGATTCATGGCTTCTTTACGTGTCTGCTCGGCTTTCTTGATGCCCGGCAAACGCTGAGTCAGATCCACCCAGGCCAGCAGGATTTCAGTGGGCCAGCTTTGCAGGTTCAGTTCCACCGAATCCAGCATATTGACGCGAGCACGGCCATACTTGGCCAGCACGGCCGTCGCACGAATCACTTCGAGATCCCGTTCTTGGCGCGAGACCGTTTGCATGCTCGGGATACGACCATTCACCACGTTTTCCAGCGCTTGCAGCATCTCGTTGCGGAAGCCGTCCGGGATGGGATAGTTCAAGCCCATGGATTCCGCAATGTAGCTGATATCCAGGATGTAGCTGGTCAACACGCGGCTGCCCCAACCGTAGCTGCTTGGGAAGTAACGCAACAAACCATTCTCGTCCAAATAAGACGGCATGCGCTGCATCAGGCCAGACCACGCCTCTTCGGAACGCAGGCCCATGAAACGCGAGGCTTGCTGTTCAAAGCAGCTGTAAGGATAGCGTTCAAACCAGGCACGCACCCCTTCCATACCGCCCCCCAAGGAGGAACGGAACAACATTTGCAGACCACCTTGAACCACGCCTTGTTCGTTCTTCAAGGCACCGGCCGGTGCTTGCACCGACATGTTCAGTGGCTCATCCATACCGACAGCTACCAGTGTTCCCTGCTGAACCGTAACGGGAGTCGCGGTAAAGACTTCCTGCTTGATTGCCAGGCTGTCCTTGGCGGCCTTACCTGTGGCACCGGACTGCTGAACCTCCTGCGCACTCACCGTCCACTCCATCTGGTGCGAATCAGCCGAACCGCTGGACAGTGGAACCGACATGGGCCAGGAAACCACTTTAGCCGAGCCCGAGGCCAGTTCAACGGTTTGCTCTGGCAAGTCTGCCGAGGGCAAGCCTTTACCGCGGTACTGCGCCTGCACCTTCACGGTCATGGCGCGTGGGCTACTGTTACGCAGCGTCACTTGAGCCTGGTAGTCATCACCCTCACGAGCAATGGCTGGCAAACCGGAAATAATCTGCAGGTCTTGCGTCGTGACGATCTGGGCCGAGCCACTACCAAAGCGATCGCCTGCCAGATCGGCGACGGCCACAATACGGTATTGGGTCAGGGAGTCTTTCAGCGGCACGGTCACCGTTGCGCGACCTTGTGCGTCCAACTCCACATTGCCCTTCCACAGCAGCAAGGTATCCAGCAATTCACGAGTGGGACTCTTGCCACCGCCACCACCGGCTGCTACAGCCTTGCGACCATAGTGACGACGACCCACGATTTCAGACTGCGCCGTAGCGGTCTGCACGTTGTACCCGCGCAAGGCACGCATGGCGTTGAGCAAGTTCCAGCTATTGTTCGGGCTCAGTTCCAGCAAAGCCTGATCCACAGCGGCCAAGGCCACGGACGCACCGGCTGCCGGTGTGCCATCGGACTTGAGGACCTGAATATCAACCTTGGCCTGCTCACGAATCGCGTACTGGCTGCGATCCGTCGTTACCTTCACATCCAGCGCATCTTGCTGGCTGCTGACTTCAATGCTGGCCAGACCAAAACGATAGCTAGGTTTGGACAAGTCCACGGTAGTTGTCGGGGCAACAAATTCACCACCGCCTTCCGAGTAGGCTTTGTACCAAGTCAGAGGCTGACTCCAGCCCCAGCTAAAGAAAGAGTACCAAGGCACTTCACGCAGACGGCCACGCAGAACCAGCACGGACACGTAAACGTTCGGCCCCCATTCGGGCTTGATCTCCACGCTGACGTTAGGGCTGTCGCCTTCCAGCTGAACCACTTGAGCCTGCAAGACACCTTCACGCTCCACCGACACCAGGGCCGTGGCTTCGCGGAAAGGCATGCGCACCTGGAACTCGGCTGTCTCGCCAGGAGCCCACGTTTTCTTTGCAGGAATCACGTCGATACGGTCATCGTTCTGACCACCGAACCACAGGTAACCAGAACCACTGACCCAGACTGTGCTGGCAGCAACGGACTCACGGCCTTCGCCATCACGTGCAATGGCACGCAGCTCGACCTGACCGCCCTTCTCCAGTTTCACATCACACTGCACCAGACCCTGATCGTCGCTGCGACCTTCGCAGATCGTGCCCAGGTCTTCGCGCTGCTCCTGATTGTCGTAACTGTAGAAGCCACCCACCATACGCTTGCGGATCGAGAAACGCTGCACATTGGCCGCCTCAATACGCACAGGCACGTTTTTCAGTGGCTTGCCGTCCGGGCTCACCGCGATAGCCGAGAGCTTGGTGGACGAACCGGCTGCCAACCAGCTACCTGCACGCAGACCCACCACTACATCGGCCGGCCATACGGATACGGTTTGGGTCAAGGTTTGAATTTCACCGTTCGGATCGGCAAAAGTGGCTTCTACCAGAAATTCGGAAGGACGATCCACTGCAGGCAACTCATCCAGCGTGGCACGCAAACCACCCTGTGCATCCAGCTGAAAGCGCTTCTTGTTCAGGAAAACACGGGAGTCCGAGACATCAGACTGTTCAACTTTCTCGGGAGGAACAAAGCTGAAATCGTCATAGGCGCTGAAGGACGTTCCTGCCGAGCGGACAACCGCCGACAACTGAACCGGCAAGTAATCAGCCGGGCCACCAGACAGGTACTGCAACTGCAGGTCGGCCTGCAGTTCTTTGGGTTTGACCAGATAAGGACGATCCTGACCGTCACCCAACTTGATGCTGCCGCCCAATACAGGCAGCTTGAACTGCTCTACGCGGAACTCGCCGAAGTTGAAGTACTGATCCTCACCTTCGGTTCGCAAGCGATACACACCCAGCTCGGCGTCCTTGGGGATTTTCCAGTCGGTCAGAGCAAATACGCTGCCTGCCGCTGTCTTTTGCCACTTCAAAGGCAGCTCAATTCGCTTGCCGCTGCCATCGTGCTCGACAATCATGGTGTCGGGATAACGAGCTGGAGCCTTGAAACCGTCACGCACGCGTTCGCGTACATAGTGTTTCATATGGGCCACTTCACCCGCACGGAACAGGTTGCGATCCATCACAGTGTGAGCAATGGCCTCATCGCGACCGCCCCAGTTGTAAGGCACATTGAAGCGCCAAGGCTCGATACCCGAATTCCACTCGCTCAAGGCAAAGCTGAAATCATCTTTACCACGAGCCATGGGGTTGTTCTTGTCGATTCGCGCCGTCACGAACAAACCGGACAAACCGGTGTCCTGGCAGTAATCCGGGCTGGGCACCGCCTGCGGGTGATGGAACATCCCATTCTCGTCTGTTTCACCTTGCAGCAGCTCTTCACCACGGCAGTTCATCACGCGAATTTTCGCGCCGGGCACGACTTTGGCATCATCCAGTGTCGTGACCCAGACCAGCAAATCGTCACCACCTTTCTTGATATGCACACCCAGGTTGGTCACCAGCACAGAGCTACGCACGTACATGGTACCGGCCGCCTCCAGCAAGGAAGCTCCCAGACGTGGAGAAGCAACTTCCAGAACATGGAAACCAGGCTCTTTCAGCGGTACACCGATCAGCTCAAAAGGACGCTCGCCTTTTTGATCCATGCCAGGCAAATCCAGCTTCTTGACCTCTTTGCCAATCAGCAGCGGCTGGCCACGCAAATCCAAATCGCCATACTGGTCAACGGGTGCCGTGATACGGAAATCGCTGTCCATCATGCTGCGCAATTGCTCGGCACTTATTCTCCAGGAATAGTTCAGCTGACGTAGACGGGAATACCAGGTCAGAACCTCTCTATCGTCCTTCACAGCCAAAGCCCCAACCTGTCCAGCCGACACCAGCATTTGCTCGGTCCTCAGATCAGGCTCGACATTGCGCAGGTTCAAGCCAATGGCTGGCGGATCGGAATCGTCCGAACCGTCGCGATCCGCATGGCCGAAACGCTCCACAATCCCGAAAGGCTCAACCGCAAACTTCACCAGCGGCGGATAGGTCGTGGTGCTCATGCCGTTGCTCAGCACTTGCGGGTTCTTCAGGCGGCGACCCGCATCGTCCGTCAGACCGTCCGGAATCTTGACCGTCAGCTTGGCGTTTTCAGGGAAAGGCCCCTCGAAACGTACGTACTGGCCAGGGCCACGATCTTGCCAGGCCTCGTCGCTATCAGACTTGGGCTCCCAAACCTGCTTGCCGGCTTCCAAACGAATCTGGCTCAAGTACTCGTAAGCGACAGGCGCGGAGAACTGCACACCGAAGCTGCCAACCGGCGTGCAAGGCGCTTCTGCGCGTTCGCGCATGCAAGAGAGCGAGGCCGTAAACTCGGGGCGCACGTTGTAATCGTAGGTGTAGCGGTCCGTATTAGGGACGCCCTTGCGATTTTCAATCTGGGTCATGATGCCCGGTTCCAGCACCACTGACACGCTGGCATCCGCTGGCAGGGGGCGCGCACACTGGACAGCCTGGTATCGGTCGTCCACCTCGTCTACATAGAACTCGGCACGAACCATGGCATCGCGTTCGGCACCCTCAATGGCTTTCAGGCCAATACGCTCGCCAATACCCTCTACCCGGCAATAGCCGTTCTTGACTAAAGAGGCGCTATTAACCGGCGCATTGAAGCTGAATAGAAAGACCTGGTCTTCATCAATAATGTTGTAATACGGGCGGTTGCTTTCCAGAATGGCGCCGCCTGAATTAAAACGATATTGAGCCGGTCCGCTAATCGCTTCATTATTGATGCTGCGAAAACTTTTGGACACGACGGCTGTACAACTCAAGCCTGGTCCTGGACGCTCGTCGAATTCATAAATCCAGCGGCGCGAATCAAGCCAACGGCCCTGACCGACTACCGAAGGATCATCACACTGCACCTGAACGGGTGCAGGCAATTGCGAATCCCCAAAATGAACTGCGGGTGTGGCAAAGGTGACTTTGACATCCCGCAAATCCGATGTCGCCCCTTGGGGCGAAAAACTGCTTATCGTAATGGCTTGGGCGCTACTGACACCCAGCAAGAACATCAAACCCAGCAAAGACTGGCGATGCATCGTTCTTCCCCTATGGAATGTGCTATTTTCGGCGCCAGTTTAATAGAAATCAGACCCTCTGAGCGTGTCTGAACAGCCCCGAAAGCTCATAAAGAATGCCACCAAGTGCAACAGAAAAAGACACCGGGCTTTAATTGTTCACGACACCCGTTTGCAGAAGCACTCATGGCATTTGAAAGAAAAAATTTCAAATGCGACTAATACCCTGCTTTTTTCCCCAAACTGGCGGCATCCACTACGATAAGAAACATAATTGCCCAGGCAGTCACTGGAAAAGCACGATACTCGCCCCATATGTGTTAAGGCTTGCACGATCAATCCGCTTAGATTTCAGGACAGACACATGAGCACGATGACACTGCAGGAACTGGATAAAACCCGCGAAGAATGTCGCAAACTGATCAGTCGGCGCGCTCTGCTGTCGGCAGCGGCAGCCGTGGTGCCCATACCCGGTGTGGATGTGGGTACAGATGTGGCGATTCTGATGAAAGTCATCCCCATTATCAACGCGCGCTTCGGCTTGACGGCCAACGATGTGGACGCCCTGAGCCCGGAGCTGAAAAAGCTGGTGGTCGTGGGGGGAACCAGTATGGGCCTGGGCATGGTGGGACGCGTGCTGACTACAGATCGCGTGGTCAATATTCTGGTGCGTCTGGGAGCGAAGAAACTGGCCGGGAAATACGGCGCCAAATATGTGCCTTTGATAGGCAGCGCCATTTCCGCTTCCATCAGCTTTGTGGTGCTGCGCAAGGTCGGCAACCAGCATATTGAAGAATGCTATGAAATTGCCCGTCGCCTGGCACTGGAAACGCAAAGGAAGGAAGCCGTCCACACCATTGATGGCGGTGAGGAAGGCTTGATCCGCGAAATCAAGGGCTAAGCCCTTGATCCCGTTTTAGGCCGCAGGAACCACGCCCGGCGTTTTGCTGCGGCCATTCAACATATAGTCCATCAGCTCGCGCACCGATTTCATGGCTTTGCCAAAAGGCAAGGCTTCGGAACTGCGGAAGAACAGACCGCGCTGCACATCACCTTTCAGGGCATAGGCCAACTGACGGTCAATGCAAAACTGACCATGACGCTGCACGCCATCGCGCAAGCCACAATGTGCCAGGCAATCAAAGCCTTCCGTGCAAGCACGCTCTCGCGCCACCGATTGCAGCTTTTGCTCTTTATGCAGGTAAGCATCCAGCCACGGCGTACGCACGGCACGGGCAGGCAGTCCGGCCACGCTCATAAAGGTCACGATGTCCTTGGGCTCGGCATCCAGCAACACGCGCTTGAAGTTCTCATGCGCATCACCTTCTTCGGTGACGGCAAACGCGGTACCCATTTGCACCCCATCTGCACCCCAATCCATTAATTGACGCAGTTGTTCAGGACGGTGAATCCCGCCTGCGGCGATCAAGGGGATACGCTCGGCCTCCAGGCCCAGCTCGCGAAACAAGGCACGGCAGCCTTCAAGAACGCGCTGGAAAGCGTATTCAGGTTTGTTCAAGGATTGGTCATCGGCGGCCCCCAGGTGGCCTGCGGCAAAACGGGGATTTTCCAGAACAACCGCATCCGGCAAACGCTTGCGACGCAGCCATTTCTTCACCAGTAAAGTGACGCCGCGCACATCCGACAAAATAGGAATCAAGGCAACTTTGGGATGATCCTGAACCAGCTCAGGCAAATCCAGCGGCAGGCCAGCGCCCACCACCACAGCATCTGCCCCGCTTTCGCAAGACTGACGCACATACTCGGGATACTGCGAGACGGCCTTCATGATGTTGACGGCGATGCCACCGTTACCACCCGAACGCTCTCGGGCACGATTGATTTCGCGGTCCAGGGCCTGCAAATTGGCTGCATCGACCACGCCTTTTTCGACATCACCCCCGGTGCTGTCCATCAGGTCTTCGTGATGACGCCGTAAATCCACGCTGGAGATCGTCCCCAGCCCGCCCAATGCGGCCACAGTACCGGCCAGCCGGGACGCCGAAATACCGACTCCCATGCCGCCTTGAACTATAGGCAAAAGCAGTTTTCCCTTCAGGGACATGAGACGTAAATCCGTCTTTAGCACGATGTTGATACCTTAGGTTGATGCAAGAACCTGCCGGCCACGTCGGGACCAGAAACAGGGCAATAGAATCGTGGCCGTCTGCAAGGACGGCCACGGTGTTAAATCAGTCGGGAATAGCGGGCACCGCTTTCCTGGCTCAAGTACTTGTCGAACACCATACTGTAGGCGCGCACAAACAAACGACCTTTGGGCAGAACCTGGATGGATTGAGCATCGACAGTCAGCAAGCCGGCGTCGGCATAGCTGTTGAGCTCTTGCAGCTCGGCAGAGAAGTAGCTGGCAAAATCAATGCCGTAACGCGCTTCCAGACGCAAGATAGGCACTGGCATGCTGCACATCAAATGCATGATGACTTCCGCCCGCAGGCGATCATCCTGCTGCATCACAATACCCCGCTCGATAGGCAAACGCCCCCGGTCTATATCGGCGTAGTAATTGCGCAGGCTGCGGGCATTTTGCACATGCATGGTACCCACCTGACCAATAGACGACACGCCAAAGGAAACCAGATCACAGGCTGCGCGGGTGGTGTAGCCCTGGAAGTTGCGGTGCAGGCTGCCGTCCAGACGGGCCAGATTCAGCTCGTCCGTCGGCAAGGCAAAATGGTCCAGACCAATATAGACATAACCCGCATCCAGCAGACGCTGCGAAGACATCAGGAACAACTGCAAGCGCTGGTCGGCGTCAGGCAATTCTTCCTCGTTGATTAAACGCTGCGCCTTGAAGCGCGTAGGCAAGTGCGCGTAGTTATACAAAGCGATGCGATCTGGCCGCAGTTGCACCAAGGAGTCAATGGTGATGGCAAAGCTTTCCAGAGTCTGCAAAGGCAGACCGTAGATCAGATCGGTGTTGATGGATTGGAAACCGGCAGCCCGGCTCTCTTCAATGGCGCGTTTGACCATTTCGAAGGGCTGAATACGGTTGATCGCTTTTTGCACATTGGGGTCAAAGTCCTGCACCCCGAAGCTGGTACGGTTAAAACCCAGAGCCGCCAAGTTCTGGAGCGTGCCTTCCGCCAAGGTACGCGGGTCAATCTCGATGCCCAGTTCAGCATCGTTCGTGAACGCGAACTGCTCCTTGAGCTTGGCCATCAAGCGGGCCAACTGTTCGTTGTCCAGGAAAGTGGGCGAGCCGCCGCCCAAATGCAGTTGTTCGGTGCGCCGGTCTTCACCCATATATTGGGTGACCATATCAATTTCGCGCAGCAGGTAATCCAGGTACTGCTCGCTCTTGCTACGATCCTGCGTGATGATCTTGTTGCAGGCACAGAAGTAGCAAAGCGACTGACAAAACGGGATGTGCAGGTAAACCGACAGAGGCGGATTACTGCTGCTCAAGGCGCGCCGCGATAATTCGTGAATATAAGGCTGAGCAGGAAAGTCCTGAAAAAAACGGTCTGCAGTGGGATAGGAGGTATAGCGAGGCCCCGAACGATCAAAACGCCGGATCAGGGCTTCAGAGATTTCGATATCCGGCGCGGTGGGGGCGCTGGCATCCGATGCTTCCAGTGTTTGCGGCATAAAGGGTCCTCCTGCACGAGACCTGTTTCTTCTAGTCAAGCATTCATTGTGAGAGAAAACCTCAAGCATGCGCTTGACCTGCATCAAGGCCGCAATAACTAAAAAAACGCTTTTTTTATGGCTGTTGGGCTGAATTTAGCTTCATATATCGTATTATTAAGCGCTAGCCGCCTAAATTACCGCCTGTTGGAGTCAGATGTATTTGCTCGTGATCCTAGCTCTACCGTTTATCGGTAGCTTGCTATCTTCCCTGATGCCCGCGAACTCTCGCAAACTCCAGGCATCTCTTGCAGGCGCTGTCGCCGTTACGTGCGCCTTACTCACTCTCTACGCCTATCCGGACATTGCTCGCGGAGAGGTGCTGGAGTCGTCACGCTCCTGGATACCCGCCCATGGCTTGACCTTCAAGCTGCGCATGGACGGCTATGCCTGGCTTTTCAGTATCATCATTACCGCCATGGGGGCCTTGATCGCCCTTTATGCGCACTATTACCTGTCCGCCCAGGATCCGGTCCGACGCTTTTTCTCCTTTCTGCAAGCCTTTATGGGCTCGATGCTGGGGGTGGTGCTGTCGGGCAATCTGATCCAGCTGGTCGTGTTCTGGGAGCTGACCAGTCTGTCCTCCTTCATGCTGATTGCCTACTGGTATCACCGCATGGATGCGCGTCGCGGTGCGCGCATGTCGCTGATCATCACGGGTACTGGCGGTTTCTGCTTGCTGGCGGGCGTGCTCATGCTGGGCCAGGCTGCCGGCAGTTACGACCTGAGCGTCGTTCTGGAGTCGGGTGAGCAGATTCGCAATCACCCCTGGTATACCGGGATGCTGATCCTGATTGCCTTGGGTGCGCTCACTAAAAGCGCGCAGTTCCCCTTCCATATCTGGCTGCCTCACGCCATGGCCGCCCCCACACCTGTGTCCGCCTATCTGCACTCGGCCACCATGGTCAAGGCCGGGGTATTCCTGCTGGCGCGCCTGTGGCCTGCCCTGTCGGGCACCACGGAATGGGCTGTCATTATTGGCGGCGCTGGCCTGTGTTCCCTGACGCTGGGGGCTTATGTGGCCATGTTCCAGCGCGACATGAAAGGCGTGCTGGCTTATTCCACCATCAGTCATCTGGGGCTGATTACCTTGTTGCTGGGCCTGAACAGCCCACTTGCTCTGGTCGCGGCGATATTTCACATGATGAACCACGCGACGTTCAAGGCGTCCCTGTTCATGGCGGCCGGTATTGTGGACCACGAAACCGGTACCCGTAACCTGAACCGGCTTTCCGGTTTGCGCCACGCCATGCCCTTGACTGCCACCTTGGCTACCGTTGCGGCGGCTGCCATGGCCGGTGTGCCGCTGTTGAACGGCTTCATCTCCAAAGAAATGTTCTTTGCCGAGACCATTCTGGCCAGCAATGGCAACACCTGGGAATATGCTCTGCCCGTGGTGGCCGTGATTGCGGGCTCCTTCAGCGTGGCCTATTCCTTGCGCTTTATTGCACAGGTGTTTTTTGGCCCTGTCGCCAAGGACTTGCCCCGCGAGCCACACGAGCCGCCTCGCCGCATGTTGATCCCCAGCGCGATTCTGGTACTGACCTGCCTATTGGTCGGCATCATTCCCAGCCTGACTTTTGGCCCCTTCTTGCATACCGCGGCCAGCGCGATTCTGGGCGCTGAAATGCCTCAGTACGACCTGGCCGTCTGGCATGGTTTCAACCTGCCCCTGATCATGAGTCTGGTCGCAACAGGCATGGGTGTGATCTTCGTTCTAATCATCAACCGCTTCTACAGGAACCGCCAAGGCCGTACGCCTTTGCTGACCCGTGCGGATGGCCGACGCTTCTTTGAGCTGGCCATGGAGTATCTGGAAGTGGCAGCCAACTGGGCCGTGGGCAAGCTTTACTCGCCACGTCTGCAGCGTCAGACCTTGCTGATTATTGTGGCCACAATCTGTGTTGCCGCCCTGCCCCTGGTTCGCGGCAACTGGTTCAAATCCACTATTTCCACCCCCATCGACCCCTTCTTTGCCCTGATGTGGGCGGTCGGAATTGCCTGCGCGATTGGTGCGGCTCGTCAAGCCAAGTTCCACCGCCCGGCCTCCTTGCTGCTATCTGGTGGCGCTGGACTGGTCACCAGCCTGACCTTTGCCTGGCTTTCCGCCCCTGACCTGGCGCTGACCCAGCTGGCGGTGGAAGTGGTCACCGTTGTGCTGATTTTGCTGGGCCTGCGCTGGCTGCCGCAACGCGTCAGTGATATGCCTGGCGGCCAGGACAATAGTGGTCGTGCCCTGTTCCGCCGTAGCCGCGACTTGATTATTGCCATTCTGGCCGGTTGCGGTATTGCCGCCCTGGCCTACGCCATGATGACACGCCCTCACCCCAGCGGCATCTCGCCCTTCTTTGTCGAGAAGGCCCTGCCCCTGGGCGGTGGAGCGAACGTGGTGAACGTGATTCTGGTGGACTTCCGCGGCTTCGATACCTTTGGTGAAATCGTGGTGCTGGGCATTGTGGCCCTGACGGTCTTTGCGCTGCTGCGACGCTTCCGTCCACCGATCGAAGCCATCGCCCAGCCTCTGGCCCGTCGCCAGAACGTCAAGGACAGCCGTGAAGCCGTCTTTGTGGAGCCGGATCCCAAGACACCGTTACCAGAAGGCATCATGCAAATTCCAGCAGTATTGCTGCGCCTGCTGTTGCCTATCTCCACGCTGATCGCCCTGTACTTCCTGCTGCGTGGGCACAACCTGCCCGGCGGAGGTTTTGTGGGCGGCCTGATCATGGCAACCGGCATTATCCTGCAATACATGGTTAGCGGCGTGGTGTGGATGGAGTCCCGCCCTCTGATTCAGCCTCAAACCTGGATTGGCTTGGGTCTGCTGACAGCCGGTGTCGCTGCCATGCTGGTCTGGGCCTTCAACAAGCCCTTCCTGTCTGCCCAAAGCTGGGATCTGCATCTGCCCCTGGTTGGCGACGTGCATACCTCCAGCGCGCTGATCTTTGATATTGGCGTATTCATGCTGGTGATTGGTTCCACCATCCTGATTCTGGTCGCGCTGGCCCACCAATCCCTACGTTTTTATCGCAAACTGCCGTCGCTGCAATCCGCCTCGAACGCTGCATCCGGGATGGAGAATAAATAATGGAAATCGTGCTTTCAATTGCGATTGGTGTGCTGGCGGGCTCGGGCGTCTGGCTCCTGCTGCGCCCGCGTACCTTTCAGGTCATCATGGGGCTGGCTTTAGTGTCCTATGCCGTGAACCTGTTCATTTTCAGCATGGGCAGGCTCAAAATCAGCGCCGCTCCCGTTATTAACGCCGGCAAGCTGGGGGCCGACTATGCCGACCCCCTCCCCCAAGCGCTGGTCTTGACCGCTATTGTGATTGGCTTTGCCACCACCGCCCTGTTTCTGGTCGTCATTCTGGCCAATCGTGGCCTGAGCGGTACCGACCACGTTGATGGCCGCGAGGAAGACGATCTGTGAGTCTACTCAACCAACACTTGCCCGTATTGCCCGTTGCCATCCCCATGATGGCCGCGGCACTGATGGTGATGCTGCGCGACAAGCGCCGTCACTACAAGCTGCTGATCGCTTTCAGCTCCTTATTGGCCCAGTTGTTCTGCGCGGTCTATCTGCTCCTGTTGGCCGATGGCACACTGGACCCGATCTGGCCCCAGTCCGTGGGTGTGTATCTGCTCGGTGACTGGCCCGCTCCCTTCGGGATTGTGCTGGTCGTGGACCGGCTGGCCGCCTTCTTGCTGGTGCTGACCAATGTGCTGGCCTTTTGCTGCTGGTTCTATTCGCTGGCACGCTGGGATCGCGTAGGGGTACATTTCCACTCCTTGTTCCAACTGCTTCTAATGGGCCTGAACGGCGCTTTCCTGACTGGCGACCTGTTCAACCTGTTTGTGTTCTTCGAGGTGCTGCTGGCAGCGTCCTATGGTCTGATGCTGCACGGTTCGGGCGCGGCCCGCGTCAGTGCCGGTCTGCACTACATTGCCGTCAACCTGATCTCTTCTTTCTTGCTGCTGATCGCAATTGCCCTGGTTTACGGTGTCACCGGCACCCTGAACATGGCTGATCTGGCTCTGCGCGCCGGTTCCATGCCGGACTCGGACCGTCTGGTTTTTGAAGCGGCCATGGCCATTCTGGGTATTGCCTTCCTGATCAAGGCCGCCGCCTGGCCCCTGAACTTGTGGCTACCCAATGCTTATGGCAATGCCAGTGCGCCGGTCGCTGCCATGTTTGCGATCATGACCAAAGTAGGTATTTACGCACTGCTGCGTATCGGCTCCTTGCTGCTGCCTACGGGAGCTCCTGCCGCCTTTGGCGTGGCCTGGATGTTCCCAGCCGGGATCGCCACGCTGGCCTTTGGCGCTATTGGTGTCATGGCCGCACAGCAACCCGAACGACTGGCCAGTTATTGCATCATCGTGTCCTCCGGCACCTTGCTGGCTGCCTTGGGCATGCCCGGCGTCATCCTGACCGGCCCTGCCCTGTACTACATGCTCAGCAGCGTTCTGGCCCTGGGTGCTTTCTTCCTGCTGCTGGAACTGGTTAGCCGTACCAAACCCTTTGGTGCCGACCTGCTGGCCGTCAGTCAGGAAGTCTTTGATCTGGACGACCCGGAGTCCGAAGACAACAGCGATGACGTGGTAGGTGTGGCTATCCCTGGCGTGATGGTGTTCCTGGGCATGTCCTTTATTGCCTGCGCCTTGCTGATTGTGGGCCTGCCACCGCTGTCCGGTTTTGTGGCCAAGCTATCCTTGCTGACAGCCGCGCTGAAAGCTTCGGGCCAATCACCCGAACCGCTGAATGCCTGGATTCTGACCGCTGCCGTACTGATTTCCGGCGTAGCCGGTTTGATCGCCATGGTACGTGTGGGCATTCGTCTGTTCTGGAGCAATAGCTCCCTGACGATTCCCCGCCTGAAACTGATCGAAGCTGCTCCCATTGCCAGCATTATTGTGGCTTGCGGGATCTTGAGCTGGTATGCCGGCCCGATCACCACCTACCTGGAACAAACAGCCCAGCAACTGGATGAACCCCGTATTTATATAGGGTCCGTCCTGCGGCAGAACCCGCTACGTTCTGTTCAAGCGGAGTGATTCTGATGCGACGCTATACCAAACATCTTTTCCTGCCCTTGCTGCTGCTTGGCCTGTGGCTGCTGCTGAACGACTCGCTCTCGGCCGGTTACGTGGTGCTGGGCCTGTTCCTGGCCATCGCCCTGAGCTTAGCCGCCATTCCATTTCGTCCGGTTAAAGCCAGCATCCGCCACCCCTTTCTGGCCTTGAAACTGATCTTCCAAGTAGCTTGGGATATTGTGCTGTCCAATATTGCCGTGGGTCATCTGGTCCTGAAAGGCGGCAATGCGCCCCGCCCCGGCTTTCTGGCCATCCCTTTGCAACTGACTGACCCACATGGTCTGGCAGCCTTGGCGTGCATCATTACCTACACCCCAGGGACCGTCTGGTCCGGCTTCGATTACGAGACCCGCGTCCTGACCTTGCACATTCTGGATCTGCAAGACGAACAGGTCTGGTTAGACACTATTCAGAAGCGCTACCAAGGACCGCTACTGGAGATTTTCCAATGATAGACATTGTTTACTGGGCCTGTCAGTTTGCCTTGGGCTGCTTTGTCCTGGGCATGGGCTGCGCTGTCATCCGCCTGCTTAAAGGCCCCTCTGCCGCCGACCGCGTGCTGGCGCTGGACACCATGTACATCAACGGTATGCTGGCCTTGCTGGCCTTGGGCATTCGTTTTGACTCTACCTTGTACTTTGATATCGCCCTGCTGATCGCCCTGTTCGGTTTTGTAGGCTCGGCAGCCATGGCGAAGTTCCTGCTACGTGCCGAGGTGATCGAGCCATGAATACGCCTTTATTACCTTGGTGGCTGGCCGTCCCGGTTGCCCTTTTGCTGGTTCTTAGCGGCATCGTGGCCCTGGTGGGTTCGGCTGGCTTGCTGCGCTTCAAGCACTTCTATTCACGCATCCATGCCCCCACCATGGGGAACACGCTGGGTACGTTTTTCATGGTGCTGGCCGTCGCCATCAGCGCCAGCCACTTGATGAGCCGCCCTATTCTGCACCCGCTCATCCTGAGTGTGCTCCTGATCATTACCTCGCCAGTCACCGCCATCTTCCTGATGCGCGCTGCCATCAAACGCGAGCATCGCCAGCGTCTGGCCGAGTACGGCCCGGACGAGCCAGGCTATCTGGACATGCCACACAAAGCGCCTCTGTCCAGAGATTTGGCTCAACCACCGGCCAGCGACAAGACCTGAGTCAAGCAGTGAGGGTTTAGACAAGTTTTATTACCCTCACTTGCAACTGCTCCACTTATACTAGTAAGTGTTTACTGCGTATCGGGAATTGCCCCATACGCAGTCGCTTTTGGGGCTTTGCGGCCTGCTACTCATACCTGCTCGTAACAGTGCTCGCCAAGCCGGTGATTCCCTTAGCAAGTAAAGGAGTGAGATCGATGAGTCTACTTACACGCCCATCCCGAGTTCTGAGTGCTGGCTTGCTCAGCCTGGGTTTGCTGTCCTCTGCTGCCTGGGCTCAAACCCCGTCCCAAGACTACCGACACGACATCCAGCGCTGTGAGCAATTCAAAGGCGACCAGCGCACCACTTGCCGTCGCGAAGCCGGTGCCGCGCTGCAAGCCGAGCGTCAGCACAAGCTGGACAAGCGCGATCACAATCTGGATGCCAACCGGCAAGCGCGCTGCCATCGCTTACCCGCTGATCGCCAGCAAGACTGCCTGAAATCCATGACCGGCCAGGACACAACCGTGCGCGGTAGCGTGGAAGGCGGCGGTATCCTGCGCGAAACCACGACTGTGGTGCCTGCTCAGTAAGCGCAGGAAGCAAGGCTATCTGGAACAGGTAGCCACATAAAAAAAGAATGGGCCTTTTCAAGGCCCATTCTTTGTTTCTACTGACTGCAATAGCTAGCTGTAGCTGCAAATGTCTCCACCTACAGCTCCACCTGTATCCCCATCTCCACCACGCGATTAGGCGGGATCTTGAAAAAGCGCGTGCTACGGCTGGCATTACGCGCCATGAAAGCAAACAAGCGGCGACGCCAGCCCAAGTACCAGGGCTGACGGGATTGAATCATCACCGTCTGACGCGACAGGAAGTAGGATGTCTGCATAGGCTCCAGATTCAGCTCCGGGTGCTCCAGAGCAATCTGCTCCAGCAATTGCGGCACATTGGGCTCTTGCTTGAAGCCCCAGGCGGCCACCGCCTGCCAGCTGCCTCGGCTTAGACGTTGCAGGCTATAGCGCTCCCCAAAAGGAACGTAAGGCACACCGGCACTGGCTACGGTCAAGAACAGGACCTGCTCATGCAGGACTTTATTATGTTTCAGGTTATGCAATAAGGCCGGAGGGACCGAGTCGGGAATGGTGCTCATGAAGACCGCCGTCCCTGGTACGCGGGTGGGAGCGTACTCTTCCAGGCTCAATAGAAACTCTTTTAGTGGCTGCTTGTTTTCCAGCAGACGCTCGTGCAAAGCAGCACGCCCCTGGCGCCAGGTCAGCATCAAGCCCAACAGCACAGCCCCTACCAGCAATGGCAGCCAGCCGCCTTCCAGAATCTTGAGCGCATTGGCCGAGAACAACAATATGTCCAGAATCAGGAAAACACCCAGGAGCCCCAGCCAGGCCCAGCGCTTGATTCCGCTAGCGCGGCGCGGCAGCAGCACCAGAGCCAGCAAACTGGTCATCAGCATGGTACCCGTGACTGCAAAGCCATAAGCATGGGCCAGGCGATCCGAGGAGCCAAAGCTCAGGACCAGAATCATCACCGCCACGCATAGCAGCAAGTTCACACGCGGCAAGTAGATCTGCCCTTCTTCTTTGGCCGAAGTATGTTGGATCACCATGCGCGGCCAGAAACCAAGCTGCACCGCCTGACGAGTTACAGAAAACGCCCCGGAAATCACGGACTGGGAGGCGATCACCGTTGCAACCGTTGCCAACATCACCATGGGCACCAAGGCCCAGTTGGGAGCCAGGAAGAAGAACGGATTACGAATGGCGGCCGGATCGGAAATCAACAATGCGCCTTGGCCGAAATAACACAGGACCAGGCAGGGCATGACAATCATGAACCAGGCTTTGCGAATTAAAGGACGGCCAAAATGGCCCATATCGGCGTACAAGGCCTCGGCCCCCGTCAAGGCCAGGACCAGCGCCCCTAAAAGCAAAAAGGTTTGCCAGGGAGCCTCAGCAATAAAAGCCACGGCCCACCGTGGGTCCAGGGCCATCAAAACTTGGGGATGCTCAATAACACGCCACAGACCCAAGCCACCCAGCACCAGAAACCAGGTCAACATAATGGGGCCGAACAACTTGCCCATGGTGCCCGTGCCATGGGACTGGATCAAAAACAAGGCCAGCAAGACACCCAGGGCCAAAGGTACGACCCAAGGGTCCAGCACGTGAGACACCATACCGATGCCTTCCAGCGCCGACATCACGGAGATAGCCGGGGTAATAATACTGTCCCCATAAAACAAGGCAGCACCAATAAGACCCAGCACCACAATAATCTGCCGACGTGGCCCCTGAATGCCGCGTGCCGCCAATTCCATCAAGGCCAGCGTGCCGCCCTCACCTTTATTGTCCAGACGCAACACCACCGTGACGTACTTGATGGAGACCACCAGAGTCAGCAGCCAGAACAGCAAGGACAGCACACCATAGACCTGTTCAGCACCAGGCTGTCCGTAAGCGCTCAAGGCCACTTTCATGGTGTAGAGCGGGCTGGTTCCAATATCGCCATACACCACGCCTAAAGCGCCCATTAGCAAGGCGGCCTGAGCCGCTTTTTTGGGGTTTTCTGTTGCTGTGTTCAAGGCTTAGTTTCCAATCAAAGTATCGTGCCGGGTCAGACGCGCACCAATACGCGGACCGGGAAAAACAATGGTAATGCGAGTGCCTGGAAAATCAGGGCGACTCATCAAGCTCCACCAGGCGCCATGCGCACGGGCAATCTCCTGCACAATGGCCAAACCCAAGCCAGAACCTCCTGCTTGTGTGCCAGGGGAGCGATAAAACGCTTCAAATACGCGCTGCTGCTCGCTGGATTCAATACCCGGCCCGTGATCTTCCACTGACAAGGAGGGTGGATTACTAGCCACCCGCAAGACAATGCGGTCTGTCCCTTGTCCGTAGCGCAAGGCGTTATCCATCAGATTTGACAATAACTCCCGCAAGAGCACGGGGGCAGCATCAATCCAGACCGGCTTTTCAGGTGCCAGCAAATGGATTTCCACACCATGCTGACGAGCCTGCAAGAACCAGTCACCGCCCTCCTCGCGCGCCCATTCACACAAATCCAGACGCACAAAACTGTCTTTAATATTGGTGTCCGCATCAGTACGTGCCAGCACCAACAACTGCTGGCCCAGACGAATCATGCGGTCCGAGACACTTTTGATGCGCTCGGCCCGTTGGCGGATATCTTCTGGCAAAGGCCGTGCCAGCATCAGCTCGGACTCCAGCTGCAAGCCCGTCAAGGGTGTGCGCAACTGATGCGCAGCGTGACCAATAAAGCGCTTTTGCGCCTGCAGGGTATCACGCTGACGTTCCAGCAACTCGTTGAAATGCTCCACCAGCGGCACAATCTCGGCGGGCAAGGCACTGGCATCCAGACGCTCGAAGTCATCATCAGCACGGTTGCGGATTTGCTGCGATAAATCATCAATGGACGCCAGCTGCGAGCGAATCCCCGACAGCAACACCCAGGCAATCAGACTGACCAGCAGCACCTGGCTCAATGCCATGGTCCAGAAAATATCGCGCAGCAGCCAGTCTTCCAGGCTCATGCGGCGTGTCAGTATCCAGGTAACACTCAGGTCGAGCACCACCAGAATGGAGATCGGGGGAAACAGACGGCCCATCAGCTTGCGGGCCAAAGAACCGGGAGCAAGAAAGCGCTCCAGCCAGCCTCGCAACAAGGAGGTTTTTACCGCTGGAGAAAGATGCTGATCGGGCATGGTTGACCTAAGGTTTCAGGCAGCGGGCACGGGCTGCCGTTATGCTCCGGCCACGCTCTCCACATCGAGCAAATAGCCAAAGCCGCGCACAGTCTGTATGACAGCCCCGGTGCCTTCCAGGCGCTTGCGCAAACGATACACGTAGACTTCGACCGCATTGTCGCTGAAATCGGCATCCCAGGCAGACAAGGAGTTGATAATTTGCTGCTTGGTGACCACACGGCCCGCGCGCATCATCAGCATTTCCAGTACAGACAGCTCGCGCACCGACAAGGTCACACGTTGACCGGCACAACGCAGTTCGCGGCCAATGGTATCAAAGCTCAAGGGACCCACATCAATAATGGGCTGTACCTGACCACTGCGGCGGCGGCCAAAAACACGCACACGGGCGGCCAGCTCGGACAGGTCAAAAGGTTTGATCAGGTAGTCGTCAGCACCGGCATCCAGGCCGCCGACACGATCATCCACACCATCACGCGCAGTCAGAATCAGAACGGGAATGGCGTTGCCCTGCTGACGCAATTGGCGCAGCACATCCAGGCCACTGATGCCGGGCAAGTTCAAGTCCAGGAGCAGAAGATCGTAGACCTGGGCAGCCAACTCCTTCAAGGCACTTTCGCCTTCCCGGAGCCAGTCAACAGCGTAGCCCTGATCGTTGAGAAATTCCTGCAGTGCGGCGCCCAGTATGGCGTCGTCTTCGATAACTAATACACGCATTCGAGGGATTTTATTACGAAACTGGCCCCTCGCGTTGCAGATGCAATGCGAGGGGCCAGAAAAAACAACACGAAGAAGAACCTGGAATTACAGAGCAGTTTTAGGCTCGGCCGCCTTCTCGCCAGCGACTGCGCCTTCCTTGGCTTTACCGTCGTCACCCGCTGCCTTGGTCGTTGGACCTGGACGCGTAATGAAACCCAGACGGGTCAGGCCGGAAGCCTTGGAGCGGCTCATGACCTGGGCCAGGGTTTCGTAGCGAGTATCAGTATCGGCACGGATACGCAATTCAGGCTGAGGCTGATCCTTGGAATAAGGGGCCAGCGTGGCGGTCAGGTCTTCCAGCGCCACCGGCTGCTCGTTCACGAAGATCTGCCCTTCTGCGTCAATCGCCAGATCAATCGTCTTGGGATCTTGCTGGACTGGTTCAGACGTCGCCTGGGGCAGCTGAATCTTGATGGAGTGCGACAGCAGCGGAGCAGTGATCAGAAAGATCACCAGCAACACCAGCATGACGTCGATCAGCGGCACCATATTGATTTCGGACAGCGCGGAGCCCGAATTGCGATTATCAAAGCTGCCAAAAGCCATGATTAGTGCTCCCGCTTGGCAGCCGCTGCCGAGCTCGATGCTGCACCACCGCCCGAGCTAGGGACACGACGCAGAACAGGTTGGTTATCTTGCACAGGCTGGCCTGTGGTCAGGAAAGTGAACAGGTCGTGAGCAAACGCGTCCAGCTGGGACAGGTAAACGCGGTTTGTACGCACAAAAGCGTTGTAAGCCAACACGGCAGGAATCGCCACGGCCAGACCCAGACCCGTCATCACCAGGGCTTCACCCACAGGGCCGGCGATCTTGTTCAGGGTTACACCATCGGACAGACCGATATTGATCAGTGCGTGGTACACACCCCAAACCGTACCGAACAGACCCACAAACGGAGCGGTAGAACCCACCGAAGCCAGCAGCGTCAGGCCGTTTTCCAGCTTGGCGGTTTCTTCATCCATGACTTTACGCATGATGCGCGAGACAAAGGCATCCGTAGAGCCTTTCTCTTCCAGACGCATGGCGCCGTATTTCACATGGTGTTTTTGAGCGTGAATAGCGTGGCTGGCCAAGTGGCTGAAGGGATCGCGGGCACCGTGGGTGGCGATTTCGTTTTCAACCTGCTCCAGGGAGCTGGCGGACCAGAATTCGCGCATGAAACCTTGCGAGCGACGCTTCAGGCGGAAGGACAGCACGCCCTTGACGATAATCAGGTACCAACTGGCAACCGACATCAAGGCCAGAATGACGAACAAGGTCTTGCCAACCACATCACTTTGCTGGATAAAGTGCAGCACCCCGGTCGCTTCCTCAGCGGCAGCAACACTGGCGGCAGCCTGATCTGCAACAGGCCCTGCAACTTGTGCCAGGCTTACCCATACGCTTTGAAATAGTTCCTGCATCATTGATATATCCTAGTAAACAAAGTCGAAAGGAATATCGGCCATGGCACGATAGGCCACACCATTTTCCGTATACGGTTTGAAACGCGCTGTGCGCACTGCTTTCAGTGCCGAATCATCCAGACGTTCATAGCCTGAGGAGCTTTGCACTTTAGCTTCCAGCACGGTTCCTTGGGTTGAAATCACTACACGAACCACCACGCGGCCCTGCTCACGACGGCGCTCGGAAGCCCGTGGGTACACCGGCACAGGACGACGTCCCAAATAGTCCACACGACCAATCAGCTTGGGCCGATCACCATCCGTAGAACGGGCGGCAGTTTGGGAGGACGTATTGTCCGTAGCTGGACCTGCTTGAGCGGCAGGAGCGGCTGGTTGAGCAGGCTGCGGTGTTTCTGCCGGTGGGACCTCGGGCTTGGGCTGTGGCTTGGGCTTAGGTTTCGGCTTGGGTTTTGGTTTGGGCTTGGGCGGCTCGGGAATCGGAGGTTTTTCCACGATAGGCTCTGGCTCGGGTTCCGGCTCAACAACCGGTTCGGGCTCTGGTTCGGGATCCGGTTCCACCTCGGGTTCGGGCTCAGGTTCCGGCTCGGCCAACACCTCTTCAGGAGGGGCGCTGACCTGCTCTTGCTGAACCGGGGACTCCGACACTTCCACCAACGTCACCCCAACAACATCCATGGGGGCGGGTTCACCCACAATCTTGGGGGTTTCCGTCCACAAGATGGTAGCCACGACACCCACGTGCAATCCCAGTGCCAATGCCAAACCAGTTGCCTTCAAGGCCAGCATCGAGCGATTATTCTTTTGAGAAGCAATTCCGGTCATAATCCGTTCTACACATTCTGCAACCCGCATGGACCATGACGGGACCGGACAGGATGCCCAGTGAAGTACCGAATCTTAACAGAAACAGGAATGATTCTCAATACTAAATTCCTGTAATATTTCCTGCTCCAACCCGCCCTGCAAAAAACCTCCAGATACTAACGCAGACAGGCTGACCTAGGGTCAGCCTGTTGCGAATAATTTGCAAAAAATCAGGATAATCGCGCTTCGGTTTGAGATTCGATAGGGAAAGCGCTGAACTTGCGTGGCAAGGCTAAAGCCCGCTCACCAGGCCGCAAGCCCAGCTGCGACCAACGCTGATGATCGAACTCGGCCTCCCAAGCACGCTCGCCCTCGTTCAAGGCCAGTTCAACCCGTACTGTCGCCCCCAAAGGAATAATGCGCTGCACAGCCACGACGATGCCCTGGCCATCCAATTGGCGTTGCAAATCCAGATCATGCGGGCGCACATAGCCAACTGCTTGCCCCTGCCCCGCGTCTTGAGCGTTCAAGGCTTGATTGGACTCGAATTGTCCCAACTGAGGATCAGCCACAAAGCGTCCGTGCTGGAACTGACCCGGCAAGCGATTCGCCGCCCCCAGGAACTCATACACAAAAGGACTGGCAGGGTGGTTATAGACATCCTGCGGGGCGCCTTCCTGCTCAACCCGGCCTTTATTGAGCACCACAATACGATCAGCCACTTCAATGGCCTCTTCCTGGTCGTGCGTCACAAACAAGGTACTGATATGGAGGTCATCATGCAGACGACGCAACCAGGAACGCAGTTCCTTGCGCACCTTGGCATCCAAGGCACCAAAAGGCTCATCCAGCAACAAGACACCCGGTTCCACCGCCAAGGCACGTGCCAGAGCAATACGCTGCCGCTGGCCACCCGACAAGGCCGCCGGGTAGCGATCGGCCAGCCAATCCAGCTGCACCAGCTCCAAGAGCTCGTGCACACGCTGTCGAATCTGGGCCTCGGGCAAGCGCTGCTTGCGTGGCTTGATACGCAGACCAAAGGCAACGTTTTCAAATACCGTCATGTGGCGGAACAAGGCATAGTGCTGGAACACAAAACCCACCTGGCGATCACGCGTGCCCACGGCAGCCACATCCTTGCCGTTGATCAGCACCTGACCCGCATCCGCATGTTCCAGGCCAGCCACGATACGCAGCAAGGTCGTCTTGCCGCAGCCCGACGGCCCCAGCAAAGCCACCAGCTCGCCCGCTGGGAAATCCAATGTCACATCACCCAGTGCCGTAAACGCACCAAACTGTTTAGATAGATGACGAACTTCGATACTCATAATGAACTCCGAATGCGATCATCCACGATGACCGTCTTGAACCATTTTGCGCTCGGCCCACAATTTAAGCGCCAACGTCAGTAAAGCCAAGACCGCCAGCACCGAAGCCGCCGCAAACGCGCCCACCGTGTGATAGTCGTTGTACTCAATCTCTACATGCAAAGGCAGCGTGTTGGTCTGGCCCCGTATATGGCCTGACAACACCGACACCGCCCCAAATTCGCCCATGGCACGGGCATTGCACAGAATCACGCCATACAGCAGGCCCCACTTGATCTTGGGCAGAGTCACCCGCCAGAACATCTGCCTGCCATTGGCCCCCAGCACCCGCGCGGCCTGCTCTTCCTCGCTGCCCTGCATTTGCATCAGCGGAATCAACTCACGCGCCACAAAGGGGAAAGTGACAAACAGGGTTGCCAAAACCAAACCGGGCAAGGCAAATACGATACGAATGTTATTGGCGTCCAGCCAATCCCAAAATGGGCCTTGGCGACCAAAAATCAGTAAAAACATCAAGCCGGCAATGACAGGCGATACCGAGAACGGCAGGTCGATCAGCGTCGTCAGAATGCTTTTTCCACGGAACTCAAAACGCGCAATCGCCCAGGAGGCTGCCAGGCCAAACGCGATATTCAAAGGCACGGCAATCACGGCAACCAGAACTGTCAGGCTGGCGGCATGCAAGGTATCGCTCTCGCTCAAGGCGGACAGATACGGCATGATGCCCCGGCTAAAAGCCGTCATGAAGACCAGGATCAAAGGCAGGAGCAAGAACAGCACAAAGAACAGCAAGGCAATGCCAATCAATATGGCTTTGACGGCCGGACCTTCATCCTGCGCCGCCCGCAAGCGCGCCGTATGTACCGGCACCGCCTGCACAGATGAATCCATCGTCAGGCTGCTCATCGTGCGCCCTCCAAAGTCAAAGGCGCTGCCACCTTGGCTGCCTTGCCACTAGCCTGGCCCGAATGGCGCGACTGCAAGTACCACTGCAAGCGATTGATCGCCAGCAAGATAATGAAGGACAGCACCATCATCAAAACGGCCAGCGCCGAGGCTCCGGCATAGTCAAACTGCTCCAGCTTGATCACGATCAGCAAGGGGGTAATTTCCGAAACCATAGGGACATTACCGGCAATGAAGATCACGGAACCGTACTCACCCACCGCACGGGCAAAAGCCAGCGCTACGCCCGTCAAGCAGGCGGGCAAGATAGCGGGCAGAATCACCTTGGTGACCGTCTGAAAACGATCCGCCCCCAGGCAAGCGCTCACCTCTTCCTGCTCCTGCTCCAGCTCTTCCAGAACCGGCTGCACGGTACGCACAACAAAAGGCAGACCAATAAAAACCAGGGCGATCAGCACGCCCCAAGGGGTAAATGCAATCTGCCCTACATACGGTTCAGCCCAGGAGCCGATCCAGCCGGTAGGCGCATAAATCGCCGCCAAGGAAATCCCGGCCACCGACGTTGGCAAGGCAAAGGGCAGATCAATCAAGGCATCCACAATGCGACGACCCGGAAAGCGGTAACGCACCAGGACCCAGGCCAGAATCAGACCAAATACACCGTTGATCAACGCCGCCAAAGCGGCCATCCCAAAGGTCAATTTCAAGGAAGCCAAGACGCGCGCAGCACTGATGGTTTCCCAAAAGGCCGACCAACCCATGGAGGTGGTCTTGAGCAAAACAGCAGACAAGGGGATCAGAACAATCAGGCTCAAATAGCTGATGGACAAACCCATGGTCAAGCCAAAGCCTGGCAAAGCCCGCTGCTTGCAAGCAGCGGGCAGAAATCCCCAAAGACGAGCCTGTGACATCGAACGGTCCTCGGTGGTAGTGGGGTTACTTGCTCAAGTAGATGCTGTCGAACACGCCACCATCCGCAAAGTGCTTGGCCTGAACCTGAGTCCAACCGCCCAGTTCATCGTCAACCTTGTACAGTTTCAACGCCGGGAACTGATCGCGGTACTTGGCGGCCACCGACTCCAGGCGAGGACGGTAAAAATGACGGGCGGCGATTTCCTGACCTTCCGGGCTATACAGATATTCCAGATAGGCCTGAGCCACTTTTTCCGTGCCATGCTTGGCGGCATTGGCATCTACCAGCGCCACGGGCGGCTCGGCCAGAATACTGCTGGAAGGCACCACAATATCGAAGCGATCGGGCCCCAGATCCTTGACGGACAAGAGCGCCTCGTTCTCCCAGGCAATCAATACATCGCCAATACCCCGCTCCACAAAGGTTGTGGTCGACCCACGCGCACCGGAATCCAGCACGCTGACGTTGCGATACAGCTTGGCTACAAAGTCACGGGCCTGCGCTTCATCCCCATTGCCTTGCTTCAAGGCGTACAACCAGGCCGCCAGATAGTTCCAACGCGCCCCTGCCGAGGTTTTAGGATTGGGCGTAACCACCTTCACATCGGAGCGAATCAAGTCGTTCCAGTCGTGAATCCCTTTGGGATTACCCTTGCGCACCAGCAAGACAATCGTGGAGGTGTAAGGCGTACTGTTGTCTGGCAGGCGAGCCTGCCAGCCTTTGTCCAGCAAACCGGACTGAGCGATCTGATCAATATCGGAAGAAATACCCAGCGTCACCACATCAGCGGGCACGCCATCAATCACGGTACGGGCCTGCTTGCTGGAACCACCGTGGGAACTACGGATGACTACACTGTCACCCGTTTGCTCTTTGTAATGCGCCTGGAAAGCCTTATTGAATTCAGCATACAGTTCACGCGTTGGGTCGTACGAAACATTCAGAATACTGACCTCGGCTGCAACAGCGGTTGCCGCCGCCAGCACCAACGCCAGCAAAGCCCCTGCCCGAACGCCCTTCCACTTCTGTTGAATCCGCTTCATTTCCCACCCCCTAGAAACCATTTCCAAGCAATGAGAACGAGTCTAGCAAGGGTGTTACACCCGGCTAAATACCGATTCTTTGGTTAGATATAGCGGGGAGATGGAGGGGACCGAAACGGCTGCCAGATCAAGGACGGTCAAGGGCCGGGAATCAGTCTGACAACTGCCCTTTCTCCAGCACCAGCTCCCACATCGCTTTTTGCTTTATATATTTGTGCGATGTCATGTGCTGGACAGAAATCCGGCGCCATTCAGCCCCGAACAGCTGCTCTACGCTGGTCTGATCAAAGAAACGCTTGCAATTGCCCTGGTCGCGATAGAAGTTGGCTTCAATCAACTCGCCCTGCCCGGCACCGAAATGCACATCCTCGGTGGAGTTCAGACGACATAGAAACAAGGCACCAGGCCGCAAGCTATTCCAGATTCTGCGCACAATGGTCCGGGTTTCATCCCATGGAAAATAATGCAGGGACAGGCTGGCCAGGACCAGCTCAAGATTATTCGCCGCTTCCGGCCAAGGGCCGCGCGTATCCCTACACTCAATTTGCGCCTCGGGCGCACGCTGCTGCGCGGTCGCCACCCCTTCAGGCGAGAGATCAAAAGCCATCACCTTCAAGCCAGCCCGGATCAAGGTCAGCGTATCGTCACCAAAACCACAGCCTATCTCAAGTACTGGCGAAGAAATCTCACGTTGAGCAATCAAGGGCAACCAGCGATCAAGCCAAGGGTCCGAATACATAAACACGTTTCTCGTACAACAAGGGTAAAAATCAGGTCGCTGGGACGTCAAGGTCACGGACCAGTAAAGTCAGGACAATCACCGCCAACAGGCACTCGCCTACATTGAACCAAAGGTGCCAGGGCTTGGACTTGTCACTATTGCCCAAGGCGTAACGTATCCCTCTGTAATTGATCCAGCCCAGGCTCACGACCAGCACCGGCCACAAAATCCATAGCGGCGGGAAAAACAAAAGAAACATAAAGGCCAGCCATGCCAGAATCAAGGTGGCAAGAGGGGACAGGCAAGAAAGTAGTTTGCTCATGAAGACCCGAGGACCGCATATCGACAAGGTGTAGTGTTGCCTGAATAGCCACTACGCTCAGGACCGGGCAGCTGTTGCTATTGCTGCTGTCTTTGTCTTTGTCTTTGTCTTTGTCTTTGTCTTTGTCTTTGTCTTTGTCTTTGTCTTT
>NZ_DAMBOE010000010.1:169213-223189 GCF_032063905.1 Alcaligenes phenolicus
GTCGGCGGCAGTGTAAGCGGGAGAGACAAGACAAGTTGCAGAAATAGCCCCTTGACTCCCCTCCCCGTACCTCAATTTCAAACGCGGGCCGCTCGAATCAAGATCATCGACGTGGTACCTGCATCAGTTCCTTGCCCGCCTCGTCATAGGCGATGACCGCCTTGTCCTCAACCGTAAACTCCATCAAGTCACGGCCAGCTACAACCGGGCCTTGATAAGAACTGCGCGTGCGCTCCAGCAAGACTTGCTCAGTGATCTTCGCTCCACCCTCAGGCGAATAAAACACGATATGCGTATAGGCTCCCAACAACGGTTTGCTCTCGGCAAAGACCTGCCCAACCTGCTCCGGTGTTGCAAAATGCTTGAGCGTTTCATTCAAGATAGGGCGGACTTTCAAAAACGCCGGATCAATCAGGGCCACGGAATGCACAAATACATCTGCATTGGCGGCCGCATCAATCAGGCGCTTGTCATACATCGCATCCCCAGAGATCGCTACCTTCTTGTCTTCGTACTCCACAATAAAGCCAAAGGCAGGAATCACCTCGCCACCATGATCAACCTCTACCGCTGTCACGGTAACCCCATTCTTGCTGTAGACCATCCCGCCCTTTTCAAACTCCTGGGTCACAAAGGTCACGCCCTCCACCGGCAGACCCTGATCCTCCACGCGGATACGAATGTCCTCGTCATACGCCTTGGGCAGGTAATCCGTCATGGTCTTGGTCCCCTTGGGACCATATATCTGCAAAGGCACTGTCCGGCCTGGCCAAGGGCGACCAAACCAGCCCGTCAGCCATAAGTCTGGCAAACCTACGGTGTGATCCGAGTGCAAATGCGTGAAGAAATGCGCCGTAATGGAATTGGGCACAACGCCTTTCTGAAATAGCCGCGTCGCCACCCCGCGCCCCGTATCAAACAGCAGAGTTTCTCCGCCCGCCTGTACCAACGTTGCCGGGCCTGCTCGATCCGCATACGGTGCAGGCGTACCCGTGCCCAATAGAGTCACCTTCATCGTGCCAGCCTGACTGACCGCCTCTGCACCTTAAAGTCAACACGCCAAGCTCCACGCTGGTTCGCCTGCCCTGCCTGATGGACGCTTGCAGCACCTCATGAGCAGGGATTACGTGGCAACGCCGTTCCGGCAAGCGACTTACCAATACTTACATGGTTTCAGTATGCTTATATCGCAGCACAAGGGCCCGAACCTGATAGAGCAGCGTTAGTATGGATTGACCTGAAACACAACCCAAACAGGCACAAAAAAAGCACTTAGTTTTACCTAAGTGCTTGATTCGACTAGCAAAAGAAATGGTGGGTGCTGAGGGGTTCGAACCCCCGACCTACGCCTTGTAAGGGATTAGATATTTCTTTTATATCAACTACATACAGAAACCATCAACCATCAAACCATCTACACTATGCTGACCTGCAGATTGTGGCGTTAGGACGACGATTAGCAACTGAATAGATTATCGGACTAATTATTACTGCCGCAATCGTCCAATTCTACTCCGCTTTCAGCTCTCCCAGCTTGCTCCGTTGTAGCGCTGCCAGGTGCCATCCATCGAAATCTTGTACGGAATCCCCTTCTCTTCCAAGAGCTTTAAGAGGCTTTCTGCATGATGTGGCGCGATGTTTTGGTAAATCATCACCCCCGGTGACTTTTCACTGGGAATGCAAGCCTCGTTGGTACTCGCTACAAGGGATACATACGTAGGGGTCAGATGGCCAGCGTTAATCTCAAAATGCATATCAGCCTCCATTATTATCTTCGTGATGCAAGATCAGTGCACCACCCAGACTATAGCTAATGCAGTCAAAGCTGGGACAGCCATTATATTTCGATCGAAATAATTTTCTGGATAATTTAACGACCCGTTGGCATACTGTGGCCTCTATTTACTTGCGGGAGGTTTCATGAGCACGTTCAAGGTCGGCGATGTAGTCCAATTGAAAAGTGGTGGCCCTGAAATGACAGTTATTGACAAGAGCCAAGAAGGCAGCGACGTAAAGTGCATGTGGTTTGTGATTGACAACAGGGCCAGGACTCAGTCAATTCCGGCTCTCGCCCTTATGGCGGTAGAGTTAACAAACCCTTAAATAGACCGCCCTCCGGGCGGTTTTCTGCATTTGGCGTTTGAGATAAGTTAGAGAGCAAAGTCGCACAAACAAACAGCCGTTGTTGTCATTTTATATTTTGTTTGACCTATGACAATGAATTGTTTATTCTTTCGGCTTATAAACTTATGACACTAACTTTCATCCCACTGGTAGAGCGCCATGACAGATCAGATTGCCCCTGGAAACATTGTCACCTTAAAAAGTGGCGGCCCTAAACTGACGGTAGAGGTAGTTACCTCTGATCATAAAGCCAGCGTTTCTTGGTTCGTCGCTGGTGAATACAATTTAATGACAATTCCAGTCACCGCTCTAGAGCTGGTAAAAGACTAGCTAGTACAACGAGACGCTAACCGCCTTTTGGCGGTTTTTTTGTGTAAAGATTCCCCACCTCTTCTGCTGTATTTACTGCAAACACAACCTCTTCCACGTCTCGGCTTCCACCTCTACATAGCGCACTACCCTGATGGGCGTGGCGTCGATCTCCGCGTCAGATCGCCACTGAAACGGCCGCTGTGCGGCGGCGCAGTAGCTACCGCCCCTCGGCGTCGCGCATCCGCTGACGAGCACGATCACGCACAGCATCATCGTCCAGGCGCTCAATCGTTTCAGCTGCATCTCTCGATACCTCCACGGCGGCCATGTCCGCCTGCTCCTGTTTCTGTTCCGCCTCGCGACGCCCTTCCTGCCGCCCTGCTCGCTTGGCCGTGAGCCAGCCGGCAGCGAGCGCGAGCAAGCCCAGCAAATAGGGCCAAATCTGACCAATAATGACTTCGATCATTCGCCCTCCCATTGAAACTGCGTCTCGCGCCCGCGCTCCAACTTGGCCAGCACCTTAGCCGCCGCTTCGGCTTTTGTGATCTTGCCGTCCTTATTCAGGTCAAGACCCGCATTCTGTCGGTAAGTCGTGGGTCGGCTGGCTTTATCCCACAGCGTCCAGCCATCAGCCTTGCCAATGGCCGCTGGCCAGAGGATCGCCATATACACATCGGCCAGTGTCTTGAGTCGGCCTTTGTAAGGCATGAAATACGCCAACACCCATTCAAGCTGCTGCTCGGCCGTCATCCCCGACAGCACGTCCGTGGTCGTGCCCAGACCACGGGCTGTAGCTGGCATGAACTGGATCAATCCTGTCGCCCCACTGCCAGCGGCGTTCTTAATCGACGGGCTGAATGTCTCCGCTGACTCAAACGCTATGCACGCCATCAGATAGTCTGGCTCCACGCCTAGAATCTGACAGATCTCGAACAGGCGGTCACGGAACGCCTGGGACACTTTTCGTCCCCAAGCAAGCTGACGCAGCGGCTTGGTCTCAACCGGAGTGGGTACAGGCTCCGTTTTCTGCGGACGAAAAAAAAGGGCCAGCAGGCCCGTGATCAAACTCAACAACGACTTCATTCTGTTTTCCCTCCAATCGCACCTTCGCGCAGTTCTGTCATGACTTCAAGCAGGTCAGCCTTTCGCCGCTTGTCGAAAAAGTTGAATGCCCAGCGCACCACGGCCCACCCAGGCAACCCGCATGCGAATGCCAGACCAAGCATGGCCACCAAGCCCACCGGGTTGTTTGCCCAGTGATGCAGCTCGTACTGCTGGATCACAGCGGCACCGCCAGAGATCGACGCCACCACAGTGCTGACTACGCCCACAATCCATTCAGACTGCGTGCGCGGCCGCAAAATACACATCACCACCAGCGTAGCCAAGCCCGCACCGATGGCCCCCATCCCTGCTATTCCTCCCATTGCTTTCCAGACGGCCAGACCAGCCGCCGATGTCCCCGTGCTTGTCGGTTCCAAGTCCTTCCCCTTGTGTAATACGGTCGGCATGGCTGTCTCCCGTGAAGCGCTGCAAAAGCAGCAGACGTAAAAAAAGCCGCTTAGGCGGCCGGGTATTCCCAGATGATTTGGTCGACTGCCGTCTTATCCGGCGCCATTTGGACCTGCTCGGCCAGCGCCGCATTGTGCTGCATCAAACTCAGAATCCGAGCCTTGGCCTCTCGACCAACCTGCTGGATCTGTGTGGCGGTGTGCGGGCGCATGGCCCACTCCCCAGTGGAGTCCGCGCACCAGAACGGCGTTACCCAGTCTGCTGGCAGGTCGGCCAGTAGCGAATCGGTCACGCTACCGGCCAGGTTGAGCTGGTCGGTCTCTTTACTGGGATACAGATGGGGGTGACCCAAGGCAGTGGACTCAAACCCTGCCGTGATAGCCTGCCGACATGCCGCGGACAGGGATGCAATCTTGGCGTCCTTATGCTCTTGCATCTTCAAGGTGGCAGTACGCAGCTTACTGGTATCAATCTTGATGTTCATCGTCTGACTCTATGTGGTGGGTGTCGCCAGGCTCCAAATCGGGGCAAGGCTCTGGGGTCGGTGGTGGAGGCGGTGGACTTTGAGCAGGGAGAGGCACAATGCCGTCCTCGACAATAACCACCGGCTCGGGGAAACACGATGCCAGGTCTGTTTGATCCGCTGCGATATGAAAAAGCAGGCCGTCAATCAAAAATCCGGACTCATCACGTTCAATCGTGGCGCTTGCAAGCAAAGGGTGATCTATCGAGCCAGGCGGCAGCGAATCACCAACAGACATAAAGGACAAGTCCAGAACTTCGCCATTAATTACAAGCGCTTCCCCCAGCCGCTCGACAACCAGGGGCAGAACCTCACCGGACGGGATTTGCGGGTTCAACTTCAAAGTAATAATCATGCTTTCCACCTTCCAATTGCAACTCCGTATGCGGGCAAACCTTCTTTCCATTCAGAACCGCTGGCCAGTTTCCACTGGCACGACGAATTTGTTTTGTTCTCCCCGACCATGCCCCAAATAGGGTGAAGGCTAGTCGTGGCTTCTATGTGTAGGACGTAGTTATCAAGATTTATAAAAGCCATGGGAAAGGTCCAAGTGCTACTAGCGCTCACCCAAAGACTTCCCGATGTGCCATCTATCCACTTTGACGTCATAGGGGGGGACCAGCAAATCAGAGTCCCGTCCGCGTATTTTGCCCACTTCCCATTTGCATTAAAGCCTGTCTCGATTACTGAGCCAGCCGCGATAGAGCCAACAATATTTTTATCGTGGACCAGCTTGCACGCATCCCGGAACGTCTTTTGGCCAGACACTGCACCGTTCATATAGAAATTATCGGAGTAGGGGTCGGTTGAGAGTCGCAGGCCAGCGTTCTGGTTGCTGCTGTAGGGCATATCCAGGAAGAAAGAACCGCCACCCCAGGTTGGCACGGGCGAAGCTGCGTAGTACCAGCCAAACGGGTTAACGCTATCGAGCCCGTTTGGCGGGGTGACAGTCCCGCCTCCTAGTCCGAAATCGGTGACATTAAGGACGGTAGACCAGGCGCGGTATGCACTGGAACGTCGTGCCCGATGCAGCAGCAATCCATTGACGGAAATATAAATTTGCCCGCCAGCACTTCCCGCCTGCCTGTGCCAGACGATACCGTCTTCAGTGGTCGGCCTATCTGCTATTGAACCGTTAACGTAATACATGCCAGACGGCACGTTCACATCATTGAGCGAAGCAGACGGCCACTTGTCGTAATCATTAGATACTCCGACGCTTCCCAGGCCAAATTGGCCCACCTGCAGATACTCGCGCCATGCAGAATAATTTCCGGAAGTGCGAGCCCGTACAATTAGCTGACCATACCCCCATACTACTATCTGACTACCCGCAGTTCCTGCTTGACGGTGCCATATTACTGCATTGTTGTTACCGATCTCTGGAGGCCGGTCAGCAATGTTAGGGGGCAGCAGATAAATGCCGGCCGGCACATTCAGATTATTCAAAGAAGCGGACGGCCACACATCATAACTACTCCCCGCCTCTACACTACCCAGGCCAAACGACTTCCCAACAGCAAGTAGCTTACCGACTGTATTGTCATTCGGACTTGATTGCACATTTAGGCCCAGCCCGTAGGGCGTCAAAGCCTTTGTCTTGCTGGTGCGCGCCGTCGCCTCCGCATCTGATGCCAGGCCGTACTCGTTGAGTAATTGCGCGGCGCGGTCGGCCAGCTCCTTCACGTACCCCTGCATTGGCGCCAGCGCATACTGCTGGCCGGTGGCGGTCGTTCCTCGGTACGGTTTGGTCAGCGTCAGCGACGTGTTCGAGGCAATGTTCAGCACCTCATACAAACGGCCATCCGGGGCAACGAATGCCTCCCCCCGACGCGCGCCGGCGAGCCACTGCGTGCCTACGCCCGTCACGGTGGCGCTGTTCGCGGTGACGTTGACCGTCCCTGTGTCATACCAGGCCATTGTCGCCCTCCTGTTCGTCAGGATGCCCCTGGCCAGCCGACTGTACAGGTTCGCCTGCCGGGTCCACGTCGGCCCGCTGCTGCACGCCGGCAGCCAGGATGTCGATCAGGCTGCGGATCATGCCACCGGCGAGCTCCGGCGTGATTCGGTTGCCCATGTTGTTCTCGAATACCTGGGCGATGGAGTGATGAATGTTCATGGCGTTCCCATAAAAAAAGCCGCGCTAGGCGGCTGGATACTTTTGTTTGACGGCCCGGCATTGGGCCACCCACTGCTCAACATCGGGCGGTAGTCGCTGGCCCTGCTCCTGCAAATGCTGGGCCAGCTTGTAGACCGCATCGAGCTGATCCCCGATGTCGGGGTACTCAGCCCGTCGGCGCTCGGCGTGATTATTCGGCTGGTGGTGGATTTTCAACGTTGAACCTCCCATCAAGATACGGCCAGCGCGTGACCGTGACCTCATACATGCCTGGATACTGGAACGACAGCTCCACGTCGCCGCCCTCTTCGCACTCGTACTGCTCACCCTCAATGATGATGGTGCTGCCGGGACGAACTCCGCGCAGGACTAGACCGTCTATTACGACTGGGCACGCCTGACGCTGGCGCGCCTCGCCACCGTAGAACCACCATGAGTCATCCAGCTGCCCTTCTGCCCATTGCCCAGGCCAGCTCTGCAACGTAGGCTGCACGACGAACGCATCAGGCCCCGACACAACCGCATGAAATCGTCCCTCGCGGTTGAACAATGAAACTGTTCTCATCTATCACCTCATAGCTATCAGCGCGACCATCGACGCAGCGGGGAACACCGTATTTCCGCCCAGACTGGGTTTCTGTCGCATCGTAATCGAATGCGGACCGGCAGCCAGCCAGCCCTTGAATGTTGCCGACCCGCCTGTCGATAACACGGAGTTCAGGTCGCGTACAGAGGCAACCCGCGCAATGATGTAGCCCCCGTTGTCGTACCAGATATCGCTGAATGCATCTCGCGCTCCGCTGCCATTAAAAATCGTGAATGGCTCAACGTTTGCGATCAACGTGATATCAGCCGCGTACGGCAGGTAGAAGGCCAGATTGACAGCCCTCTCGACTAGAACATAACCGGGCGAAAAATATGGTGCGGTGACCGATGCGTGAATCGTGACTGCATTCCCCGCCAGCTTGAGCGTTTCAACCTGTGCATCACCGATCTTCGCGGACGATATGGCGGCGTCTCGGATTTTTGCATTCGTGATCGCTGCATTCTCGATTTGGGCCTCTCCAATGGCGGCACCCTGGATCTTGGCCCGCGAAATTGCGGCGTCCGCAATTTTCGCCTCGCCGATCGACGCATTCCCAATCAGAGCGGAATTCAAGATGCTCGTCCCACCCTGAACGGAAAACACCGTCGTCGGGCTACCGTTGACCGCGTGCATGACAGCGAACCGATCGGCCAGGACCGCGAACGTAGACTGCATCACGCCCGATTCGTTGGTCAGGTCCAGGCCCACGCCGGCAACGTATTTCACCCCATTCTGATTCGTTTGCAGCTTCAGGCCCCAGGAGGCGGCGATTCTGCCATCCAGCTCGACCAGAGACCGCATGATCTCCTCAACGGCGGCAGAGTCCTGTCCGATCACAGCTGTCAGGGTAGTGATCGACTCTGCCAGGGCACGGTTCTCGTCAGCCTGCACGCTCTTGAACTCGGACAGATTGGCCTGCGTCTGCCACTGGTTGAGCACACTCTCCAGGTACGCATCCTCGTCAGACTGCAACCGTTTCACCTCGGCGTTCAGAACGAGCTGGTTGGTGGCCTGCGCCTCCTGCTTGCCCTCAATGCTGGTGACCCGGCTGTTCGTGTCGTTCAGCGCGCCTGCCGTGGCGGCCAAGCCCGTGCTCGGGTCGTTGACCGTGTTCTGCAACGCCGTCAGATCCTGCCCCTGAGACGTGATCGTGTTGCCCTGCTGGGTGACTGTGCCGCTCAAGCTGGTAACGGACTGGGCTGTGGCAACCTCCTCGGGGTTGATGTCGGCGCCCTGCGCTACCCGTGTGACGCGGTAGCCCTGGATCTCAGCCCAGCCTGCCGTATTGATGTGGTTAATGGCGAACCCGAACCGAACGCCTGTGAACCCATGCTCCAAAAAAACAGGGTTCGCTTTGTACAGAAAATCAACGAGATGCCACTGCCCATCAGCAGGAACCTGAGCAGTAACATCAACAGCGCTGTAGTTGGCCTGTACTCCTGAGTCCCCATCTGTCGTTTTGCGGTACTTGTAGGTAATCCGCATAGTTCCGTCAGAGTTAGCAGACCGCCGCATCCACGCTCTAATCCGGTACTGATCTGCAATAGGCAGGGTTGTTTTGCTGAAATTAAAATTTCGTTCGGTAGACGTCCAACGGAATACCGTCGGAGAAACAACCCCGTCAGAGATCGTCGCGAAATTGCCCGACAGGTCTGGCTGGCTGGTATAGTAGCTATACCAGCTGTCGGGGTTGGCCATCATGTAATCGGGCAGTAGCGAGTCACTATCAAGGCCAGCGGCCAGCCGGGCATCAATCTTCGTCACGCTCTCGCCCTGGGCCATCAGGCCCTGCTCCGTCGCCGTCACCCGGTTCGTTAAGGCCTGAACTGTGCTGGCGTCGGCCTTCTGACTCGCAATGGCCTGGGCAGCGTCGGCGGCCGCTTTCGCAACAGCCGCAGCCGCGGCCGCATCCGTTGCCGCTTTATCTGTGACGGCCACCCACGCCGAGCCATTCCAGCGCTTAGGCGTATTCGCATTGCCCGCGGTATCGATCCACAGGTTTTGAGCCAGGCGCTTAGCGGCGGGCGGGGCCGTGCTGCTGAAAATCACTTCGCCTTTAGCGCCAGCCGCATCCGCTGCGGCGGCGGCAGCTTGCTGAGCAGCGACCGCCTTGGCGTCGGCATTCGTGACGCTCGCGCCTAACTGCGTGATGCTGCTGGCCTGACTGTCCAGCTGGCCCTCGGTGGCCGCGACTCGCGTGCCCAGCGAGCTGACAGCCGTCGCCAGCCCCTGCTGGGCCTGGTCAAGCCCATCGACGCGGCTGGACAGCGCAGTCGTGGCCTCAGACAGGGATTGCAGGCCGTCCTGCAATTGGCCAACCTGAGTCCGCATGGACTGCACTGCCGACCCCAGAGCGCCCAGGCCCGTTTCAGGATTGTTGACCTGACCGGCGACCGTGCTGATCTGCTCGGCGTTGGCCTGAATCAGGCCCTCGGCATTCTCCACACGGCTGATCGTCTCCTGCGCCTGCACGGCGAGCGCGGCCAGGCCGTCCGCGATCGAGGCGTAATCACCGATCAGCTCCCAGTGTGCAGCATCCGATACAGGCGTTCCGGCCGGTACGGCCTTTTTGGCGCGGTACATTTTGCCGTCGGCAAACACCACCGTGCCCACCGCATACGCGACGGCCGGATCCCACTCGCCCGCGCTCAGCAACTCCTGGACCTGGCCGTTGATCTCGTCTACCCGACCATTCAGCTCGCCCAGATCGACGCTGATCTCGTCCACCGCATCACGGATGTTCGGAATGTCCCGGATGTCGCCCATGATCAGCTCGCCCAGGCCGCCGGCGACGATCTCCTCGGTGATCAGACCTTGGATCAGGTCAATATCCGTGCTTGCCTCACCCAGAACACCCGGTTTATCGGGTGATGGATGCCAAGGCCCTGGTGTGCCGTTCTCATCAACCAAACGGCCCCAGAACCAGAACTTGGCACCCGGCACGAGCTTGAGCAAGGTGCCGCGATCTGTCGGCCAGGCAAAATGCCCCATTAAAGCGGCATCGTCAAACCTATCGCTCACACTGAACCGGATTTCCGTGTGTCGCAAAGCATTACGTGTTCCGGGAAAGGTCCAAAAAACATTAATCCCAGAAAGAAGGCTCTCGGTAGACAGCCCAGTTAAGGCGGGAGGAGCCCCAATCAACCCATCATAATCATCCCACCCATCCGTCCAGTTGGATGTCGCGCCTAGTCCACTTACAGCGCGGGCCTGATATTGGTAGGTAATCCCGTCTTCAAGAACTGCAGTAAAAGACGTACCCAGTGCGTCGCCAGCAACCGCTGGATTCCAAATCCACTCCCCGCCTGGCGCACGGTAGCGGGTTTCTATACGTCCACCCTCCCGCACGTAAGGCTGCGGGTGAAGCCCCCAGGACAGGTCAACCCGAACGGTTGCCTTCCCATCAGTCAATGATTGCGGCTTCTGAGGCGAAACAGCAAAGCCAGAAACAGGAGCAATATTCCACAGATAACTCGTATCGGGCACAGGAGTCGGATCAGTGGGCAAGAACGTATCCGGATCGAGCTGCCAAATATTGGGCCGGATCTCTTGGAGTGTTAGTTTGAACGTACCGTCCCAATTATCAATGCGGTTGACGACCTGGAATGTTCGCCCCTCGTACTGCGGTCGATTCGATAACTGCAAGCGCAAGGTGTCCAGGACCGAAATATCTTCTCCGACACCGAGCACCGTGATCTCGCCAGCAAACGCCGGCCGCGCTGACTCCAGCATCACTCCCATCAAGTAAGCTGCATGCCTTTCATCGGTCGTAGCCGGCAACGAAATATCAAGCGGTGACTCGGCCCCATCATCAGAGATATACCTTTCATTGCGAATGGGGCGAGGGCTGGACTCCAACCAGTTCCGAGCAGCATTCACAAATGTCGAAGTCACGATATTGGCAGGCGCATCATCCTGCCCGGACTTATCCATGACGATGTCTTTATCGCCAACCACATCATCATCTGTAATCGTTATCGTGGCGGTACGAAAGGCGCCTGCAAAAATACGATACTTGCCCGCTGTAAACACATACTCACCAGCCATGGACGACATGACAATATTGAGGTTGTCTACGGGCGGATTGGCGGTATCCAGAAGTGTGTGACACTCGTAACGCCGGATGGAGTCATAACCATCTCCATCCAGCTTGCGCACGATAATCCACTCATCACAGATATTGGCCGCCATGGAAACATAGGGCCAATCAATCCATGACTCAGGGATACCCATCCCACCTCGACCACGAGGCAGCGTCATCCACCACGCTGCAATGAGAGCCGGGTTAGCCGTGTATGCCGGATACGTGTTTGTACGCGGGTCGAAGAAACGATGCCCACCTACCCAGCCACCCTTGAGGACAGCCCCCATCTGAGGCGCGCCCGAGTGATAAATATCCTCATCCCACAGGTTCAACGTCCGTAGATAAGCCACCCCACGCAAGCGATGATCCTCAAGCGTCCAGAGCGGCGTCTCAACATCATCCCAGCCGCTGGTAAATTGGTTAGGGTCACCATCCTTATAAATCACACGCAGCTTTTCAGCTTCGTACGTCTTATAGATAATCAGAATACGGCCGCCCTTCTCGGACGTGGATTCAAATTCGACCGTCGTACCGGTCACAGTCACGGGCCCGAAACTAGTCGGAGATCTATCCCCAATGAACCAGTTCACTGGTTTAACGCTGTCGGCCAGAATTTCTTCACCTAGGTCGATGGACACCGTGCTCGTGCCTTGAGGGACAAAATGAGTGCGGGTCTTCCCTACTTGCTTGCGATTGCCATATTTTTCACCGGGAAATTGTGCGGGCGTCACATACTCGTCTCCGACGTAATACCCGACCAGCTCGCATTTGTTTCCAGCCAAGGCCAACACGGAGTCCAAGGCAGTATTGTCTTGGCCGTTGGCTTCGATATGCATGAGCGTGCCACCGACTCGCACCGTTCCCAGCACATACTGACGCGTAGAGACACCTGAACGAACCGTCACATGCCGATCTTTCAAGCTGTTGTTGTAAGCATCGCGCTGAGCACGCTCTTGCGCTCTGGCTTTTCTGCGCGCTTGGCTCTGCTGATAAGCACCCAGCGCAAGCGACAAGGCCACCGTCGCAACGAACTTCATCACGGCCGCTTTGGTCAACGCTGCAGCAATCGCCGCTCCCACTGCTGGCATATTTACACCTCGAACACAGTTTCAACTTCCGACATGGGTCGAAATACCAAGCCATCTTGTCCTGGGCCACACCAGTACCCATTGCCCACTACGACCCCAAAAGTTTCACGACCTTCAAGGTCAACCAGGACTAGATCACCTCGCTGGGCTAGGCCGGGGTGCTTCTGGGGCAGAGATGCCACGAAGCCGCGCATGCCACCGGCTTTCTCGATCCGAGCGGCCGCGTCGCGCGCAGATTTATAACCACGCAGCCCAGAGGCCAAATCAACCCCTGTCATCTCCAGCACCGCGTCAGCAGCCAGCAACGCACAATCTTGCTCACCCCATGAAAAAACCCGCTCGCGGCGGGTTTCTATAAAGGTGGCCAGTTTCTCAGGCCAATCAGGACGTCGTTTCATCATTTCATCAACGCCTCTTTGGTCGGCCATACAACGGTCTTATCCTCAAGCTGGTCGGCATACTCAGCCCCTCTATCACCTGGATAGAGGCGCTGCTGATCAGCATTATTCAATCGTAGCGGGGCTGGACGCTGTAGTTCCGCTTCGTAATGCTCAGCCAGAACAGCAACCGTACACGTATCATTTGTCTCTTGAATCGGCATGCTCCGAATGCGCCCCACGAACTGGACAACAGGCGCACCAATAAGCACCCCATCCTCAGGATTGATATATGCCTTCAGAACCCGGACAAGTCGGCCTCGATAGGGTTCGTCAGCGGCCAGAGCCATTATCGAAACATCCAAGCCAGCCATTGTGAGCTTTATCCCTTCAAAAGATTTGGATGACTCATGCGCCGCATCAATCTTCAGTAACTGACCAGTACGCTGATATGTCACTCCGCCATGGGTTAGGTCCCATGGAGACAATGCCAAGGACAAAAGCCCAGCCTTGAAATGCAGCTCCACCAGGGCGATCGCCATACGATGTGCGGCAGAGGCCGCAGAAAGCTGTGCTGTACTGAGACCTCGACTCATATCCAGTCCTCAACCAACTCAATTGAAAACCCAGGACGAGAGCGCCCACCTTTATAGGGAAACTTCACTGCATCCTGTTCCTTCAAAATCCAAAGAACATGGGGACTGTCCCACACTACGGAAGTATTCACAGCCAACGACTGTCGTACAGCAGGATTTACGGCAACCGTTAGGTGTCCTGCTACCGGCGTGACATCATCCTCTACCATAAACAACTGTCCCGCTACTCCAATAAAGTCGCCAGCTCTCAAGGAGCCATTACAATCCTTCAACTTTATGACTCCAGCACCACTGGTCGCCACTTCCGCCACGCGAGGAGCTCCACGCAAAGTACCGTTTGGAACAGGCCGCCCAAAGTGGGGTGCGGACAAACGATTGGCACCTCCGCGCAGACTGGTGATTAAAGCCTCCACTTTGGGGCGATCCAACCACTCAGCCGAGTTTGGGAAGGTCAAAGTCATTTCCCATGATGCCCCTGGCATCTCGAACGTACTGTATTTACCAGACCGTGATCGGGTTCTTTGAACGTCCTGCTGCAAACCGACATCTACAGACTCAGGAACAACCCCTGGTGGCCATACTTTTACTTTCATGACAAACCCAGAAAAAAACACCTAAAAGAGGTATTAGATCTCTACTCGGCCTCGGCGCAGCTCTTCAAAAATAGTGCCCATAAGTTGAGCATCACGTTCATCTAAAGCAGCGTTCAGCGCAGCTACATCAGTTCCAGGGGCTGCATTGACAGTTGAGTTAATCACTACACCAGGCTCCTGGCGAGGCCGATTCGGAGAACTGGAAGATAACGAAATCGGTAGGGATGGCTTTCCGCCCAAACCGCCTAAAGAGTGTCCAGGACCACGGAGCGCCTGCCGGAGACGATTGAACCCAGACTCACCCCCTATCGCCCTCATGTCATCTTGATTGAGTACCCCCTCTCCTTTATGCACAATGCCAGCTGGCTCATACCGCCCTCCTTCACCTGTGTAGCCACCAACACTAAACCCAGAAAACGTACCAATCCCCGTCAGGCCGCTGGCCGCCCCTCCACCAACTGGCATCACTGCACCCCACGTTGCGCCAGCTAAACTTCCTTCGGTAAGGTTGGTGCCGGCCGTCCCCGCACCAAACAGTGCGCCAATTCCAGCGCTGAGCAATCCAGCGAGCGGCCCCGTGACGTTCTGCTGAATGGCGATACGCATCATGTCACTGATGATGGAGTCGGCCAGACTCTTAAAGTCCATCTTCCCTGTTCGAACAAACTGCACCAACGCCCCCTCCATACCAGAGAAGACGTTAGAAACCATGTTCCCAACGGACTCAAAGAGGTTCGCAGCCTGATCCGCATAGTTTTGAAGTGCGCTACTTGCGCCTAGGCTCCAATCACCCTGCAGCTTTTTCAACTGAGCATAGTGATCCCGCACCATGATCAGTTCTTCGTGTAGCGATTCTTGAATCGCCTTCAGCTCATCCTGGCTTAAGCCATGTGGTGAATTTTGCCGATCACGAATGATCTGCCGGTATCGCTCCTCTACAGAAGAAAGCGCCTCGATAACGCCGTTTGCCCAGTCGCCCTTCCCAAAGGCGTCAAGCTCACGCATGAACTCACGCTGCGTGACGCTTTGCTCCTCCCTTAGTGTCTTAAGGGTTTTCTCCAGATCAATTTGACGTTGCTTATCATCAAGTTGCTTGGCAAGCCTCTTGGCCTCTTCCTCCATAGACCCCTTGTGAAATTTGACCGCCCCCGAAGAAATGTTTGCCAGCAACTTTTCGTATTCGGTCTCTTTACCAAGCAGAGCCAGGCGTTCCTTCATCTGCTTCAGCAGGCGCTCGCCCTCGTCCTGCTTCTTAGAGCCTGCGCCCTTTCTGGTCAGTTTGGTATTGGCTGCAATGTTGTCCTGTATGGCCTTAACTCTGGCCAGTGCTTTTTCTTGAGCCTCTGCCCCTTTTTTCTCCCCAAGCTCATCAGCATCAAGAGCCGCCCGTATAGGACTCACGCCCAACGCAATCAAGCGGGCATATTCAGCAGCACTCGCAATGTTGGCTACTAATTGGACCTCCTGGGCTACTAAGGCGGATAGCAGTGCTTTCGCTCCCTCTTGAGCCTTAGCATCTTTATCTGCGGTGGCTTTCTGCAGCTTATTCGCCGTCTCGGCCATTCCTGCCAAAACGCCAGCCAAAGCAGCCTGCTCGTCCGTCGCCCCACGAAGCTTTGCTCTATATTCCTCGGCCTGCTGCGCACTCATCCCGATTACTGCCAGACTTTCGGTCAGGCCTGTAATCAACTTGCTGAAATCTGCCTCAGCCATCCCCTTAAACGAGTCTGACAATGCAGTAATCCCGGAGGCACTATCCACCAACCCGGCAGCCTTTCGCTTGAGATCCTCGACATTCTCCCCTGCCTGAGCAAGGCTTTGCACCGCACGCTCCAGCGTTTTTATAACCTCCGCTGGAACAATGCCCTTCAATCCATCCAATGAAGACCTTAATCGCTCAGACTTTACCGCTGCTGTCTCGGTCGAGGCTGCAATGTCATTGAGCCCTGACAAAAATCCACGAATAGCATTTGTACCCGCTAGCGGGCTTTCTGCCATTACCCAATTCAACTCCCGCTTAATCTCCTTAGCAGCCTCTTTCGCTTTGGCTCCTTCTTCCTCTATCTCCTTCTCGATAGATAAAATCATGCCGTTCCGCTGCGTAGCGTTCAGCTTGGCAAAATCTTCCTCTAGCTCTTTCAGAGGGCGCTTCGCAGCATTGATTGACCTAATCGAACTCTCGGTTGCATTGCCCCAATTCATCCATGCAATCGCACCAGCGCTCAGGGCCAGAGTCACCAAGCCTGCAGGACCACCTACTAACGACATCGCAGCGCTCGCTGTTCGCGCTGCCATCGCCATTGCGCCGTAGGCAATCACCGCTGTCTGACTCGTGCCAGCAATCCCTGCCGAAAGCGCGATTAATGAACGCTGCTGCGCAATCGATGCCGTTGTGGTCACCCACAATGCCTTAGCCGCCTCGTACTGAGCTCCGACAAACCGTGCTGCGTGAACCGCGGCCACCAGACCAACAGCCGTGGCCAACAAATCAAAGTTCTGTGCCAGGAAATCAATACCAGCGGCGAGCGTAGCCGTCACACCGATTGCTTCGTTATTCTTGCCAAGGAACTCCGTTGCAACGGCGGCCAGACGGCCAAAGGCGTCCCGCACCGTCGTGGGCATCAACTCAACTTGCTTGATGACCTCAGCATTCCCTTCGACCAGCGCCTTTGCCAAGTCCTTGGCGGTCAGTTTCCCCTCTGCCCCAAGGCGACGAATCTCAGCTGCACTGCGCCCCATGGACTGCGCCAGCAGATCCACAATCGAGGGCATCGTGCTCAGAATCGTGCCCCAGCCGTTGGCATCCAGCTTGCCCTTCTGCATCGCAGTAGAAAGGGCACCAATGGCGGACTTACCTTTCTCAGCGCTGGCTGCGTTCGTCACCAGCAGGCCGGAGAAGGTATCGATTGCATCAATCGATTGGTCGAGCGACAGCCCCAACTCCCGCAAGGGGGGAGACATATTGATAAAGCCCTCACGGGTTTCAGCGAGCGAGCGGTACGTGACAGCAGCAGACTTTGCCAACCGCTCCTGGGCGTGACCAAACTCTTCAGCACTGCGCGTGGCCATCTCCACTCGGCTCGCATACTGTCCCCATTCGTCCGCTGTATCAATCAGCTTCATAATGGAGAAGCCAGCCGCTACACCTTTGACCAGGCCCCGCACTTCCTCCAGGGCGCTGACAGCCCCTTTTGTCGAAGAGGCGTAGTCACGGTTGGCCGCTTTGGCCTGTCCCATAGCCTTTTCAACAACCGCACCAAAATTGCTGGCGGCCATTGCCCCAGACGCAAAGGTCTGCTGGAGCTGGGAGGCGTTACCCTTGAGCGTTACGCCAATAACTCGATCTGTCATACCCGCTACTCATAAAAAACAGATAGGGCCGCTCGTTCCATATCCTTGAGATATCGAAACACTCGGGCACGCTTGCGCCTGGGAAACCCCAAAAGACGTAAAGTCGATTCAATTTCTGTGGAAGGCAGACCGAAGTAGAGAAGATCCCCCATCGGGGGAATGACTACGGTCCAACAGCTAGACAAGTGAAGGAAAGCCTCAACAACCGCTTCGTTTTCAGGCCACACTTCATAGTCGGTGCGCTCTTCTTGCTGAACGCGTTGAATCACTGCATCAGGCGCACCGGCTGCTTTGAGTGCCTCAAGCACCAGAGCATCAGGCTCAAAGTCATCAGACTTCGAGCGCCAGCCTTTTGCCCAGTGACGAGCGGCCTCAATTAGTTTTTTGCGCGGGCCCCAATGTGTGCACTAAAAAAGCCGTCAAACAACGGCTGATGAAACTCGGGATACTCCGTGAGCAGATCGGCTAAAGCCTCGTGCGAGAACGCCAGGTCTTTGCCGTCCTCGCCTTTAACGCCAACCCAGCCACACACATGGGCCTTGAAAAAGTCCTCGTCGGCGACATAGGGCCATTCTTTCGGCTTACCACCTTCTTCAGCGATTGGCTCCAGACCGGCATTTTTTCGTGCCAAGTTACGAGCAGCCGCAATAAGGCCTTGCAGCTCAGGCCGTTTCGAGCGCTTGTACTGCGCGATAAATTCCAGCTTTTGCGTTTTACCTTTCTCGTCATAGACAGAGATGGACACGGGGTAACCCACCACAGGGCGCTGGGCGATTTTGAAACTCATGATGACCTCGGAATGAAAGTAGGTTTACGAGACGACGATCTTGATATCGTCATTGCCCTGGCCAGGCTGCAGGCTCATGTTCATACCGAGCATGGCCACGTTGTCGGCTTCGGAGTACGAAGGTTCACTCAGTTGCGCACCAGGTGCGCTGAGGGTGACGATGTTGCCTGGCTGCGTGCCATGTGTGATCGAAAGCGGCTGCAGGACGGCGTTTCGTACCATTTCAGGCCAGTTCAGGTCTGCAATTTTGGGCAATTCCAGCGAGATTTGACCGGTGGGCTGACGGTCGGTAATTTCTGCGCCTTCGCAGCTAATCAGGGAGCGCCAAACCAGTGAGTTGGCCAGATCCAAATTCAAGGACTGCAAGCAACCGCTGTACCCGCCCAGGCTCCACTGTGGAGTGTTCTTTTTGTTCACACCCAGCGGAGTCTGGAAAGCACTGAAGTCCACATCAGTGGGCGCGGCTTGATCGGTAATCGGGTGGTACACGCCCATAAATCGGAAGCGCATGAACGGAATGCCTTTGGCACTGATATCAAAGGACACTGTACCCCGCGCATCAGTGATCTTGTGGAACAAGCCATCAAGGTAGTAATGCAACGTCAGCATCTCGAAATCGTCAGACACCGGCGTGTAGACCACTTCTGCGTCTTCAACAACTTCAGCAAATCCGCAGCCTCGCAACAGGCCGCCCCATGCAGGGGCCTTGCCTGGCGTACCCGAACCGGCCAACTCCACTTCGCCCTCGATCTGCGTGTACACCGTAGTCACGATTTGACCCGCGTTGCCCATATAGGGACGCAGCAAGGCACGCTCTACGGTTTCTGTGCTCAACGGTGTGGCCGTAAGATTGCGCAGCAGAATCGAATCTGTTGCGCCGGTCGGTACCGCCTCTGTACCTGCTGCAGTCTGCAGCTTGGCCATCAACAGTGTTTTCTTGGCAGACTTAGCCATGAACTACCCCTTTTGAGTTGGCGTCAGCACGCAGTCTTTACACGTTTCCGTGTACTGGACCCGCTTCAGAACGCCAGTTTGCTTGTTGCGAACGTAGCTCCCACCACGGCCAGGACTCTGAGCTGCTGCCACAGGCCCGGCCGCATGCACCGAATCTGGAGGCAACACTTCAGCCTCCCGCTCAGCCACGGGACTTGTTTCTTTCATGATTGCTCCTACTCGCTGAGAGAGTCGTCAGCGGTTTGGTAATAGAACAGGTAGCGCTTTGTGATCACCTGCCGCTCCAGATCGCCATTGGCGTAGCGCGGCTCATCGGTGCGCAGCTCTTGGACCTGCACAAGGCCTGGGCCAGAAAAACTCATCACAATGGGATGGGCTGCCCCAAAGATCGACTCCGACAAATCAAGCCCGTTATCACCTGCTGTATGCACCAGTAGGTGGATCTCACGAATCCGGTTTACGCGGGGCGTCGCCCCCTCGGTCACCGTTTCCGAGCCGGGCTGGACAGTGATAACCCTGTCCTGGACAAATGTATGGGCGCGTACAGGCGAGTCTTCTACCTTGGCAGGGAACCCAGGCGCGGCGCGCAGTGCGGCTCGCACGCCTTCGACATACAACTGAACTCGTGTTTTCACTTGATGATCCCCAGCTCTGCTCTGGTCCAGTAGCCGTCACCTTGGACCAACGGCTCCTGCTTCACGCGGAAGTCCTGAAACTGCCCCTTGGAGACTTCCACTCGCAGCACTTCGGCATACTCAAGTGCAGGTTGTAAATCGGATGTGGTGAACTCAATCGAGTACTCAGTGGTGTGAACATCGCCGTCAAGAACAATCTGCTGTGGGCGATCAAAGCGAGCCTGAAACGGCTTACTTGCGGGCTGTCCGTCGACCAGGCGAACAACGGTTTGACGCATGCCCGCCTGGTCGAAAGCCCGATCAAAGACCGAGTTGTCCCACATATCAGGCTCGCAGCAGCTTGATAATGGCCTTAGGTCGAGTAGAGATATGCAATGGGTTGGACTGACTTTCAATCTCCAATCCCTTACCCATCCGCAAGGGCTCCACACGGCTGTAGTACGGCAAGCCGTCTGTATTCACAGTTTCCATGTAATCGGCAGGTGCGAATCGTGTGATGAAGAAATCGGGCACGCCCTCAGGGAAAGCGTAGGCCTCGTCATCACCCACAAACGGTTTGCCAGCTACACGACCACGATAGCGCTCGAAAGTAATACCGCCGAGTTCAAAACTGTCAGGCGCTTTGCCGCGCAGCTCAGCCGCCTGCTGAGTATTCAGAAATGTCTCGCGCACGCTTTTGTGCTCGATCAGTGAGTTCCAGAAATTTTTGCCGCACAGGGCCCGAGCTCCCTGCATCGGCGCGGCACCTAAAGCTTCTTCAATCTTGTCCAACACGTCGGAACACTTAGTGCGTACGATGGTGCCGGCAGTACCGAGCTCCATGTTGTACTCGGCCTGAGTGATGCCAAACGTATCGTAAATATCCAAAAGGACCGTCTTGCCATCGGAATCGAGAATTTTCCCCTTAATGGCACCTAAGCGATGGTGCTCATGGGTCATATCCAGCTGAAGACGGTGTTTCTTCAAGTATTTCTGTACACGCGACTCTGCCGTCTCCAGCTCGGACTCGGAGCCGAACGCACGAATCCCTTGGATCTCGTCGGCCATCATGGTCGAGCGCTCTGGCAAGTGCACCGTGTTGATTGGGATAATCCGTCGACCCGCCAAAGTCACGGACGAACCGTCACTACCGCGCGGCTTGGCAGCGACCAACCCGACAGTCTGACCGTCATACTCGATTTGTGCGACAACCGTCGGAATGCCCTCTTCCGCGAACAGGCCCAGAGCGCCGATGCGGCCAGGCACATAAGGGGTCTCGTTAATAGCAGCGGTCAGGTTAGGGACGGAGAACGCCTCATCCTGAAAAATATTGATATTTGCCATTACGGCTCCTGAAAATAAATAAAGACCGCTAGGCGGCCTGGAGTTTGTTTGCGATAGGTTGAAGTTAGTTGCGAACGATCACGCCGACTTCTTGCAAGTCCGTGGTCGCATCAGCATCCAGGCCAAAAAGCAGCTCACCAGCCACCTCAGCATCGCGCCGAATAACCACCACAGCCTGGGGTTCATCGGATGCGGGGACATTGGCATACAACACCCCGACCGCTTTGACAGGGGAGTCCGGCTCATCGCCCTTACCCGCAAATGGCACGTAGCGGCCATCAGCGTTCAATGCCAGGATTTGGCCGGCATAGATCGCGGTTGCAGTAGGTGCCATCTCTCCCGTCTCGCGAGAGCGGGAACCATTGGCTTCTGACAGCAGGAAATCTGCCGTACGGGGTTTCTGTTCAATAAAAGGCATGTGATTACTCCTGGTTATGCGGAGAGGGCTTTACGCTTGGCGTAGATCGCCTGAGGATTCGGCCCGCTCCGCTCCGGGACCGATGAACTATGGGAGGGCTGGTCGCGCTGCAAATTGCTGATATCAATTGAGTCCGCCGCAGTCACTACATGCTCAAAAAGTCGAGCACGCACCTGCTCGACCGACAAACCTGCTGACACGAACTCTGTCGCCTTGTCCTGCAGCTTGACCGATGCACACAAGACAGCGATTTGTTCTGCGGCTTCTAGGCGAGCGGTTGCCGCGTCTGCGCCCCCCAGCCCACCCGACAACAAAACAGCCTCAGCCAATTGAGGGATTCCGCGCTCACGACTTTGCGCATAGATCTTGGCAGCAAGAGTTGCTGCATCCTGAGGGGCTGGAGGCGTTAGTTCTGGTTCTGCGGCAGCATTAGCCGCCGCCAAAAGCTGAGTTCTTAGCGCAGCAGGAACATCCCTCATGCGATCCAAGGCGTCTTCAATGTTCGCGGATGCAACCAGCTTTACAGGCTCTTCAATAGCCGTGCAAAACCCTAGTGCCTGCGCATCTAGAGCGGTCATCCACGTTGTTGCATCCATCATTTCAACGACACTTTCTTCTGACTGACCGCTTCGGCGATATGCGGACACAATGCCTTCCCGAACCTTATCCATCATCTCTGCCGTATCGCGCAGATCATCTGCGGTACCTGCCGCAATCGTCCAGGCGTTATGCACCATTAGCGTGGCGTTCTCAGGCATGATCCGCTCGTCACCCGCCATAAATATCAATGAAGCCGCCGAAGCGGCCACGCCATCTACTCGGGTTTCCACCGGCAGCTCATGGCGCATTAGCTCGTTAAAGATTGCATTTGCAGCAAACACATCACCACCAAGACTATTGATCGGCACAACAATTTTGCTTGCGCCGACAACAGCCGCGGCCAGTTCTTCGCAGAACTGATTGGCGGTTTTCCCCCAAGGACCAATTTCATCGTAGATGCGCACCTGAGCGACTTTCTTCTGACCCGCTCCCTTTGCTTTGATTGAGTACCATTTTTTAGCCATATCGGCTCCTAAAAGTTAAGTCAGGCCCCAGAGGGGTCATCATCACGTTCACTTGGGTCGCCAAGCCCTACGCCTTTGTTTCGTGCATGGCGTGAATCACTGTCCAGGCTCAAGCTGTCGGAATCAGCTTGATCGTTATCAGCACGAATTTGAGCCGCTACCTCCTCGGGGTCTTCGCCCTGCGAGAGGATGATTGCGGACCGCGACGTAAAGCCAGCCCTCACCGCATCGGTATTCGCCTTTACGTCCTGCACGGGATTGAAGTAAGCCCACCCTTGAGGAACCCAGAGCACACGCCGAAACAGCCGACGCTCTAAGTACTTCATCGGCATAATTCCCGACAGCGCGATAGCGTTAATCCAGGCGTTCCAGATTGGGCGACACCATTGGTGGACAAATACCCCCCACTGGTACTGCTCAACTTGGCGGTGAAACTCGTTCACCACGACGCGCAGAGTCCTATCGCTTACATTGCGCAGGTCCCCCGTCGTCTCATATGGCATGCCGACGGATGCAAATGCGGCCATCAATTGCTGCCGCATGAACTCCGCGTAGTTGTCGGGCGCCCCAGGCGGCGACGCAAACTTAATATCTGTCCCATGAGGCAATGAGGTGACAGACCCCGGCTCCATACCAATCAGCGGTACACCGTCGGCATCAGGCTCTATGCTGGGATCAGCAAAACTGCTTGGGTCTGGCCCCTCGCTCTCATCTTCTTTTGTGACGACATAACCGGCAAACAGATTCGACACTTCCTGTCGGAATGCAACGGCATCATCAAAGTTATCTAAGGTTTTCAGTCGCAGAAGAACCGTGGCGAGCTCAGATACACCTCGCACCTGGCCTGGCCGAAGGACCGGATATGCGTGAACAACCATATCGGCAGGTACCGGACGTAAAGCTCTACTCCTGAGCCCGCCTGGCTCTGCAGGATGCCGATCCCACAAGTGGTAGTTCACACGCCGACCAATGCGGTCAAACTCCACGCCATTCACAATTTCATGGCCATTTGCCAGACTTCTCGTTTCCTCAACTGGCAGGAAGTCCCCTTCAAACTGCTGAATCTGCATGGGGACAACGAGGTCATCCTCCGGCCTACGCATACGAATCCGCCCCAGGGCCTCACCGTCGATAAACAGGCACCTGGCTGCCAAGGCTTGCTGCCCATAAAAGCCAAGCAGCCCGTCGGCATCAGACTCACCTACCCAATCCGACCATAATTCCTTAAGCGCCTTACGCACTCCCCGGTCAGGATGTCGAGGGTATGGTTGAATTCCTGTCCCTATAACGTTCGAGACCCAACGAGCTGCCGCTGTTTTTGCCCAAGGATCATTACGTACAGCATCCCGAGCTCGCCTGCGAATAGTTCCAAGATTGCCCGTAGCAGCGCTATTGGGGCCAGCCGCCGAAGGGTTCCAGCTCTTGGAGCGGCTCCCCGTGGCGCTACCACCCTCATAAGCGGAAGATGAGGCAGCATTTAAACGGGTAGGTAACACGAAACCGGCCTGCTGCAATGTTTGATACCGCATCAGACCCCCTTTCCTTTATTCCGAATGCGGAACACCCAAGGCTTGCGTCTGCCGCTCTCAGCATTGAGCTCAGCGACGATGTGCTGTTTTGCCCGAATCAGATCATTAACCGAGGGATACTGAACCTCCTTATCCCCATAGCGAACTTTCAGCACACCGCTGGCAATCGCTTTGTTCACTGCCTCCAAATCTTCACGCGTATACGCCATCAGCGTCTGCTCCGTAAGTAACTTGATGACCCCGTTCTCACCGCAGCCCGCCTGACACCAGTGGCCGGTTGTGTTCGTGGCTTAGAAACAGAAACGCCCGCAGTTGCGGGCGTTTTCTGTGGAGTTTCGGTGGGGCCTGGATCGTCGCCAGGCTCGTCAACGCCGAGCTTCTCAGCGAAGTTCGCCCACCATTTGTCTGTCTTTCTGGCCAATTCAAGGTGAGCCTCAAGCCAAAGCGCATAGACACAGCAGTCGAGCACTTCGTTTCGCTTACGAATTGGCGTCCATACTGAACGTGAGCCGAATGCGGTACGACGCACCGCTCGAACTTCAGCGGCAAACTGCCTGAACCACTCTTGCGACATATCTGCCGCTAAGTGAACATAGCCTCGACCCGGCTCTTCAACCTGCAGTCGCCCAAACAAAAGATCCTTGGCCATATTGGTGCCGACGTACCAAAGCCGCACACCTTTCTTGACACGCTTCCCGCGCCAGTCGATGTCCACTTGTGTGACACCATCCTTGATGTGCTTCTCACCCGTCGGCCGCCCCCGGATCGCATATACCCGGCGTGCACGATTCTTCCGAGCATATTCATAGACAGCATGAGAGTGGTGGCCGCCCGTATCGATGGCGGTAGCGTAGATTGGCATCTGTTGCCCGCCCTCATGCAAATATCGGCGTTCAAACAGCAGCTCATCCAGCCTGGTCCACACTTCGTCCTCAGACGGGTTCCCAAATAGGATTTGGTGGTCTACGACCCACATTTCCCCGCCCTTACCTACTCCCCATACCCCAACCTCAATACGGTTGCCCTGTATGTCAGCCCCCGCCAGCAACAGCATGCATCGCTTGGGGACCAACCCATCATCAAGGCCAGGAGAGCGGTAGCCTTCAACTTCAGCTCGGCGCTGCAGCTCATCGGACTCCATGCGTTCAATTTCACCCTCCCAGGTGCGACCGAGTGTAGTGTTCCAGAAGGTACGCAGCTCCTCATCCTCACCAGTGGATGCTTTTTCGTGGGCCTCCAGAAACTCCTTAACGATCTTGGACCATGAAACCAACGGGCTATATGCGGTCCACACGTGGAAAGCAACACGCAGATGCGGCTGGATTAAATTACCTTCTGAGTCGCGGAACACGCCATCTTGATCAATGGTCGTCCCATCATTCCCAACCCAGATACCGCGCTCTGCAGCAGCTAAATACTCACCTTGAGTCGCCAAGGCACCGCAATGCGGGCAAAGATGGCGCACCGTTTCAGGATCATCATCAACCCACTTAAAACCATGAGGCTCACTTTTCCCACCCCACTCCAAGTCATGGAGTTCGTCACAATGGGCACAAGGGATATGGTAGGTATAGCGAGCGTCCGCCCCCTCGGCCCGCTTTTCCATTAAGCACAGGCCTTTGATCTTCGGTGTAGAGCCGACGACCAACTTGGGGAAAGTCGCCCCCTCCAAGCGCTTAAGCGCGAGCTTGCCGGGATCGCCTTCCCCATCAATATTGCTATCGAACGAACTGAACTCGTCCAAATACCCAACGCTGACCGACAAGCGACGGTAGTTATCTGCTGACTTCCCCCCGCGCAGGTGAAGCATGCTGCCAATAAACTTCTTTACCAGCAGCGTATTGTCTTTGTGCCTGGCCTCCCGCATTGGGAATATAGGATGAAGCACAGAGACGTCACGAATCATCGTGTCCAGCTCAGTTTTTACAAACTCATCCCGCGCTGAATCGGTAGGCTGCCACAGCACCTGGTTGCGTCGCCTATGCTCCGCAAAGTACCCAACCGCCGCCAGCAAGATCTTGGTATAACCAACCCGCGCCGATTTGATGACATCCACCTCATGAACATCATCACTACCGATACAGGCCAGAATGCCACGCTGAAACGGCCAGGCTTCCCAACGCTGCTCCACATATGAGGACTCAGCTGACAGATAAAAGTGACTTTCAGCCCACTCCCGCAAAGAGATAGGCTCTTGTGCGGCGAAGCCGGCCAGGCCACGGCGCAAAGCGCGTGCAATCGCTGCTCGATTCTGCGTGACCAGCATTATTTCGCCTCATTTTCGTCTGCCTCGACATCCTCCAGGTTCAGATTTGCAACCGCGTTGCGGGCCTTCGCAATTTCTCGCCTGACGAAACCGATGTCAGAATCCGTCAGTGACGGTATGCGGCGTTTTAAAGATGCCGGTATCGTGTCGAGCTGTGCTGCGATCTTTCCGCCTGCCCGCACGAGCACCTCCTCCAGCACAGCAACAGGAACAAGCTCCCCTTTTTTGACGTTGTTTTCCATCTCGATCTTGTCTGCCTGGGCTGACGCCAGACGCGCTTTCTCAAGGACCAGATCAATTGAGTTATCAGACTGACGGGTACGACCAGCCGCTATCTCACGCAAATGCCCGCAGTACGACAAGAGCCAATTTCCGGCGTTGTCGCCTACAGTTAAGACACCTTGAGCAAGCAGGCCACTGACAGCAGGCTGGGTAATGCCCACAATTTGAGCAAACCTGGCCTGGGTGATTTTTTTATCTGGATCAATCATCGCGCTGTGGCCATGGCCTGCTCAAAAGCCTGGGTGAACTCATCCTCAAACCGCTTTCCATACACCTCATCAGCGGTCTCATAAAAGGGTAGACGCTTCGTATAGTTCACGTTCTCGACGTGTAGCAGCACCGGCGCTACATCAGCCCCATGGGTGCCTGTCTTGCGCCACACACCAGCCGGTAAATGCTGCGTCCGGTTCCCCGATACCGTGCCCTTCCCCCTGGAAATGAAGTACACGACTCCATTGATGCGACGGTAGCCAGCTTCACTACGCCGTACCTTCGCGGTACGTGCACGGCTCTTATCTGTCGCATTCGCCCGATATCCCTGCTCACCAAAGGCCTGCAAGTAGGACAGCAACTTAACGATCTGACCGCGTGACATATTCCCGTAGGCGTCTTGATCAGCACCACCAGCAGGAACGTAGTAACCGCTCGGGCCTATCCGGCCCAGGGCATTTTCGAATCGCTTCTGGCGACGCGTGCCGCCATCGACCTGGGGACGCAGATATTTACTTGCCGCAGTCCCCTTACCTGCAAAGTCTTTATAAGCAACGGACGCTGTCAGGTTCTGTTTTGTTGCCCGCTGCAACCGCAGCGATCGCAATGTATACGGCGTTGGGCGGTCAAACACTTGTCCCATTTGCTCAACAAGCGCTTTTTGAATTGCTGATGCCGTCTTATTAAGTGCCAGCGACGTTGCGTAGGGCACTTGGCGTTCGCCACGGCTGAGCCACCGAGCGCCCTCTTTCGCGGTGCTGGTGTATTCAAGCATGGGACACCCCAATAAATATAACCCCCCTCGAAAAATATAACCCCCCCCTCTTTTAAGGAAGGCCATTTTTTCTAAGGAAGGCGCATGTACATTGGCGTTGGAGGGGAAAAAATATAACCCCCCTATTGAAAAAACTCGTGAACAGCGAGAGTCCGGGGTTCGAATCCCCCTTACCGGGTCTATTCCCCCAGGGGCCCCCGGCTTTTCTCCAACACCCGCTTAAAAAAGTCCAGCTGGCGTCGCTTGTAGATCCCAACTGAAAATGAGAACTTCACCACGCTCCACTCCCTCTCCCCCGCCTACGGTGTAACGCAGGCTAGTGGACTCTATATGCATGCCCGCAAATACCCGGCGTATGTCTGGGTGGTCGTTAAGACTCACAATGGCCTTGCCTTGCATTGATCGCATCTGCTCGGCCATTGCCTCGTACTCTTTAAACTCAAACCCAACCCCATAGCCTGCTGTATCCCAGTAAGGAGGGTCCATGTAAAACAAGGTGTGCGGTCGGTCATACATCGATAAGCACTTCTGCCATGGCAGGTGTTCAATGTATGCACCCGACAACCGCAGGTGTGCCGCTGATAGAGTTTCCTCTAGCCGCAACAAGTTCAAGCCCGGTGGCGCTGTCGTGGCAGTACCAAATGTCTGACCATCCACCTTCCCGCCAAACGCAAGCTGCTGCAGGTAGTAGAACCGTGCGGCTCGCTGAATATCGGTTAGAGTTTCCGGCCTTGTGATCTGCTGCCATCGGAATATCTCCCGACTGGATAAAGCCCATTTGAACTGCCTGACAAACTCTTCTAGATGGTTCTGAACTACCCGGTACAGGTTCACCAGCTCACCGTTGATATCGTTCAACACCTCGGACTTAGCTGGGGTCGGGCGCATAAAGAACAGCGCAGCACCTCCTGCGAACGGCTCCACATAGCAATCGTGTGCGGGGAAAAAGGGAAATATCTTGTCGGCCAGGCGTCGCTTGCCGCCCATCCAAGGAATAATCGGTAATGCTGACATTATTGTGAATGACCTTAAATCCGTGTTACCGTCATCCCGCCTACGTAGGTGGGACCGGCCACGGGTCGTTCACAGGTTCGTTCTGTGTTCGGCTGTCTGGTCTGCGGTTGCCGCCGCATTCCATTCGCCGGCTCTTTTCCAAACAAAAAGCCCCTCCATTTCTGGAAGGGCTTTTTTGTTTCTATCTGGCTCTGGCTCAACAGGCTGAGCAATATCCAGCCTACGTGAAAAATGATAGTTCTATCCGGACACTCTCGCAATGTGTCCGGACACTTTAGTTTGCGCTCGACTGGCCCAGTTGTGCCCAAGGAATTGGTGGGCGAAGTCCAGACAGTCATAGTATGCAGTGCGCGTCATCCTAAGCGCATCCAGCTTTGTCTTCACAGCTCCCGCTCTCACGTAATGCGCTGTAAGCACCGCTCTCGCTTGAGGGTGAAGCAGATCAACCAAGGAGTCAACGGAACGCACATCATCATCCACCAGAGCAACATCGACTTCCACAGCCCTATCTCCATCTACTCGCATCTGCTGGAAAGCGCTTCGTGATGGATAACCAAGGCCTGTACGATTCTCCCCACGCTTCCAGCGCCCCCACTCGCCCAACAAGATTTCAATCTGCGATTTCATACTTCCCCCACTTCAATCTTCAGATACCCGCGCTTGGCTGGGTCCAATCCATCATCCACAATCAACGGTCTGAACCGCTTGTCGTCCACTCCCAGGGCCTTAGCTATACCGTCTATCTGCGGCTTGATGCAGGCCAGCAAGTTGTCCAGGTCTCTACCTCTGCGGTCTGGCGACATGAAAGTCACTTTCACTGGGATGCGGTCACTACCGATGAAGCGTCGTCGCCCCAACTCAGCGACAGCAACTACACGCCCATCACGCCGCGCCTGCTCCTTGGCTGACTGGACGCCTCCCCAGTGCCGACCGTTCTTGCGATTGGGCATCAGCCGCATATCAGGCCAAGGCAGCACCAGAGTTAATGCGGTCGCCTCAGTCATGCCGCCTCTCCTACTGCTGCTTGGGCCATGCGTACGATGGTGGGGGAGCGCCCCTTGGGATTAGCCACGATTCCCTTTGCCCACGCCTTGTGGTCCTTCCCTTTCCGGCTGATTGCCCGCTGAGCCATTTCACGCATGGCCTTAGTTCCCTGCTCAGTCTGGGCTGAGCCTGAAGGTGCTGGCAGTGCTGGTGCTGGGTCGGGAATGTCGGGCCAGGCCCCCAGGGCCAGTTGGGCATGAAGCGCTTTCTTCCAGTGCCCTTCCATCTGCTGGTAGGCTTGGTTGAGCAGATCAAACCGGCCCACAGTTGCTGCGGCATGAAAAATCGCGGGGTGTGACCACTCGCCACGCTCACCACGCTCTCGAGCTTGCATACCCCGCACAGCCTCAAAGAACGCCACATCAGGCTCCAGGTAGGGACGGCAGGCCCGCAGGAACTCGGTCAGGCTTGGAGGCCAATCGTACATGCGTCGGCTGTTCTGAATGCCCAGGGCAACGTCCACTGGCACAATGCCTTCCTCATCGAATGCTTCGGCCCAGGCCTGCTCCCAGTTCGACATGGCTGCCTCGCCCACAAAGTTGGATTTCCACTTGCCGGGGTACAGGCCGTCCATTCGGGCGTACAGGTGCTCCATCAGCGTTTTACCTTCCAGCTTGGGCACTGGCTTGAGCCAGGCACTTTCGCGCTCAAACGTCGACAACATCACCACCTCCTTGGCATCCCTTCATCCGATCTTTGCGCCTCTGCTCCAGAAACGCATTCGGATCAAACTTTCCACCCCGAACTACTTGCCCGCCCCCTAGCTGGTCCTGCGACATCCCCCGCGTTAGCCAGTCGGCTTTCCCTCCCCGCCAACCACGGAGCATGCACTCGGCCAGGAAGTCATCAACACTGAACCCAGCAGCCTGGGCTTTGTGCGCTTCCGCCCCCAAGCGGTTTGCAGCAGTCTGGGTCAACGGCGCTTTGATCGCTTTGCGGTGCTGCAAGTAATCCGCCCAAACGTCTGGCGATGGATTGACAGGCCAGTGCTCGAAGCTGAAGGCTGACGAACTTTCTTTTTTGGTATTTTTTTCTTCTGTAGTCTCTGTAGTAGTCTCTGTCTTTATTAACGAACTGCGCTTTGGGTGGTTCGGGGATGGCGCTTTGGGGGTTTCGGTATTTGCGCTTTCGCTATTCCCGAATTGCGTTTCCGCGTTTCGGGAATCGACGTTTTGTCGTTCGGGGTTTCCGGCTTCACCCACCCCCGCAATCAGTCGATCAAAGGCAACACGGTCGAGCTTGAAATACAGCTTGTGCTCTATGCGCTTGTGGGTCTCAGTGATGAGGCCACGGTCGCGCAATTGACGGCGTGCTGTGGTCTGCTCGCGCACAGACAGGCCTGTTTCTGCCTCCCATTGTTCTGCGGTCTTGTACACACCCAGCTCGGCGTCTTCCATGCGTTCATCCCAGTAGATAAGTTGGGACAGAAAGATGGCTGCGTTAACGCCCCCTACCATACGAGCCAAGGCGGGGTGATAGGCAATTGGACGCCCTATCGTGCGCATCAGGTCGGATGCACTTAGCATGTCACCTGCCTCCTCAAATACGCCCCCACGAACGTCTCTACGTCGCGGTCGGCTTCCTCAGGCCATTGGCCCAAGCGTTTCAATTCATCGCGTGTCTGGTGCAGCCAGGTGATCTGCAGACCTACTGCAGTGGCTTTGTCGTAGATCCCGCCCTGGTCGAGCTTGCTGTGACACCCCCGCCCCCAGGCGTTATCGGTGCACAAGGGAAACATCAAGGCATCTGATACTTTCAGGCCCAACCCTTTGCCAAACTCAACGCCATTCATGTGGGCAGCTTGGGACCGGTACCAGCGGCCGCAGTTGGCGCATGGCAATGCTGCGACGTTGCGACGGTGCTGCTCAGAGCGGAATACAGCCGGCAGTTTTGGCTGGTGCTTGAAAAGGGTTCCCACCAGCTTGGCGACGACCATAGGCATGCTCGGGCCCTTCTTTTTCTTTGGCTTGGCGTTGAACGCGCTACGTTTGAGCATTTGGCGGCGCTGCAACTGGGTGCGCTGGGGTAAATCAGTCTTTTTCATCAATCTTCCCCAGTGCAATCCACAGTGATGCACCCATACTGGTGCTCACAACAGCCAGGGCTATCCATAGGATCATGGGATAACCGGCGTAGATGATGTTCAGGATTTCAAGCGTCTTCATCGCAGTTGGTCCTTGAGTGATGTGGGCAACGTGAAGAACAGGCCCATGCCGTCCAGCGTGCGCACGAAGTGCTGTGGGTTCACCATCGCGAGGCTGTCGGTGCCGAACTCTGCGTACAACTTCGCTTTGATCTGCTGCTGGCGTTCATGAGGCTGTTGATCGAAAGCGACTTTCAGGGCCTTGCATACCTGGGGGTTGTTGAACCAGCCAAGTTTGTACAAGTCGGTGTAGTACGTGCCGTAGGGTGCTTTGGTCATACCGATGTCTCCTTGCGGTGCCAGCGGGTCACGTTGCGGATGATGCGAAAGCAAAGGCGGATCAGGTCCAAGGCTTTAGCCACCACACGCTCCCGCTCCTCATGAGTCACACGACCGTCGGCTGTGGTGCCGGTGATGGCGCTACACATTTCGCCAAGCTCAGCGGCTGCTTTGAGCGCCTTCTCGTTCAGAGCACCGGCCTCGTTCTCGAATCCCCCTACCGGCTCAGGTGGTAGATCAACCACATGCAGGCCTCCCTGCTGAGCAGCAGCGATAAGCCAGTCCCGTGCGCTTTCACGGCAGTCGGCAAGTTCATCCAACCACTCGGTCAGCAAGAAGGCCATGTCGATGTCCAACTGCTCCCCACCGGTCAGTTTCCGGCGCAGTGACTCGGGATGGATCGACAGGCCACGACGGTCAGAGAGAAACACGGCAGCCGCGCCAACGCCGCCTGGGGCCTGACGGACGGCACTGTAGAGCGCGTCTCGCCAGTTCAAGGAAGAAAAACGTCTTGTCATTGGGCTGAACTCCTGTGTATTTCAGCGTTTCGCCCACCTCTGACAATCGCTACAGTAAAAGTGTGAAAAGTACGTAGTGATTAATCGGGAGTGGGAACTACAAATGGAAAAATTAGCTACTGGGTCTGAAAATGCAGGGATGGATAAAAAAGAACTCCCCCGCTTTGAAATCATTGATAGAGCTACTGAGCTGGCCTATCAGGCCTTCAACTGCCCTACCGATGACCACATAACCGGCATCTATGACCGGCTTATTTGGAATGAACTGCATGGTCTGGGTGAGCTCGGGGCCGTTACCGTTCATTGAGGTGGTCAATCCCGATCAGCTATGCTTAGAGATGCAAGTAACTAAACTTTTCTGAAAAGGATTGACCGTGACTTCTACTGATCAGCAATTAAGAATCAATAGCGACTTGGTAAACACCGCACTCTCCTTAAATTCGACGGTCGGATCGCACAGCGTGCAGATCACAGCCCTGGAGATACTTCTTTCCGCCTTGCTAGATGAGGCGGCAACTGACCCTCAACGAGCGGAACGATTGAGGACGCTCATAAACCAAAAGGTACAAAGCCATGCCCGGTTCAGAGCCGGAGTAAGTGATGCCGATGAAGTGTCTGGCGAGCTGACTCAGCAGCTAAGGCAGCTTTTGCCAAAAGCTCTGCATCCCGAGCCTCTTGATCTGTGAACCCTGCAGCCTGGGCTAGACGATCCCCCTGGAGCTTGATGGCCGGTTGAATCAGCCAGAGCACCAGGCGGGCGTACAGGGTCTTAAGCATGTGCGCCCCCTTTCGTAATGCAGTCAGGGGGACCGATGGGGATACGGTCATCGGGTTTAGGATCAGGGGTTTTGGGCATGAGGGGCTCCTTGGTCTGCTGCTCAGCAAACTCAGCGATTAAGTCATTAGCTTTCAGTCGACTATCCGCTTTCAAAAGTCGGTCCAGCACAAGCAGAGATGGGCGCTTACCTCTCCAGCCTGTGGCTATCTGCCATAGATAGCCTTGACCGACGTCTGCGCGCTCCGCAAGAAGTGCGCGTTCAGTTTTTGAAAGAGATTTGTAGAGTTCTGATAGCTTCATGCCGAAAGATTAGCGCGGCGCTATGCTCAATGTCAATAGCGCAGCGCTACGCCATTTGCTTAGCTCTGCGCTGTTTAATTGAGTTCTATGAAAACTGTTGAAGAAGTCCGCCGCATCAGACTAAAAATGCTCATCAAAGAGGTGGGTGGCACTGCTGCGGACTTAAACCGGGCTACCGGAAAGAATGATCGCGATTCAACCTATAGCCAAATCCTTAACCAGTCGCTAGGCAGCAAAACCGGAAAACCAAAACAAATGGGCTCTCCTCTGGCTAGAGCACTGGAGGAGGCTTGCGGGAAGCCCTTAGGATGGATGGACACAGACCCAGACCTCTCTAACGACTCATGGCCATTCTCTGCCATTCCTAAGAGCAAGCTTCTGACGCTGGAGCGGGCAGACGTGATTCGTCTCGAATCTGCTATGCGCGTAGCTGCAAAAAACCTTGGGCTGGAGATTGAAGATTGATAGGCAACGATTTAACCCAGCCCAGGGAGGCTGTACGTAAGAGGGACTGAGCAGGAAGAGACAAGGAGCCATACGGCTCCTTATTTTTTACTTAACAAGTAACTAAAAATAGCTATACGTAAAAAAAGGGGGAAGGAATGAGCTACCAGCCGGCATTATCAGTTAGTGAAGAGGGGGACCTGACACTTTCCATCCGCTACGAAGGCGGTGACGCCAGATCACATGCGATAGACCTCCACCAGTTAGGCCAGTCCCTTCAAGGGATGGCACGAGTGCTAGCAGTGACCTCGCATTTCGCAGAAACAGGCAAGTACAATAAACAATTTGATACCCTGTCAGTAAGAGTTTTGGCAACTCCAGTTGAAGAGCATAATTGCTATGAGATCGCTGCCACCATACTACGCGTAGCATCTAGCGGTGAGCTTTGGTCTGGCCTCGGTACCGCCCTATTCATGGCCCTAGTTGGGTACGTATTTAACCGCAGAAAGGAGGAGGAGATGAAGCACTTAAGCGATGCCTTAAAACAGTCCCTCAGCCAACAGGCGGACACCCAAGAAAGACTGTTGGCTACCATAGAAAAACTTGCTGATGCTTTGCAGCCATCAGTAAAGCAAGCCTTGGCCCCAATTGGCCAATCAGTTGAAAGCATAAACCTAAGACGAGACTGTGATAGTGCAGCTGTGGTGATTCTTGACAGGGAAACTAAAGAGCTTGCCAATATCGATAAAAATAATACTATCACTGAAGCAAGAGCATTTTCGGGCGTCATTTCTGAACTCGACATGATGACTGGGTCTTGCAAAGTAGCCCTAGAGAGTGACCTTACGTCACGCATATCTGCAAAAATTGTTGACCCAGAGGTTCGCCTGCCAAATAACCCTTATGTGACCGCGCTCTCGAAGCTTTCAATAATTAGCTTCACTGCCAAGGCTGAGGTGGATGAAGAAGGAAACATAGTGAATCTGTACATCAGTGACTACCATCGATAATCTGACTGCCAGCCATCCGTTGATTACTTATTGCTCATCACTATATTTCGGTAGCTATCGAATATTTCCTTAAAGGCAGCACAATGAGTGACACCCCAGACATTGAAGACCTTAAAAAGCGGAAAGAGCAGCTCCTGCTGGAAAAACAAATAGCTAGCCTTGAGCGTCATAAACAGCTTCGTAAGGCCGGTGAATGGTCCTGGAAATGGGTAGCCCCATTAGCTCTATTGGGAGCATGGCTATTAATTGCCGCGGCTGACGAAAGAAGCCCAGCGATACTGATAATCGCTTTACTGGCCTTAGCACCTATCACCATCAAACTTTACTTCAAGCGCTGATGCTGGCCGCCCGAGGAAGCGTTACAAAGCACTTCTATGCTTTAGTGGGCGAAAAGCCCATACTGGTACAATGAGACTGATCTCATTCAAAGGTAGCAATCTCGCTATCTCACTACCCTTCAAATTCCACGCCACATCATTGCTTAGGAGAACCCCCATTTCCAGGCTGCAGCGGTAATTTGAAGCCATACAGAAGGTATTACTATCTACGAAAAACTTAACCAGGCTAGTCGCAGCCCGCTCCACACTTCTCCGTTGCGCGAGCCCGCTCGCCGAACAGTCGAAAGCCATCAAACCTATACAAAACAAGTGGTGTCGACCCGGCAAAAACTTATCCGACAGCTAAAAGACCGGTTCCCCGGCCTTCCGTTCTGATACGTCAGCTCACGTGACGAGCCTATACGACAAAGCCCCTCACGGGGCTTTTTTGTTTGCGTGAGACTACACACCTCAAAACAGTGCAGCTTGGATCTTTGTGTATGTCTTAGCGTCCACAGTCGCCAAGAAACGCTGCCCATCTTTGAACTGCGCGACGAAGGTAACGTCCTTCCCCCGCCCCCCAGCAATTAACCCCGCTAACAGCCCAACAGGTCCCAGCAACGTAGCTCCAACCACGCCCCAGCCAACTGTTCCGCCTACCCTCTTTACTGCCTCTTCCGTTGCGATCTCAATCGACTGCAGCTCAGAAACATGTCGGCTCTTCCCCACGCTAAAGCCATCTCCAGGCTGCCAGGGAAAACTGAAAGCACCAAGCATGTATGCACCGGTGCCTTTCCCAAAATCACCTGCATGGATTTTCAATTTCGCCATCTTCCTCTCCCTATGCGTTACCAGTGACCTCAACCCAAGAAACCCAAACCACAAAATGGCCGCTCCGATTGCAAAGCACTGTCCTTAGCAATCAATAGATCAGCCAAGGCCATACTAGTACCCGCCACTACATTATTTGCAAAACTGCTCCCAAACCTCAGCAAACGCTCCACGCTCTAGTGCAGGGTCATTCTCCATTACTACAAAATTTTCATTGGAAGCCATAAAGCGGGTGTAGCCAGTCATACCGCCAAACGAGTTTTTAGCATTAACCTCTCCACATATTCCTTTTTGGTTCCTAAACTGAGCAGAGTCTGGGTCTTTCAGCTTGGCAGTGACAAACCCTCTAACCAGACGCTGGAGCTTAATTTCAGTCATCTGCGCTTCGCTTGCCTTTTTACTCGCAGAATCTTTCCCGTCTCCACACGCGGCCAGCAGCCCCGCAAGCATAAAGACCGATACAACAACAGCCCTTTTCATTCCCCTCTCCCAAGTAACAGGTAAAGACAAATCGTACCAGCTTAGGCTGTCGTAGGGCTTACGCCCCCCTCTCTAAGGCAGCATTCGTCACAACGCCCACCCGTTACGCCTTGACCAAAAATACTGTATAGATATACAGTTAAATTATCCCATGCCCAGTAATGCCCACGTCACCCTGACGCCAACTCTCCCATGCCACTGCTCAATGCAGGGCTCAATGGAGTGCGACATGCTTGGAGAATTAGATGAAGAAGCGGAAGTACAAGACCAAAAAACAAAACACTGGAAATACTAAAAATCACAATCCTCAAATAGATCAACAACGGGCTGAACACCTGGAAACATACAAACTCAAAACCTTAACTCCTCAAATTGACTTTGATCTAGAGCGAAAAGCTGTCCAAGAAATTTTGGATGCAGTGGTTCGGCTGCAGACATATTTATCTTTTAGAGAGAGGTGCGGCTGATCCAGCACTGGCACCGCTAAGGCTCACCTACCCGCGAAAGCGGGTTTATTTTCCCTATTAAGATTAGCGCCCCGCTATTGACACTATAAGTAGCGCGGCGCTAATATTAAGTCAACGATCTTTAACAACCCACCTGCCGATGTTGCTCACCCCGCCTATGTGGGGTGTTCGTCCGGCATCAATAGCATCCACAAACATGGTTGTGGCTCTGCGCGGTGTCCCTGCCGTCTCCAGTCCGTCAAAGCACGGTTCACGGAGAAAGGGGGTGAGGCGTAGACGGCCAAGACAAGAAATGGTCACGCTGGTTGGAATCCCAGCACCAGGCCCTACTCAGGGCCATCAAGAGTGTGGAGCTGCATGGTTCGACTCCATGAACTACTCCGATTGTCGGCCAGACCGATAGGACTAGACGGCCCGCCCACACTCTTGATGGTGGCACAGGCCGAATTGACGGCAAAGGAACCCGAGAACCACCCTGTGGGTGCGACGGCAAGGCGGAGGCATCGAGAGCGTATGCGTCACAAATCTGGACTTGTCCGCCATGAAGCTCAGGGGAAGGCACGGCAGGTTGGGATGCCTGCCACTATCAACCCATTCATGCTCACGGCGTAGCGTCACGCCGAAACAATTCATTGGAGATAGCCATGGGCAGCAATGCAGCGTAGCGGTGTAACCCGCTAAATCCCTGAGTACACGGGCGCAGAAAGCTGGGCGATACCGGCATGGGATCAAAGTTGGCTGATGGCTGGAGGAGCACCCACCCTCTGTACGCCAGGAGACGCCGCCAAATAGCACTAGGTAGTACGCGAGCCTGGGGTATAGCCCACGCGCACAGGCCCATGGCCCGCATGGTGAGAGCGGGCACCCTCCAGCCGCAGCATTCCCACTCCCTTAACCAATTCGATATCAAAACCGCCCACGCCATGGGCGTCGGGAGTGCTGCGACTAGAGGGTAATCATTTTCATAACCAACAAAGCCCCACCTTCAAACGAAGCGTGGGGCTTTTTCTTTTCTCAACAGGAGGCGCTATGACTGCGCTCGCAAATCTGTTTATGTGGGCTGGCGTGCTTTCCATCGCACTGCTGGCTGACAAGTTCTGGGTGCGCTCTGTGCGCCCTCCCCTGGCCGCTTACTTTGGGTGGGAGCCTTTGCCTACTGAAAGCGAGACTCCGGCCAGCTGGTGCCTGGGGATGCCCACTGCGTTCTTTGTCATCGCAGTGATCCTGAAATTCATCGCCCCCGCAGCGGGCTTCTAACCATGGCTTCAGTCAACAAAGTAATTCTCGTCGGCAACCTTGGGCGAGATCCCGAAGTTCGATACAACGCCGGTGGCGCCCCCGTATGCAATATCTCCATTGCGACCACGTCCACCTGGAAGGATAAGCAGACCGGCGAACCCCGAGAGGAAACCGAATGGCACCGTGTGGTGTTCTACAACCGTCTGGCTGAAATCGCGGGTGAGTACTTGCGCAAAGGCCGCCCTGTTTATGTAGAAGGTCGTCTGCGCACCCGTAAATGGACGGGTCAGGACGGTCAGGAGCGTTTCACGACTGAGATTATCGCGGAGCAAATGCAAATGCTCCCCAGCGGCAACTCTACGCCGCAGCCAGACTCCTATTAGGAGGACATCTTCCGTGGATACCCCGACACTCTCCGCCCCGGCGTTGCCTCGGCGAGCGCTTACGAGCGCTGGAATGAGAAGACATTCTAGTTTCCAAGTGGAACGAAATACAGATACCCGTGAGCGACATTCTAGCCTTGACAGACCAGAAGCCACTGGTAGGGCACAAGTCGGGCAAACCTGTAGATACGCACTGAATTTGTTTTATGTAAAAACCGGAGAAAATGCCTTTCTCATCTTGCCCATAAACTCGGCCTGCGGTGGCAGCCAGTCAAGGGACCCACTCATGCAAGACAATTCTGCCAACTCGATAAGAACTCTACTCAAGTCCTTGTACGCACGCTGCAATCGAGATTCGTCAATGTAAAGCTCTCTCTCCTCCCTGCCATCCCGATGACACCTTGTGCAGCTCACGACCAATCCAGCCCTATCTCGCTCTTGAAATCGCGATGTCAAAGCACGAACTGAAAAATTCAAGGCAACGACGCGCTGGAAAAGCTCAGTATTGATTGAGAGCTTATCCTCTTTACTTAGGACAATGCCGTCAAGCTTTGAAATTGCTGCCACAGCATCCTCAAGAGCACCTAATGACGTATCTCTTTCTAGTTTGTCTCCATCACCAAACGCCTCGACCACTCTATCTGCTTTAGCAAAGAAGTTATTAGCGTGCTTAACCCACTCAGCAGCGACAGGACTCACAAACTCATGAAGAAGAACTTTTGTCTTATGCTCCCTTTCCCGTGAGTCTTTTCGCCACACATAGACCCAGGATAGAGCGCCAATCAGCGTTGCCCCAACGGTGCCCACAGCCTCAGCAATGCTCCACCAATGTTTATCACTCGACGCATGCAGCCAACTTGGCGCAGTGGATATAACCCATCCGCCGACTAAGCCAATCAGCAACATTATCCATTTCTCAGATTTTTCCACAGACCCTCCCATTCTCGGAGGAAATCATACCCCTTTCCTTCGGAACCACCTTGGCTAATAACTAAGGCGGCTAAGTTATTGCTCACTCCACAATTCCAGCTCCCTGTTAACGATGAGCTTGTTGTTGATCTTTTCGCTGGCGGTGGTGGCGCTTCCACCGGTCTGGAGCAAGCCCTGGGCCGGCACGTTGATATTGCCGTCAACCACGACCCGGAGGCCATTGCCCTACACACAATCAATCACCCTCAGACCGAACACTATGTCAGTGATGTGTTTGAGATCAATCCACACGTCGCTACTCGCGGTCGGCCAGTCGGGCTGCTGTGGGCCAGCCCAGACTGCAAGCACTTCAGCAAGGCCAAAGGCGGTAAGCCGGTATCCAAGCGAATCCGGGGACTGGCCTGGGTCGTCGTCAAATGGGCCAAGGCCGTCCGCCCCCGCGTGATTATTCTTGAGAACGTAGAGGAGTTTCAGACCTGGGGACCACTGACTGATGACGGCATGCCTTGCCCTGAGCGTAAGGGCCAGACGTTCCAGCTCTGGAAAGAGCAGTTGCGCGGCCTTGGCTACCGTCTTGAATACAAGGAGCTGCGGGCCTGCGACTATGGCGCTCCCACCATCCGGAAGCGTTTCTTTATGGTGGCGAGGTGTGATGGGCTGCCTATCGTGTGGCCGCAGCAAACTCACTTTGCCAAGCCCACCAAGGGCCAACAGGCCTGGCGCCCTGCCTCGGACATTATTGATTGGTCCATCCCGTGTCCGTCCATCTTTGAACGCAAACGCCCCCTGGCTGATGCGACATGTCGGCGCATTGCGAAGGGAGTGATGCGGTACGTGATAGAGGCAGAGGACCCATTCATCGTGCCGGGTGGCGTCAGCTTCATCACAAAGTTTCGCTCTGGCTCGGTGGGCACAGGCCTGGATGAGCCGCTGCACACCGTTACGGCCGGTGGCGAAACAAAACGGATGAGCACAGGAAACGTGATGGGAATGGTGACGGCATTCCTAGCCAAGCACTATACCGGCGTAGTGGGCAGCGACCTGCAAGCCCCTATCGGGACCGTGACAAGCGTGGATCACCACAGCCTGATTACGGCCAACCTGATTCACATGGGGCACGGCGAAGGCAAGGCAGGCGGCAAACGGTTCAGCCACGGCATCCGCGATGTTGAGCAACCACTGAATACCGTGACGGCGTCCGGCTGCCCTGCAGGTCTGGTGACAAGCCACCTGGTGAAGCTGCGCAAGAACCAATTCGGCCAGAGCCATGATGAACCCATGCCAACTCTGACGGCCGGCGGCGGGCATGTTGGAGAAGTTCGCTCATTCCTGGTGAAGTATTACGGCAATGAGCAGGATGGGGTAAGTTTGCACGAGCCTCTGCACACAATCCCCACCCGTGATCGATTCGGACTGGTGACAGTCCATGGCGTCGATTACCAGATCGTAGATATTGGCCTACGCATGCTGACGCCACGCGAGCTCTACCGCGCCCAGGGCTTTCCTGACTCGTACATCATCGACCGCAAACCTGACGGCAGCCCGCTAACAAAGACGGCGCAGGTCCGCATGTGCGGTAACAGCGTCTGCCCGCCCTTGGCGCATGCCCTGGTGCAGGCCAACTACTCCGATCAGCAGATCTCCCCTCGGGAGAAAGTCGCATGACACAAAGCGCCTACAGCAACAAACCCCTGCCCCGCCTTCGACACATCGAACCGGGGCAATTTTTTACCCTTCGCCATGACTCCGAGGTGCGCGTGCTCCTGCACAAAACTAGCACTCACGGCCATTTCAATAACGGATATGCATCCCTGTGCCATGAGCTTGAACGCTCTTGTGTGGTCTGGGGTGAGAACGGATGGGAGGCTAAACATGAGCCACGACTTTGATTGCCCGTACTGCGAAGCTCCCTTTGAAGTTTGTCACGATGACGGGCACGGTTACGAAGAAGGTGTTCTGCACCACGATCACTGCCGATCATGCGGAAAGCACTTCACTTTCACAACGTCCATCAGCTTCTACTTTGAGCCCGAAAAAGCTGATTGCTTGAATGATGGCCAGCATATCTGGGAGCCAAGACGCACCTATCCGGTTGAGGCCACTCGCATGGAGTGCCAAACATGTGGCGAAGTACGCCGTCCAACGCCTGAGGAAATGGCCGCTATTGTTGCTGCACGCCAGGAGGACAGCAGGCCATGAAAAACAAACTCGATGTTTCGCGTTTCATCGAAATCAATGAAATACCGCCTGCGTCGCAATCTCGATTCCTGGTGGGTGCTGGAGACTCACGCGCGGGCCAATTCGGCGTGGCCATCGCAACCATCGCTGTAAAAGGCGCTCGCGGCTATGGAGTCATTCTTCATCTGGATAGCGGAAAGCTGGATTGCTTTGATCCCCAACAACTTTTTCCGGACTTGTCATGAGCAACCACCCACACAACCGATTGCGCTCTATCCCGAAGTGAGAGTCGGCCACCGTTTCTGCTGCATCTTCCTGACGACATACGCCTGCCATGCCTTTGGCTCAAGCGGAGCCTTCCTTCTGTGCCTGCGACTATTACAAAACCAACACGCCGCAACGATGTTGCCAGCTATCCGGCCGCCGTCACAACGAGCCTTGAGATGCTCCGCAGTGCATTTTGTAATGGGAGATTGATCCATGTGCTGCCCGCAATAAAAGCAGCAACCATTTTGAAGTTTGAATGCCCGCGCACGAGCTTTTTGAAGTGATGTCTTAGCCATAGCGGCTCCTAATCAATGAAGAAAAGGCGCCAGCCATCAAGGCTATGTCTCATCAGTTTCCTGTCTGAGGCATGGGTCCGTGCAACGCACATTGACCAAGATCGTGAAATTAATCGCCGCTCTCCCACGGAGCATTCCCGTGGCGGTTTCGAGTATAGGCCAAAACACTACGAATGGCCAAAGCTCAAGGAGTTGAAGAATGAATTACAACCCAGTCCAGGCGATCAGCCAGCTGGCTATCAACCAAGAACGCGCAGCACAGGTATACGGCACACGCGCATTCATCCCGGTGACTTCAAAAGCCGCCCCCAATCCTAATTACCCCCAACTGAGGAAGAAGAAGCGATGACCGACAAGTATCCAAAACTCCGTCAAGACCTGGCAGCAGCTATTGCCGATGCTAAACGGCAAGGTGGAGTGAATGAGCGGGCAGAGCAAATCGCTGCGCTACTAGCCGAGCGTGACACACTTGCTGCGGCCCCTGTGAGCGCGGAGCCGGTGGCGATGCCGTTCGGGCCGATCAGCGAGGATGTGCGCGCCGCTCTGCTTTTCGCACTATGGCATCACCAGGGCGGTAGCAGCGGCGTAGGCCAGCCGATCCGGTTCATGTTGGGCATGGGCCAGCATGAGCGCATGACCCCAGATCAGTGTGACATTGCCCGCCGCGTGCAGTCCGCTTTGTCCGTGAGCCCGGAGCCGGTGGGCATCCTTGAATGCAATGCGTCGGGAGACGGCATATTCCATCCCAACGAAAGAAAGGTTTTCATGCTTCCGGTGGGCGATTATCCGCTTTACGCCGCCCCCGTTGCCGCCCAGGCTGATCTTAATCCAGTGGAGCCGACCGCACTGGATCTATCCATACGCGAACTGGAAGAATGGGGGGCAAGCTGCGACGTATATGTCACCCCCAGCATCGGGGAATCCATCATGCTGGTGTTGCAAGAATTGAAGCGGCTACGTGCGGCCCAGGCGCAGGACAAGCCGAGCGGCGATGAAATAGACGCTATAGCCCGGGCAATGCCAGGTGGCCTGAATGGGTTTCTGGAAGGCTGGGGCTGGAGACAGTTTGCCCGTGCTGTGCTGGAGCGATATGGGAATCTCGGTGCTGTGGGCCAACAAGCAGCGGGCACTCAGCCGGTGGACGACCGCATTTCTTTAGACTTTTCCATTCAGCCAGTTTCGGAGGCGCTGGCCGCCGAACAGGCGAACAAAATGCCCAACGCAGCCCACATTGCACTCGATAGCCTGGATGCTGACGCTGTGTATCTGCTCTCCCGTGTCAAACAGGGAACGATGTCCCTGGCAGAGGGGGCAATGGTAATCCGACAGCGCATCGAAGCGGCCAGAACCTCCATAGTTGCCGCCCAGCCAGACGTCACACAGCAAACGCTCGATGATGTGATGGCAGGTATCCCAGCAAGGGATGCGGAGATTGAAGCGCTGCGTAAAGAGATTGAGGCCCTGAAGGCCGCCCAGGTGCAGCCAAGCGACAAAGAATCCATATCATACCCGTTTCTTCCTGATGGCCTGATTGTAGCTACGCGACACGACAAACTGAGCGGCACAGTATACCGAGCAGAGCATCGTGACGCTGAGGATCGACTCGTCATAGGCGGCGGCTGGCGGCCGACACGACAAGCTGCAACAGCCGAAGCATGGGCTATCAAGTGCGAGATTATGACAGCGCAGCAACCTGTAAGCGGTGCTGATGGAACAATACCCCGTCACGTAGCAGCAACATTAGCCAATGCGATCTACGAAACCGCTCAGAAGATAGGTATAGCTAATGGAGACCACTCCAATTTGTCTGTAGGCCAGTGCCTGCATCTATTGGACTGCATGGCAGGCCAGTTATCCGGAAATCCCGGACAAGTGGATCAATTTCGTGACGCCGCGCAAATGATCGAACCATCCGGAAATTCCGGAGAGTTGCCAGCAAACATAACAGATGCACTGGACCTTATGGATGCGATACTGGCCCCGGAACGAGGACTGCTTTCTGTTCCGTATACATCGGCAACTGTTACAGCCGCTCGCGAAGACATGGCATTGATCCGCGCTGCACTCGCCCAGCAGGACGCAGACCGTAAGGAGTGAAAATAATGAGCTGGTACACAACGTCCGATGCTCGGCGCGATGCAGAAAAGCAGCGCGAAATCCGAGAGAAAAGCAATCTACCGACGTCATTATGCTCAACATTTTGCGCATATGAATCTGAGGGACGTTGCGCAATTACAGATGATGGGAAGTGTGACGCAGCCCGTAAGGAGCAAGCATGACCGACTTCAAATATCACCCCACACCGGAATACCGTTTCTTTCTTCATGACCCCGAGGGCGACGGAATGCGGTATTACCAGACAGCAGAAGAGCGTGACACAGACGCCGCCGACGCAATCCAGAGCTATTTGGACGATTGCTGGGCCGAAGAGGTTGTGAATGTGGTGGCCGGAGAAATCACTCACCACACCATTCCGAAAAATGTGGTGCTACGGCCAAAGCGTGAGGATTTTGAGAGCGACGAGGGGCACGAGCAGGCGCTATCCGAAGAGGGGTTCAGCGGCAATGACTGGCATTACTCCTGCAACTATGAGCTCGCACCAATCACGGACCCCGGAGAATCAACGCCATGATGGGTGACAGCACAACAAAAGCCCAGTACCGCAGCATGTTCCAGGCAGCATGTATTGAGCTGGGAACCATCAATGAAGCCTTGGGGCTTGATCCTGATGCCGGTGGCGCTGCACCAATCCTGGCCGCCATAGAACAGCTACGCGCCGAGCATGCTGCCAGTCTCGCAAAAATCGAGGCCTTCGTCGCCTGCGATGCGTCCGCAATCTCGTACCAGAGCCTGGGCCAGTACCGTACTGCCCTGCTGCGGATGCTGCAACAGGCGCCTGCCGAAAAGGAGCCTGGGGCATGAGCATTTCCCCCGAGGCCACTGAGGCCGGACGCAAAACACTCTGGGAGCTGTTCCTCAAATGGGTGGACAGCCTCCCCTTTTAATTCTTTGGTCAGGAAAAATACATGAACTACAGCTGTGAAAAACACAGTGAAGCCCAGGTACATCGAGGCCGCACCTGCGTCGCCTGCGAAATTGATGAGCTGCAGCGCCAGATCACCGGCGCTCAAATGCTCAGCACGCGCATGTGGAACTGGATGAACAACCCCGAAAACACCAAGATGCGCACCACGGACCTGGACACTGAGCAGTTCCGCCAGCGGTTCCTGCAGGAGTTTCGACAGGCCCGCTAATGCAAGATCGAATTTTGGAAGTCCTGGCCAGAACGGCCAAAGATTGGAATCTACCCGCCCCCGTGGCGGGTTTTTTATGGAAGAAACATGCAAACCAACAATCACACAACTGATCTGCGGGGTGCAGCCGACATTTTGAAGGTACACCCCAAGACCATGCTTGAGATCATCCAGTCTGGCGCCGTGCCAGCCGCAAAAGTAGGACGCGCCTACGTCATGTTGACACGCGACGTTCTCAATTACTTGGACCAACTCTTGATCAAGCAGACTGCTGACCGCATGCGTGGGATCACCAAAGTGAATCAGCCAGGTCGGACCCGCGCAGGTTCGCGTACCTCATGAGCATGCGCTGGCTCTTATGGCCAGTGATCCGCATGATCGCCGTCTCGGACAAGCGGGTTCTCTCAAACAGGCGGCTGGTAGCTTCATGGCGAAAGTCGTGGAAGTTCAAGTCCTCGATATCAGCCGCCGCAAAGACTCTCTTGAAAAGCTTTGAGAGGAAGTCACTTATTTTTGAAAGACTCGCTGCATCATGCCGCCCACCCCACCAAGGGAATAGCCGATCATGATCCCATCCCTGCTCCGATCGGAACGCTAAATATCGCTCCAATGCTGACATAGCAACTGAGGACAAAGGCACCTGACGCTTATCGCCATTCTTTGTTTTCTCTAAAAACACCGTGCGCTGACTCAGATCTACCTGCGCGAGCGTCAAGGTGTACATCTCCCTCAATCGCATCGCTGTCTCCACCGCCAGGATAAAAATGCACTCCAAAGCTGGCGCATACGGTAGATCAGTTCTTGCTCGCGGCAGTCGGCCCTCTTGAATTACTGCCAGTATCTTTTCATACTCGCCACGCTCAAGCCGACGGTCCCGCTCTGTATCAACACGTCCACCACCAGACAGCGCAGCATCCATCTTTGTGTACTGTGCGTATCCATCCGGTAACGAGCGCAGTGGATGATCAGGGAACTGGACGTAGCCCTTTCTCATTCCCCAATCGGTACAACGCGCCAACGCCCCCACACGGGCACGGATAGTGGCTGGCGCAAGCTGCTCCACCCTTTTCATTTCTGAAATCCAATTATCTACCCAGCCGGCAGTGATCCTGGCCAACGGCCAATCGCCATGCATGCGCACAATCACGCGCAGCGATGCGGCGTCCTTTGAGGATGGGTGGGCTTCACGCTGGTACTCTCTGTCCAGCGCAGCAATGGTCAGGATGCGCCCTTCTGGCTGATGCTCTGAAGGAATGATGCCCCGATCCAACAGTGCCTCTAGCCGTTGGGCATACTCATCGCCCTCTTGCTCTGAGGCGAATGTCATATAGATCGGTTTTTCCAGCAACCCGGCTTTTTTGAATACGTATTCCCAGGTGCCGTTTGTGCGAATCCGCTTACCAGCCATTACATTTCTCCAGCACGCCATTCAGGCATAAACAGGCTTCAATGTAGGGCGTAGTAGAGTTGGTAGCAAGCCAATCTTGGTTGGTTGAGGCTACCTTAGACTACCTAAAAAGCTGGTTAAACGGGCACAAAAAAAGCACTTAGTTTTACCTAAGTGCTTGATTCGACTAGCAAAAGAAATGGTGGGTGCTGAGGGGTTCGAACCCCCGACCTACGCCTTGTAAGGGCGCCGCTCTACCAGCTGAGCTAAGCACCCATTTCTGTGATGCCGTTCTTCTTGTGAAGAAAAAGAATTATAGGACCAAAGAATTTTTTTTGCAAGTCTTTTGCGTAAATTAATTTAAAAATTAATTCACAGCGTCTTTCAGAGCCTTACCGGGACGGAACTTGGGCACGTTTGCGCCTTCGATCTCGATAGTTTCACCGGTACGTGGGTTACGACCCGAACGGGCAGCGCGTTCCGACACAGCGAAGGTGCCAAAACCAACCAGAGTAACCGTATCTTTTTCTTTCAGCGTGGTGGTCACGGCATCGATAAACGCATCCAGTGCACGACCAGCGTCAGCTTTGGACAGATCGGCTTTGGTGGAAATGAATTCGATAAGCTCGGTTTTATTCATTGAGAAAATACCCCTGAAAATTATTTTACGGGCCCCCAGCGGGAACCAGTTTGTGGCGGTCAGACTTAATAGTGACAAACGACAGGGCAGGCAAGCACTACCGTCTGCCATGGCTACCGGGCGCACAAGTGCCCCGGTTGGCTACCGCGTATTAAGCCTTCGTTTAATACCCGTGTCAAGCAAAAAAACCCCTGTAACCCGCATCATTGCTCACTGTTGATACAAGTTGCAGGACTTTCCCTATTTTGCATCGAGAAACTTAACAGGCTGCCTCAAATATGTTATTTGGGCTTTGAAACCCCAAAAAATTAGCTGGCTGATACTACGTTTTTGAACATTTTTTCAAGCACTTGCGCGCATCCATCAGCGACTCTGCAGGCCGTCGCTCGCATAAATTTCCTTTTATGCCTCGTACTTAGCCCCACCCTAGCTTCTTGTCTGAGGGCGAGAAGCTTCCTTTCTGCACCCCTCTCCTGAACACCAACCATGCCCATATCGAAGCGGCCTGCCCTCCTACAATTTTCTGCATTGTTTGACTGTATTTCGGTACTTGCTACCGTCAAGGAGCGCAGCGATGCACGGCAAGGTTTATTTGGTTGGGGCGGGGCCTGGCGACCCTGAACTTCTCACACTACGCGCTTTATACCTGCTGCAACATGCAGATGCGGTGGTCTATGACCGTCTGGTCAGCCGTGCCATCATGAGCTGCATCAATCCTGAGGCCACCTTGCATGACGTCGGTAAAGTTGCCGCCTGCAAGCCCAGCATGCAGGACGACATCAACGACACGCTCTTGTCCTTGAGCAGAACACATCAGCACGTTGTTCGCCTGAAAGGCGGTGACCCCTTTATTTTTGGCCGTGGAGGCGAAGAGCAGCTGTATCTGCAACAACATGGAATCCAGGTTGAAGTCGTGCCCGGGATTACGGCAGCGACAGGTTGTGCGGCTTCTCTAGGCATTCCCTTGACCCATCGCGGGCTGGCCAGCAGTGTGCGCTTTATCACCGGGCACCTGCGCGACAACCAAGGGCTGGAACTGAACTGGGCCTCCTTGTCTGATCCCACCTGTACGCTGGTGTTCTACATGGCCATGGCCAATTGCAGCCATATTGCCCAGGCCTTGATTCAACATGGGCGCAGCCCGCATACGCCTATCGCCTTGGCACAAGATGCCACGCTTAAAAGCCAGCGCTGGGGCTTGGGTACTTTGCAAACACTTCCACAGCTTGCGCAAACCTTCAGCCCCCCGGCCTTGTTGATTATCGGCCAGGTGGTGCAGTTGCATCCGGATTACCCGCAACCTGCCTCAAACACGCAAGATGCCCTCGCCTGCGATCCCTCCTGGGCCGTGATGTGAAAGGTTTGCTCCTCCCTTTCAAGCTCAGTGGCAGGCAGTTTCTGGCCAACATGTGGCTAGCCATGCTGCTCTCCCTTCTTTGGCCACAACAAGCCGCTGCTGATGAAACCGCTTTGACACCGGAGCGGCAAGCCTCTTTACGGACGCTGCTTCATCAAGAATGCGGCTCATGTCATGGCTTGCTCCTGAAAGGAGGCCTGGGGCCTGCTTTAACGGCTAACGCCTTGCAAGACCAAAGCGCACAGCAGATCGCCCTGACGATCATGCATGGCCGTCCCGGAACAGCCATGCCTGCCTGGAACCGCTTCTTGCAGCCAGCCGAAAGTCTCTGGCTGGCTCATTTTCTTCTCCATGAATCGGATGCAGCACCATGAAAGCACTGATGACTCTGAGCCTGCTTGTCGCTTTAAGCGGCTGTGCCAACCCACTACGCGGCACGAATGACCTGGGGCTGGTTGTAGAGCGTGCGACGGGCAGTGTGGCTGTCGTTGAAACCAGTCATCGCAGCCGCTTGGCACGAATTGAAGGTTTGGGTGATCTGTCCCACGCCCATATCACCTACTCACGTGACGGGCGTTATGGCTATGTCTTTGGACGGGACGGCGGCCTGAGCAAAGTGGACCTGCTTCAACAAGTTCCAGTTCATCGCATCATTCAGTCCGGCAATGCCATAGGTGGCGCCATCTCCCAGGATGGCAAGCTGATTGTGGTGCAAAACTACGAACCGGGTGGCATCAAGGTTTTTGATGCGGACACCCTGGCCCCGATCAGTGAAGTCCCGTCTTACTACGCCCCCAACAAACGTGCCAAAGTGGTTGGTCTGGCGGACTTACCCAATCAGCAATTTGCCTACTCCTTGTTCGAGGCAGGTGAAATCTGGCTGACCGATTTATCCGACCCCTTACGCCCCACAACACGGCGTTTTGCAGCGGGTCGTCAGCCCTACGATGCCATGGTCACCCCGGATGGGAGGTACTACATTGCCGGACTGTTTGGCGAGGATGCCCTGGCCATGCTGGATTTGTGGAATCCTGAAAATGGAGTCCAAAAAATCTTGCAAGGCTATGGTCGGGGAGAGTCCGCCCTGCCCGTCTACAAAATGCCGCATCTACGGGGTTGGTCCTTGGCTGGCCAGGACTTGTTTTTACCGGCCATTGGACGCCATGAGGTTCTGGTCGCCAGCACCGTGAACTGGCAAGAGAAAACTCGCATTCCGGTTCATGGACAACCCGTTTTTGTGATGGCTCAGCCCGATGGCCGTCAGGTCTGGGTGAACTTCGCTTTTCCAGACAACGACAAGGTACAGGTGATTGATGTCGCCTCCCTGGAAGTGGTTCAAACCTTGGACGTAGGCAAAGCCGTTCTCCACATGGAATTCACCCCTAGGGGTGAGGCTGTCTGGATTTCAGCGCGAGACGACAACAAGGTCAGTGTGTACGACACCCACAATTTCAAGCGTCTGGACAGCCTGGATATTCAGCACCCGAGTGGAGTGTTTTTTACGCATCGGAGTGGTCGCATTGGTTTCTGATCTTTCCCCTTCTGCCTTTCAACTATTGAACGCCTGGCAACATGGATTCCCCTTGGAACCCCGACCGTTCCGCACGCTGGGACTGCTCTTGGGGCTTAGCGAACAAGCCGTGATGGACTACCTGCAACGCTGGCAAGACCAGGGCATCATCAGCCGTATCGGGCCAGTACTGAACCCTGCCTGTATGAGCAGCACTTTGGTGGGCATGCATGTGCCCGCCAAGGATCTGAACACGGTTGCAGACTGGATCAGTGCCCTGCCCGCCGTGAACCACAACTACGAGCGCGAACACGCCATCAATCTCTGGTTTGTGCTGACCTATGCGAATGAACAAGAACGGCAGGCGGCCTTGGAGCACATCGCTGAACATACTGGCTTGTTGCCCTTGTCCTTGCCCATGATCCGGGCCTATCACATTGACCTGGGGTTTAGCCTTGTTCCACATACCAAGAGCACCAGCCCCTTGTCGCCAAGCAAGGGTCTGCCCGCATTAGGCAGTACTGAACGCAAACTGCTGGAGTGTTCTTTGCAAGGTTTGAAGATTCAAGCCGACCCCTTCAAGCCTTGGGCAGAGCAAGTACAGATCAGCGAGAAACAAGCGCTGCAACAGCTGCGCGGCTTTCTGGAACAAGGCATCTTCCGGCGATTTGGCGTGGTCCTGCGCCATCGAAAACTGGGCTACCAAGCCAACGCCATGTGTGTCTGGACGGTAGACAAGCATCGCATTGATGCCGTGGGCGAGGAGCTGGCCAGGCAAGACGGCATCACGCTGTGCTATCAGCGGCAGCCCTGCCCGCCACATTGGAATCACAATCTGTTTTGCATGATTCACGGCAAAAACCGTCAGGACGTACTGGCACACCATGCGAAGCTGAATAGTCGTTTTGACTTGGGTCAGCTCCCGCAGGAAGTGTTGTTCTCCACTCGCTGCTTCAAACAACGAGGCGCACTGCTTAGCCCGGCTCATCATGACTGATCATCACACCCCACCATTGCATGCGCCGGTTGAACTGGACAATACCGATCGCCACATTCTGAATCGTCTGCAAGATGGTTTCCCCATCTGCTCCCGCCCCTTTGCACAGTTGGCACCTGACTTTGCCTTGAGCGAGTCTGCCTTGATTGCACGTGTCCAGCACTTGCGCCAATCCGGGATATTGACCCGCTTTGGGCCCCTCTTCCAGATCGAGGCTTTAGGCGGTGCTTACTGCCTGGTCGCTATGGCCGTACCGGACAAACGCTGGGACAGTACCGTCATAGCCGTCAACCGCCATCCTGAAGTCGCTCACAACTACCGGCGCGCCCATGCCTTGAATATGTGGTTTGTACTGGCCACGGCGACACCGCAAGACATCGAATCCTGCCTGAAGACAATCGAAGCTGAAACCGGCCTACCCGTCTTCGCTTTTCCCAAAGAGCAGGAATACGCCCTAAGCCTGAAACTGGAGCTTTGATATGGTGCATTTGAATCCTGCCTATACCACACTGATCCATGCCTCGCAGCAGGGTTTGGCGATAGAACCACAACCATACCTAAAACTGGCACAAGAGTTGGGTGTATCCGAAGCTTATGTCATGAAGCAGTTTCAAACCATGCTGGAACTAGGCTTGATACGGCGCATTGCAGCCATCCCCAATCACTATGCTCTGGGCTACGTGGCCAATGGCATGTGCGTCTGGAATATCACGGACGACAAGCTGGACGCAGTCGGTACATGGCTAGGCTCGCAAGCCGGAGTCAGCCACTGCTATCGTCGTCCGCGTCGTCTACCCCAATGGCCATACAACCTGTTTGCCATGCTACATGGCAAGGACCATGACACGGTACGTGCCCAGGCACAGAGCATCAGCCTGCAAATATCGCAGCGCTTTCCTGGCGTCCTGCACGATCACGATATTTTGTTTTCCACGGCCATTCTTAAAAAGACCGGCCTGCGTCTACGGAGGCCTTGAGCATGTTCCGGATATCCCGTTTTGTTGCTGCCCTGCACTCCCCTGTTGCGCCGACACGCGCCAGCAAGGCCCCTGTGGTGATCTGGAATCTGATACGTCGTTGCAATCTGCATTGCAGCCACTGCTACTCTGCCTCTACCAACAAGGACTTTCCTGGCGAGCTGAGCTACGAACAGGTCTGCACTGTCATGGATGACCTGCATCAATTCGGTGTACGCGCCCTGATCCTGTCCGGAGGCGAGCCCTTGCTGCGCCCAGATATTTACGACTTGGGCCGACGCGCGAAAGCACTTGGCATGTACGTAGGGCTATCGTCCAACGGCACCTTGATCACCGAGCAAAATATTGATCAGATTGCCGACTGCGGCTTTGATTATGTAGGCATTTCCCTGGATGGTTTGCAGGCCCGCCATGACCGAATTCGTGGAGAAGACGGAGCCTACGCAGCCTCCTTGCAAGGCTTGAGACTATGTCGTGAAAAACAATTGAAAGTAGGCCTGCGCTTTACCCTGACTCAAGAAAATGCGGTTGATCTTAAAGGCCTGCTGGCCGTGATAGAGCAGGAACAAATCGACCGCTTTTATCTCTCTCATTTGAACTATGCAGGTCGGGGTTTGGGCAACCGCGCCCTGGCCAGTCACCACGCCGTCACCCGGCAGGCTATGGAGCAACTTTTCACAACCTGCATGGCCTATCAAAAAGCCGGCAAACCCAAGGAGTTCACCTCGGGCAACAACGATGCGGACGGTGTTTTCTTTCTGCACTGGGTGCGACGCCACTACCCCGAGCAAGCTCCTAAAATTCTGACTATGTTGCGCCAATGGGGAGGCAACTCCTCCGGCCAAGGGATTGCGAACATCGATAACCGTGGCAATGTTCATCCCGACACCATGTGGTGGCATTACAGCCTTGGAAACGTGCTGCAACGGCCTTTCTCGGAGATTTGGTCCAACCATCAAGATCCCTTGCTGGCTGGGCTGCGGCAACGACCCAGGCCTGTACAGGGGCGCTGTGCTGGCTGTACCTACCTGGATATCTGTAATGGCAATACGCGCACTCGAGCTGAAAAAAGCACAGGAAATGTGTGGGCAGAAGATCCGGGATGCTATCTCAACGATCAGGAAATCACTGTCTGAACGCCCTCCAGGCAATTAACCAGAACCATTTTTACTCAGCCACAGTTCTGGAGCCTCTGCCCTGCCCCCTGACTTCTGAAGCCTCAAATAGTTCCCAGCACTCCCAATAGAATCAGGTGAGCCGCTGGGAAAAAGAGTGCAGAATCAAAACACAGCCAGCTTCAAGTGCCAGCCTGGACAGGCCTAAATTGAAGGGCCAAAAAAAGTGAGGCAAGCGATCTTGCCTCACTCAAACTCCACAACAACAACAACAACAACAACAACAACAACAACAACAACAACAACAACAACA
>NZ_DAMBOE010000011.1:0-54926 GCF_032063905.1 Alcaligenes phenolicus
CGCAACCGCAACCGCAACCGCAACCGCAACCGCAACCGCAACCGCAACCGCAACCGCGACCGCAACCGCGATAGTGCCTGTGGCTCTTCCTGGTAGAGGGCCGTCGCTATCGTAAGGATAAAGCTTGCGGGCGTGGCGCTGGAGACACTGTCAGGAACTGATGAGGTGAGTCAGTTCCTGACAGGACTCCGCACAAGTCTCAGGCTGGTTTATCGAACGCTGCAGCTAATCCGATCTGTGTATACCAGCCTGATCATGGCTATGTATGGCTTAGACTTGCTCGTCCAGTGCCGTATTCAGATGTGGCAACTGCCCCCACTGCGTACAGGTCCACTTCAAGTCCGCATCAATGCTGAAGAAGTTCAGGCTGGTATTCAGAATTGCGTGAGTGCGTTTTGCATTCAGCGGTTGCTGGTTCAGCTTGCGCCAGGCCATATCAATAACGCCACCGTGTGCAAAAACCAGCAGGTTCTTGCCTGCATTTTGCTGGGACAGCTCTTCAAAGCAGCTCAGTATTCGCGTCTGGAATTGGCGTAGCGACTCACCACCTTCTACCGCGTAGTCGATATCGACGGTGTCGTCGGGCTGATCCGGCCCATGGCGGCCTGCTGCATCCCAGGCCTGGCCTTCCAGCTTGCCAAAGCCGCGTTCGCGCAGTCCCTGGACTTGCTGGATTTCAATATCCCAATGCTGACAGGCAATTGCCGCAGTTTCCGAGGCGCGTTGCAGATCACTGCTGATGACGGCATCCACAGGCATGTGAAACGCCGGGGAGCTCAGGTAACTCTGCAGGGCACGGGCCTGTTCGCGGCCGGTCTCGTTCAGCTCTATATCCTGCCAGCCCTGTAAACGGCGTACGGCGTTCCAGGCAGTTTCACCATGGCGGATCAGACAAATAGACGTACTCATGCTGGCGTAATCACTCTGCTAGGGAATCGGACTGCCAAAGGCAGGCTGATTGTCTATTGTAATGGGCCAGTCAAGCACAGGCAGATAGAGGGGGTATATACCGCATATAGCGCGAGCATCGAAGCCAAAAGGCAGTTTGAAACCTGGACTAGCTGGATCCATGTTGGGGTTTACCGCGTACTGCCTTATTTTCAGGTGCCTTGTTGAGTCTTTCACGTTTAAAATCATGCCTCAACGAATCAGCCAGTGCCTCAGGGAGCACTGCGCGACCGTCTGACCAATTGCGCTGTATTTCTTTATTCCTTTTCTGGAACCCTTTATGTCTCAGTCTTACTTCCCGCGTTGGCGCCGAGTGTCCGGCAGCGAACCCGGTGCGGTTGTGCAGCCCGACGAATGTCTGGCCACGCCGCAAAACATTGCCATGGGTGCGCAGCACGTTGTGGCCATGTTCGGCTCCACCATTCTGGCACCCTTGTTGATGGGCTTTGATCCCAATCTGGCCATCTTGATGTCCGGTATTGGTACGCTGATTTTCTTTGTGTTTGTCGGTGGCCGGGTTCCCAGCTACCTGGGTTCCAGTTTTGCATTTATTGGCGGTGTGATTGCGGTTACCGGCTATGCCGGCAGCGGCCCGAATCCCAATATTGGCGTGGCCTTGGGGGCCATTATTATCTGTGGTCTGGTCTATACGCTGATCGGTGTACTGGTCTGGGTGTTCAATGCCCGTACCCAAGGTGGGGCAGCGCGTTTGATCAACCATTGGATGCCTCCGGTTGTTACCGGCTCGATTGTGGCGGTGATTGGCCTGAATCTGGCTCCTATTGCGGCCAAGGGCGCGATGGGTAGCGGCACCTTCGATTCCATGATGGCCTTGATGACCGTGTTGTGCGTGGGTGGTATTGCGGTCTATACCCGTGGGGTGGCTCAGCGTTTGCTTATTCTGGTGGGTTTGGCTCTGGCTTGCGTGTTGTACTGGGTTTTCACCAATGTGATGGGCTACGGCACCCCAATCAACTTTGCGCCGGTTGCTGAAGCCGCCTGGCTGGGTCTGCCCAGCTTTTCTGCGCCTGTGTTCCAGGCTCATGCCATGACCGTAATTGTGCCGGTAGCCATTATTCTGGTGGCCGAGAATCTGGGTCACATCAAGGCGGTTAGCGCCATGACCGGTCAGGATCTGGATGGTTATCTGGGTCGTGCCTTCGTGGGTGATGGCGTGGCGACCATGCTGTCCGGCTCCGTAGGCGGCACCGGTGTGACGACTTACGCTGAGAATATCGGCGTGATGGCCGCTACTCGTATCTACTCGACGCTGGTGTTTGCCTTTGCTGCCGTGATCGCGATTTTCCTGGGCTTTTCGCCCAAGTTTGGTGCCGTGATCCAGTCCATTCCTGGTCCTGTGCTCGGTGGCATGTCCATCGTGGTGTTTGGTTTGATCGCTATTGCCGGCGCCCGTATCTGGGTGGTGAACCAGGTGGATTTCAGCGATAACCGCAATTTGCTGGTGGCAGCCGTCACCCTGATTCTGGGGGCTGGTAACTTCTCCTTGCAGTTTGGCGTGATTCGTCTGGACGGCATTGGCTGCGCCACCTTTGGTGCCATTTTGCTGCACGCTTTGTTGCGAGGCCGTCGCCAGAATATGGTGTAGTCGGGCCAAGGCGGATCAAGACTGGCCTGGCTCTGACAAGTTTGGCCATCAGCCCGTAGCCAGTCTTGAAATAGCCTGCTCTAAACCCGTGGCCCTTGAGCTTCTGTTTTTTTACACAGGGGTTTCAGGGGCTTGCTATTTTCAGGCAGTTTGCCGACAATAGATCTCACACCCCGGTTCTTCGCGGGGTTTTTTTCTGCCGCAGAATTTCTCTGTGTCGGAAAAGCCATATTGGGGCAGCCGGCAGGTTTGGCTTGAGCAGTGTGTTTGAATGTACGCTGTAGGGTCAGCAGGACTTTCAAGTCGGCCGATTCAACCTGTTTGATTGTTTGCCCCATCATCGTTATCCCCCTATCTTCCAGGCGCTCCTGCTACGGAGCGTCTTTTACTTGTTGAGCAGGAATACTATGTCTGCGATCCCATTGACTGCGCAGGGCGCACAACGTTTGCAAGTCGAATTACACCGCCTCAAGACGGTGGAACGCCCGGATGTAATTAACGCCATCGCCGAAGCGCGAGCCCAAGGCGATTTGTCCGAGAACGCCGAGTATGATGCCGCGCGCGAGCGCCAAGGCTTTATCGAGGGTCGGATTGCCGAATTGGAAGGCACTTTGTCCAATGCCCAGATTATCGAACCGGCCGCGCTGCAGGCGGATGGCCGCATCGTGTTTGGTGCCACGGTTGAAATCGAGGATCTGGAGTCCGGCAATACCGTGACTTACCAGATCGTGGGTGACGTCGAGGCCGACATCCGTGCGAACAAGATCTCCATCTCCAGCCCTGTGGCTCGTGCCCTGATTGGCAAGAGCGAAGGCGATGTGGTCGAGGTCAAGGCGCCCGCCGGTATTCGTGAATACGAAATCCTGTCGATCAGTTACGTTTGACCCTGCTTCTGACAGCAGGCTTGCCCTGCTGTTGATTCGAGCACGCAAAAGAAAGGCCCCTGCACATTGTGCGGGGGCCTTATAATTTACGGCAGTTTAGCGTTTGCCCGAACCGCCCAGTCCGCGACGAGCACCTGCCCGCAAGGACATGGCACTGCCAGGACGGTTGGTATTGCTACGGGGCGCGGCAGCAGGTTTGACTGCCGAGAACTTTTGAACGCTGCGTGGTGCGGCCGAGGCTTTCTTCTCCTGGGTGCTGCTGCGTTCAGCTTGCATTTCAGCACGGCGAGCACGTTCAGTCTTGCGCGTACGCTGAACACCGGAAGCGGCCAGCTTTTTGGGCGTGTAAGGCTCCGAAGGCTTGCGCACCGCACGGGTAGGTTTTTCAACAGGCGCTCCCAAAACAGGGGGGCGTTCGATATTGGGTCTGTAGATGGTCAGGATTTTGCCCAGATGATGAATAGGGGCAGCATCGAGCGCATCGCAGATTTGTTCTAACATGGTCAGACGAGCCTGACGGTCATCACCGGCCACACGGATCTTGATGAGCTGGTGAGCCTGCAGGTGGACGGTGATTTCCTTGATCACGGCGTCGGTCAGGCCATTGTCTCCAATCAGGACAACTGGGCGCAGAGCGTGAGCAGCAGCACGAAGTTCGCTGCGCTCATGAGGTGTAAGGTTGAGTTTTGGCATAAAGAGATTGTACGGGAATGGCCAAGAAAAAATTCTCTAAAGAGTGGGTTCAGCAGCATATAAATGACCCCTACGTCAAATTGGCGCAACAAAAAGGGTATCGCGCGCGTGCGGCCTTCAAGCTCAGTGAAATATTGGATCTGGAGAAGATTCAGGTTCAGGGCAAGGTGGTGGTGGACCTGGGGTCTACGCCGGGCAGCTGGTCGCAATTGATACGGGAACGCATGGTCGGCCCTGGCGGCGTGCTCAATGGTCGCATTATCGCACTGGATATATTGGAAATGGAACCAATTGCCGGGGTAGAGTTCATGCAAGGCGACTTTCGCGAGGACTCTGTACTGGAGCAATTGCAAGATTCCTTAAAAGGTGCGGCGGTAGACCTTGTGATTTCGGATATGGCCCCCAACTTGTCTGGTGTGGCATCGGCCGATTCCGCCCGCATCCAGCATTTATGCGAGCTGGCACAGGAATTTGCCCTGCAGCATCTGACCGATGAAGGGGTACTGATCGTCAAAGCCTTCCACGGCAGCGGGTTTTCCCAGATCGTGGAGTCTTTCAAGCAGAATTTTGTCAGAGTCGTCGAGCGTAAACCCAAGGCTTCGCGTGATAAATCCTCCGAAACCTTTCTCGTTGCCCGTGGCTTGAAGCGCAGGTAATTTATGACTTGCCGGGCTTTGAATCGGGTAGAATGAACTATGTATGGCGCTTGTTCAGGTATGTGTAAGCATATGGAGCAAGTTATCGCAATCGCAGGAGATTGGCTTTGAACAATTCGTTTTCCAAAGTCGCGATCTGGATGGTTATTGCGCTGGTGCTGTTTACTGTTTTCAAGCAGTTTGACGGCCGGCCACCAGCCACTGATGGCGTCACTTACACACAATTCATGAATGATGCCCGCTCCGGCCGCATCAGCAAGGTGGATATTCAGGGCGATACCCTGCATGTCACGCCGGATTCTGGCCGCAGCTACTCGCTGACGTCCCCCGGTGACCTGTGGATGGTGCCTGAACTGGTGAAATCCGGTGTGCAGGTATCGGGTAAAGCCCGTGAAGAGCCTTCCTTCCTGACCAGCCTGTTCATCTCCTGGTTCCCCATGCTGCTCCTGATTGGCGTGTGGGTGTTCTTCATGCGTCAGATGCAAGGTGGCGGCAAGGGCGGGGCATTCAGCTTCGGTAAATCCCGTGCACGTTTGCTGGACGAGAACTCCAACCCTGTTACCTTTGCGGACGTGGCCGGTTGCGACGAAGCCAAGGAAGACGTACAGGAATTGGTGGACTTTCTGCGCGACCCAAGCCGCTTCCAGCGTCTGGGTGGCCGCATTCCACGCGGTATCCTGATGGTTGGCTCGCCGGGTACAGGTAAGACCCTGTTGGCTCGTGCCATTGCTGGCGAAGCCAAAGTGCCTTTCTTCAGCATTTCCGGTTCCGACTTCGTCGAAATGTTTGTGGGTGTGGGTGCTTCCCGCGTTCGCGATATGTTCGAGACCGCCAAGAAGCAATCGCCTTGCATCATCTTTATCGACGAAATCGACGCCGTGGGCCGCCAGCGTGGCGCAGGCCTTGGCGGTGGTAACGACGAACGTGAACAGACACTGAACCAGTTGCTGGTCGAGATGGACGGTTTTGAAACCGGCCAAGGCGTACTGGTCATTGCTGCAACCAACCGTCCTGACGTACTGGACCCCGCTTTGCTGCGTCCTGGCCGTTTTGACCGTCAAGTGGTTGTTGGCCTGCCTGACATCCGTGGTCGTGAGCAGATTCTGAAAGTGCACATGCGCAAAGTGCCTTTGGCTCCCAACGTGGACGCTGTGGTGCTGGCTCGTGGTACTCCCGGTTTCTCCGGTGCTGATCTGGCCAACCTGGTCAACGAAGCCGCTTTGTTCGCTGCGCGCCGAAATGGTCGCACCGTGGATATGCAGGACTTCGAACGCGCCAAGGACAAGATCATCATGGGTGCAGAACGTCGCACCATGATCATGCCCGAGGAAGAGCGTCGCAACACCGCTTACCACGAAGCCGGTCACGCCTTGGTAGCTTGCATGCTGCCCAAGACGGACCCGGTTCACAAAGTCACCATCATTCCTCGTGGTCGTGCGTTGGGTGTCACCATGCAATTGCCGGAAGGCGATCGCTACAGCATGGACAAAGAGCGCCTGTTGAACATGATTGCCGTGCTGTTCGGTGGTCGTATCGCTGAAGAAGTGTTCATGAATCAAATGACCACGGGCGCATCGAACGACTTTGAACGTGCCACGCAAATTGCGCGTGACATCGTGACTCGCTACGGCATGACAGACTCCCTGGGGCCTGTTGTGTACGCCGAGAACGAAGGCGAAGTGTTCCTGGGCCGTAGCGTCACCAAAACCACGCATGTGTCCGAAGCCACCATGCAGAAAGTGGACTTCGAAATCCGCAAGATTATCGACGAACAGTACGCGGTTGCCCGCAAGCTGATCGAAGACAATATGGACAAGATGCATGCCATGGCCAAGGCCTTGCTGGAGTGGGAAACCATTGATGCCGACCAGATCGACGACATCATGAAAGGATTGCCACCACGGGCGCCACACGTGCCCAACAGCAATGACAACACCCCCTCCGATGGCTCCACGCCACCAGCCGCTGGTCCTCGCCCAGCTGATGACAAGGGTGCCGCGGCGACAACGCCGGTTGCTTAACTTACAACATAGGCCATGCCTATTTCATGAATTACCCTGAGTGGTCTTGTGGGCGCTTCCAGTTTGGGCTGGAGCGCCCTTTGGTTATGGGGATTGTGAATGTCACCCCAGACTCCTTTTATGACGGCAATGCACACAATGATTTGCCTCGGGCGCTGGACCACGCCCGTCAATTAATCGCCGAAGGCGCAGACATTCTGGATATTGGTGGCGAGTCGACTCGTCCCGGTGCTGAACCCGTTTCCCTGGAACAAGAGCTTGAGCGTGTCATCCCACTGATCGAGGGTTTGCGCGACAGCGGTGTGGCCTTGTCGGTGGATACGTTCAAGCCTGAGGTCATGCGCGCCAGCCTGACGGCCGGTGCAGACATGATCAATGACATCTATGCCTTGCGCATGCCCGGTGCCATCGAGGCCGTCAAGGACTCCAATTGCGGTCTGTGCATCATGCACATGCAAGGTGAGCCCCGGACCATGCAAGAGCAGGTTCACTACGATGATGTGGTCGTTGATGTACGTCATTTTTTGCAACAACGATGTGACGCCATAGTGAGCGCAGGCATTCAATCCGAGCGTATCATGCTGGATCCCGGCTTTGGCTTCGGTAAAACAGCGGCACATAATTATCAGTTGCTACGGGATTTGCAGCAGGCGGCAGTGCCTGGTTACCCCTGGTTGATCGGCTTGTCGCGCAAATCCATGATTGGCCATGTCACGGGGAAACCCGCCAGTGAGCGTTTGATTGGCAGTCTATCGGCAGCCCTTGCCTGCGTGGCACGGGGCGCAAAAATTGTCCGTGTCCATGATGTAGCCGCCACGCGCGAAGCGCTGGATGTGTGGAACGCGGTTGAATGTGGAGTCTCTGAATGAGCGATCGTAAGTATTTCGGCACCGATGGTGTCCGCGGTGAAGTAGGTGGCCCAACGATTAACCCCGAGTTCGCTTTGCGCCTGGGTTACGCTGCCGGGCAGGTTCTGGCTGCCCAGTATGAAGGTACCGGCCGCCCCACCGTAGTGATTGGCAAGGACACCCGTATTTCCGGCTACATGCTGGAATCGGCGCTGGAAGCCGGTTTGTCGGCTGCCGGGATCGATGTATTGCTGGCAGGCCCTGTACCGACGCCCGCTGTGGCGTATTTGACACGTACCTTGCGCCTGACGGCCGGTATCGTGATCTCTGCCTCGCACAACCCGTATTACGACAACGGCATCAAGTTCTTTTCCGCACAGGGCACCAAGCTGCCTGACGAGATCGAGCTGAAAATCGAGCAAGCCATTGACCAGCCCATGCACTGGGTGAAGTCCGAGTCCCTGGGCCGCGCCCGTCGTCTGGCTGACTCGGCTGGCCGTTATATTGAATTTTGCAAGAGTGCCTTCCCGAACGACTTGAACCTGAACGGGCTCAAGATTGTTGTGGATGCCGCTCATGGCGCAGCTTACAACATCGCTCCGCACGTATTCCGCGAATTGGGTGCCGAAGTGGTTGCCGTGGGTGTTCAGCCTGATGGGTTCAACATCAATCAGGAAGTGGGCGCGACTTATCCCGAGAAGCTGGCCGAAGAAGTACGCAAGCACGGCGCAGATTTGGGTATTGCGTTGGATGGTGACGCAGACCGTCTGCAAATGGTCGATTCCCAGGGGCGCATCTACAATGGCGACGAACTATTGTATCTAATTGTTGCTGATCATCTGCAGACCCAGCCTGTAAAAGGCGTGGTTGGCACGTTGATGACCAACCTGGGTTTCGAGAAAAAAATGCAGGAATTGGGCGTGGAGTTTGCCCGAGCCAAAGTGGGCGACCGCTACGTGCTGGAATTGATGCAGCAAAACGGCTGGGTGTTCGGTGGCGAAAGCTCCGGACACCTGCTGTGCCTGGACTGGCACACCACAGGCGATGGTATTATTGCCGCCCTGCAAGTTCTGACCGCTCTGTGCCATAGCGGCAAGAGCCTGCCAGAATTGATGGAAGGCCTGAAGATGTACCCGCAAATTATGGTTAACGTGCCATTGCAAGCGGGCCAGGACTGGAAAAACCATGCAGGTTTGCAACAGGCAACCCGTGAAGTGGAGCAAATGTTGGGTGACCGTGGGCGAGTGCTTATTCGCGCATCAGGCACAGAACCCAAGCTGCGCTTGATGGTGGAAGCGGAACAGGCCGATCTGGCTCAAGCAGGCATCGATACCTTGCTTGCAGTGGATTTAATGAAATAGTAATGTGGCTATCAAATACCTGAAACATTGTTTGTGCATGATGCACGAAAGTGTTTGGAGTCATCACGATGCTAAATCTTGAGCGCGAACGTACTGAAGTGGATTGGGCGAGTACTTGGGCAGGTCATACCGTTGGAGGCCTGGCCTTGCGCCTGGCTCGTACCCAGGCTGAGCTTGAATGCCTTCAGCGCTTGCGTTTTCAGGTTTTCACCCAGGAAATGAACGCCGTCTTTCCAGACCAGCACAATGGTCTGGATATAGACCGCTTCGACCCCTGGTGCGAGCATTTCATGGTTACCGAACCCGAAGAAAACCGGGTTGTAGGAACCTACCGCTTGCTGACCCCTGAAAATGCCAATAAAGCGGGCGGCTATTACTCAGAGTCCGAATTCGATATCAGCGCCCTGGATGCGCTGCGTCCCAGCCTGGTTGAGGTTGGGCGCTCCTGCATCCACCCCGACTACCGTAATGGCTCGGCCATCATGATGCTGTGGGGTGGCATTGCTGCCCTGACGCGTGTAGGCGGTTACCGTTACCTTCTGGGTTGTGCCAGTGTCAGTTTGCGTGACGATGGCGTCACCGCCGCCGAAGTCTGGCGTGTGGCCCAGAAGTCCATGCAGGACAACAAGCACATTCCGCATGTGCAACCCTTGAATCGCTATCCGGTTGAACGACTGGACAGCGATTTGCCAGCGCGCATTCCACCGCTGATCAAAGGTTACCTGAAGCTGGGGGCCACGATTTGTGGGGAGCCTGCCTGGGATCCGGACTTCAATACGGCAGACTTTCCTGTCCTGCTGGATCTGGAAGCCATGGACGAGCGCTATAAACGTCACTTTGGCCTGGTCTGATTGCGTACTGCTCAGGCCTGAACAAGTCGGGCCTGAATAGGGCCTGCGAATAAAAAGAACCCCCGAAAGTTGGATGGCAATCCAACTTTCGGGGGTTTTTTAGGTTCTGATGATCTGCTTGGCTTGGCTTGGCTTGGCTTGGCTTGGCTTGGCTTGGCTTGGCTGGCTTTGGCGCTGTCAATGAGCGGCTCGGCCAGCTAGCGTCAGCCATACTCCAATCAACGGGCTTGTCAGCAAGGCTATCGTGGCTGCAAGCTGGGTGAAGTGTTGTTCAACAGACCTACCCAGCCTCTACACGTCCAGCAGGCCTTGTCAGACCAGCTCCAGGCTCAGATCATTGATATCGCTTTGCCAAGCCTGTACTTCAGCCAGCAAGGAGGCCTGGGACAGGGGATGGCTGGCCATCCATTCATGATCCAGATGAATCATGACGGTTTTGCCACGCGCTTGCAGGCTCAGCGGCAGGGTTTCCCTGTCCTCGCGACGACGCATCAGCATGACGGCCAGACGCAGGCTCAGCAATGTCAGCCACCAGGCGTTATTGGATTCAAAGCGCTTGAGCTTGCCCAGCTTGCCCTGGTGACCCAGGCTCAGGAAGCTCAACAAGGCTTGGTCGTCGTTGGAAAAGCCGGGCATATCGGCATGTTCCAGCACGTAGGCCGTGTGCTTGTGGTAATCCGCGTGTGCAATGCTCAGGCCCACTTCGTGAAGATCGGCGGCCCAGCCCAATTGACGCTGCAGTTCCTGCACTTCAGGGGTGTCGGGCAGCTTCAGTTGTGCGAAGAACTTCATCGCCGCGTCGTGCACACGATGGGCCTGGCGTGTGTCGACCTGATAGCGCTTCATCATTTGCTGAACGGTCTGGTCACGCTGATCGTGTTCCGATTCGCGCCCCAGCATGTCGTAGAGCACACCCACACGCAGTGCGCCTTCACCAGGCAGCATCTGACGAATCTTCAGTTCCTGGAAGGCGGCCATCATAATGGCCAGACCTGCTGCCAGCACGGGCGCGCGGTGTGGTTTGATGCCGCTCAGATTGCGTGTGTCCACCTTGCCATCGTGCACAAGGCGTTTGCGCAGCAACTCCATGCCTTCCAGGGTAATCCCCTTTTTGGACATGCCGTTCTCTTGCAGGATGGCGATCAGGCCCTTGGCGGTTCCGGAGGAGCCATACGCTTCCTGCCAGCCCGTTTTGCGGTATTGGCGCGTAATTCCTTCCAGCTCGCGACGAGCCGTCAGGATTGCATTGCTCATGCGCTCTTCAGTGATCACGCCATCGGAGAAGAATTTGTCGGTATAGCTGACACAGCCCATGTAGAGCGAAGACAGGAGCAGAGGTTTGAGGCCCTTGCCAATAATGACTTCGGTCGAACCGCCGCCGATGTCGATCATCAGACGGCGATTGGGGGAGGGAGGCAGCTCGTTGCTGATTCCAGAGAAAATCAGGCGGGCTTCCTCGTGGCCGGAGATGACCTCGATAGGAAAGCCAAAGGCCGCCTCGGCAGCCGGCAAAACCTCGCTTAAATTGCGTGCCACCCGAAAGGTGTTGGTGGCCACGGCACGAACGCGATTGGGGTGAAAACCGGCCAGACGTTCGTTAAAGCGTTTCAGGATGACTACCGCACGTTCAATGGCATCGGGACTAATGTACTTGTCGGGGCCCATGCCGGCGGCGAGTCGGACGGATTCATTAAGGCGGTCAATGGTGTAGATCTGGGCATGACCGTTGTGCTGAACCACTCGTCCAATGGATAAACGAAAGCTGTTGGAGCCCAGGTCCACAGCGGCAAGAAGTTGTTCCATGAGGCATCGCTCGGGATGATTACTGTGCGATTATAAGGACATTAATCATGGGTTTTGTTACATGAACCGGAAAATTAAGAAAAGTTAGACGAAAGCATCTTGGGAACGGCTACGTGATATTTGCGCTCCTGCCAGGCAGAGCTGTTTTAGACTTGAATTGCTACGGGTCATAGAGCTGTAACATTCATGTAGTAAAAGTCTCACGATCCCATTTTCTTTGGCTTTTTAACGACCTCACCATGCTGCCTTCTCCAGATTCAACCTTGCTAAACCGTGAGTTGTCCTTGCTCAAGTTCAATGAGCGAGTGCTGGCCATGGCCGAAAATTCGACCACGCCTTTGCTGGAGCGCTTGCGCTACATCTGTATCGTGAGTTCTAACCTGGATGAATTCTTTGAAATTCGTATTTCCAGTCTGAAAGAACAGATTTTGCAAAATCCTCATCAAGTGGGGGATGACGGGTTTTTGCCTCAACAAGCGTTTGACAAGGTGCAGGCTGCGGCTCATCAATTGGTCGAGAAACAAAACGACTTGCTGATGGACGAGGTCTTGCCGACCTTGATGGATGAAGGCATAGGGTTGCTGCTGACCGCGCTATGGACACCTGCTCAGCGTGAGTGGGCGTATCAAACCTTTTTGCGTGACGTTATGCCTTTGCTCACGCCTATTGGTCTGGACCCGGCGCATCCCTTTCCGCGCGTCTACAACAAAAGCCTGAACTACATTGTTGAGCTGAGCGGTGAAGACGCCTTTGCCCGCACCGGCACGATTGCCATTGTGCAGGCACCCCGTGCCTTGCCACGTGTGATTCGTGTGCCAGACGATATCGCCGGCATTCCCCAGGGCTATATGCTGCTGACTTCCCTGATCAGCGTTTTTGTGGGCGAGCTTTTTCCCGGCATGGACGTAAAGGGCTGCTATCAGTGGCGCGTTACCCGTAACAGTGATCTGTTTGTGGACGAGGAAGAAGTCACCAACTTGCGCGCCGCCTTGCAGGGCGAGCTGTCGCAACGTAACTTTGGTGCGGCCGTACGTCTGGAAATTGACCGTTCCATGCCCGAGCGCCTGGAGCGCTTTTTGCAAAGCGAGTTTTCGCTGGATGTGCCAGATACTTATCGCGTCAGCGGCCCGGTCAATCTGACGCGCCTGATGCAGCTGTGTAATGTGCCAGACCGTCCGGATCTTCTGTTCCCGGATTACCGTGCGCCTATTCCGGCGCCGTTTGATTCTTCATTTGAATCCCCCGCACAGTTTTTTGAGGCGATTTCCCGCAAAGACCAACTGCTGCACCATCCGTATCAGTCCTTCCAGCCCGTCTTGAGCTTCTTGCGTGCCGCAGCGGCGGACCCGGCAGTCGTCGGTATCAAGCAGACGATTTACCGTACTGGTGAAGACTCGGAGTTGATGAATATCCTCCTGTCGGCGGCGCGTGCAGGTAAAGAAGTAACCGTGGTGGTGGAGCTGATGGCTCGTTTTGATGAGCAGACCAATATCAATTGGGCCGCCAAGCTGGAAGAGGTGGGAGCGCACGTCAGTTACGGGGTGGTTGGCCACAAGACTCACGCCAAGATGGCCCTGGTGCTGCGTCGTGAAGGGGGCTCGATCCGGCGTTATGGCCATTTGGGTACCGGTAACTATCACCCGCGCACCGCTCGCCTGTACACGGACTTTGGCCTGATTACCGCCAATCAGGAAATTTGCGAGGACATGGACAAGGTGTTTTCCATGCTGACCGGGCTGGGTGCCTGGCGACCTTTGAAGCGCTTGCTGCAGTCGCCGTTCACCTTGCATGACAGCATGATGGATCGCATCCAGGCGGAAACCGAGCGTGCTCTGGCAGGCAAGAAAGCCCGCATCATGGCCAAGATGAACTCCCTGCTGGAGCCCAAGATCATTCAGGCGCTTTATGACGCCAGCCAGGCCGGAGTCAGGGTAGACCTGGTCGTGCGGGGTGCTTGCGCCTTGCGTCCGGGAGTCAAGGGCTTGTCGGAGAATATCCAGGTGCGTTCAATCATCGGACGTTTTCTGGAGCACTCGCGTGTTTTCTATTTCTACAATGGCGGCCAGGAAGAGGTCTTTATTTCTTCGGCTGACTGGATGGACCGCAACTTCTTCCGTCGCGTGGAGCTGGGTGTGCCGGTGCTGGATCGCAGCCTGAAAAAGCGGGTTATTGCCGAAGCCTTCACCTATGCCTTGCGTGACAATCAGCTGTCCTGGAAGGCCAATCCGGATGGCACTTATAACCGCATCCGCAGTCGCGGTGCCCCGTTCAATCTGCATCTGAGCATGATGCAGCGCTTGGGCGGTGTGTGAAATACAGACTGTCATGAACGTGTCATATAGTCTGTTTACTATGACGACACATACAGGGTGGGCCTGTGATCTGACTATCATCAAGAGGATTTCTCGATGTTAAAACGTGTATTCAACAAGGTAAGTATTGCTCTGGCGTTCAGCGCTTTTGCGGCCACTGCCACAGCTGCAGACGTAACCGGTGCTGGTGCGTCGTTCCCTTACCCAATCTATGCCAAATGGGCGGCTGAATACGCCAAACAAACGAATAACCGCGTCAACTACCAGTCGATTGGTTCGGGTGGTGGTCAGCAGCAGATTATTGCCAAGACCGTGGATTTTGGTGCTTCGGACGACCCAATGAAGGTCGAAACACTGGAAAAAGAAAATCTGTTGCAGTTCCCCGCCGTGATCGGTGGTGTGGTGCCTGTGATCAACGTCGAAGGCATTGAGCCTGGCAAGCTGAAACTGTCCGGTAAAGTACTGGGCGATATCTACCTGGCCAAGATCACCAAGTGGGACGATGCAGCCATCAAGGAACTGAACCCCGACTTGACCTTGCCTAACAAGGACATCGTGGTGGTTCACCGCTCCGACGGTTCGGGCACCACTTTCGGTTGGACCAACTACTTGTCCAAAGTGTCCCCAGACTGGAAGTCCCAGGTTGGTGAAGGCAAGGCTGTAAAGTGGCCTACCGGTCAGGGTGGCAAGGGTAACGAAGGCGTGGCTGCTTACGTGCGCCAGCTGCAGAACTCGATCGGCTACGTTGAATACGCTTACGCCAAGCAAAACAAACTGTCCTGGACCCAGCTGCAGAACAAGGACGGCCAATTCGTCCAGCCTGGTCAGGAAAGCTTTGCAGCCGCCGCTGCCAACGCAGACTGGGCCGGTACGCCTGGCATGGGTGTGATTCTGACCGAAGAGCCTGGCGCAAAATCCTGGCCTATCACTTCGGCTACCTTCATCCTGATGCACAAGGTGCAGGACAAGCCCGAGAACGGTAAAGAAGTGCTGAACTTCTTTAACTGGGCCTTCGAGAACGGTGCCAAATCTGCTGAAGAGCTGGATTACGTTGCGTTGCCTAAGGACGTAACCGACCAGATCAAGGCGGCCTGGGCATCGGAGATCAAGTCCAAAGACGGCGCTGCGATCTGGAAGTAAGATTCGTGTTCAAATACAGGTCAGTTGTAAATTGATCCTGCGAGACGGCCCACCTCTAGGTGGTGCCGTCTTTATTATGTAAAAATTACGGTTTTGTCTTGAACGCACAGCGCGTAGCGTTATCCGGTTTGTTGGGCTGGAGCAGCCTTGGCTGTTACAGAATCTGTGAATCGGTTGCAGTGCGTTCGTCCTATTCCGGCCTGACCCTTCATCTGTCTACATGAAATCAAATCAGAACGCCTTTATGGACGGCATTTTCAAGAACATGACACGCTCGTTTGCGTTTCTCGTGTTCATATTGCTGGCTGCCATCTCTATTTCCCTGATCTATGGAAGCCGGGAATCCATTGCCGAATACGGTTTCTCTTTTCTCTGGACGAATAACTGGGATCCGGTCAATAACGAATATGGCGCATTGGTGCCTATCGCCGGTACCTTGCTGACTTCTTTCATCGCACTCTGTATTGCCGTGCCAGTCTCGTTTGGCATTGCGATGTTCCTGACAGAGCTCTCGCCAGCCTGGTTGCGTCGCCCCTTGGGGACGGCCATTGAAATGCTGGCTGCGATTCCTTCCATTATTTACGGTATGTGGGGCCTGTTTGTCTTTGTGCCCCTGTTCCAGCGCTATGTACAGCCCGGCCTGATCTCCTTTTTTGACGGAGTGCCAGTGCTGGGTCAGATCTTTGCGGGCCCTCCCTTCGGGATTGGTGTGTTCACCGCCGGTCTGATTCTGTCCATTATGGTGATCCCCTTCATTACCGCCGTGATGCGCGACGTGTTCGAGCTGGTGCCTCCCATGCTCAAGGAGTCCGCTTATGGTCTGGGCAGCACGACCTGGGAAGTGATGTGGCGTGTGGTGCTGCCTTTCACCAAGAACGGGGTGATTGGCGGGATCATGTTGGGTCTGGGGCGCGCCTTGGGTGAAACCATGGCTGTCACCTTTGTGATTGGTAACTCCTTTAACTTGCCAAGCTCGCTGTTTTCGCCCTCGAACTCGATTGCGTCTGCACTGGCCAACGAGTTTAACGAAGCCGGTGGCATGCAGAAATCCGCCTTGCTGGAGCTGGGTCTGATCCTGTTCCTGATCACCACGGTTGTATTGGCGATCTCCAAGTTGCTCTTGTTGCGTCTGGCCAAGAACGAAGGCACGTCGCGTTAAGGATCACCTACCATGTTTGATAAAAAATCCGCAATTAGTCTGAGCAACCCGATTTACAAACGCAGGCAGGTGTTTAACCGCCTGATGCTGGGTGTGTCTTTTGCTGCCTTGATCTTCGGCCTGTTCTGGCTGTTCTGGATCATCTGGACCCTGATTGAAAAGGGCAGCAGTGCCATGGCCTGGTCCCTGCTGTTTGAAAGCACCCCGCCTCCTGGTGGTGAGGGTGGTTTGCTGAACGCCATTGTTGGCAGTGTCATGATGGCTGGCGTCGGTACCCTGATCGGCACACCTATCGGCATTCTGGCCGGCACCTATCTGGCCGAATACGGTCAGCGTGGCTGGTTGGCCCCGGCCACCCGCTTTTTGAACGACGTGTTGTTGTCGGCACCGTCCATCATTATTGGTCTGTTCATCTATGCCGTGTATGTGGCACAGGTGGGTCACTATTCGGGTTGGGCCGGTGCTCTGGCTTTGGCCATTCTGGTGATCCCCGTGGTGGTACGTTCCACAGACAATATGCTGATGCTGGTTCCCAACGGTCTGCGCGAAGCCGCGGCGGCCCTGGGCTGCCCCAAGTGGAAGATTGTGATGTCCATCTCCTACCGTGCAGCCTTGCCTGGTATCGTGACGGGCGTTCTGCTGGCTGTGGCTCGTATTGCGGGTGAAACGGCTCCCTTGTTGTTCACCGCCTTGAACAACCAGTTCATGTCCCTGAACATGAATGCGCCGCTGGCCAACTTGCCGGTGGTGATTTTCCAATATGCTGCCAGCCCCTTTGAGGACTGGAACCGTCTGGCCTGGGCAGGTGCGGTGCTGATTACCTTGCTGGTCTTGGGTATCAATATCCTGGCTCGCAGCCTTTTCCGCCAAAAATAACGTTTTCACGGAGCGCCCTAGTCGGCCAACGCTATGAGTCAAATTATTACCTCCGACGAATCGACCAAGATTGAAATCCGCAACCTGAATTTCTTCTATGGCAAATTCCATGCCCTGCGCAATGTGAACATGTCTATCAAGGAAAAGAAGGTCACGGCTTTTATCGGACCATCCGGTTGCGGTAAGTCCACCTTGCTGCGCACGCTGAACCGCATGTACGAGCTGTACCCCGGCCAGCGCGCTGAAGGTGAAATCCTGCTGGACAATGAGAACCTGCTGACGTCCAAGCAGGATATTTCCCTGATCCGCGCCAAAGTGGGCATGGTGTTCCAGAAGCCGACACCGTTCCCCATGAGCATTTATGACAACGTGGCCTTTGGCGTGCGTTTGTTCGAGCGCCTGAGCAAAGGCGAAATGGACGAGCGTGTGGAATGGGCCTTGTCCAAAGCTGCGCTGTGGAACGAAGTGAAAGACAAGCTGCACCAAAGTGGTAACGGCCTGTCCGGTGGTCAGCAACAGCGTCTGTGTATTGCCCGTGGTGTGGCGATCAAACCCGAAGTTCTGCTGCTGGACGAGCCTTGCTCGGCACTGGACCCGATTTCCACGGCCAAGATTGAAGAGCTGATTGCTGAACTGAAAGCGGATTACACCGTGGTGATCGTGACCCACAACATGCAGCAAGCGGCACGTTGCTCGGATTACACCGCCTATATGTATCTGGGCGAGTTGATGGAGTTTGGTGAAACTGACCAGATCTTCGTGAAGCCCGCTCGCAAGGAAACCGAAGACTACATCACGGGTCGTTTCGGTTAATCAGACGGATGCGGGCAGAGCGGCCTTGCGGCGCTTTGCCTGGAGTTTGAATAAAACCATGCCTCCACATCGGGACAGTCGTTCCTGTGTGGTAAACACCCCAATCGCTGGATTTATGTCCAATGATTGGGGTGTTTTTTTATCCATAGGGGCGGCGATGCTGTGTTGGCTCCAGTAAAGGGAGTAGCAACGGCCTTGTGTTGTGCGGGTGCCGCCTGCAGCTTGTGCCTTTACTGGCTCAATTTGCGTAAAGCATGACGTATGACTTTGCCGGTGGTTGTCATGGGCAGGGCATCGACAAACTCAATCAGCCGTGGGTACTCATGTGCAGCTACCCGGCGTTTGATGTGCTCCTGAATCTCCTTGATCAGCTCCTGGGACGGTTCGATATCCTCCTTCAGCACCACAAAAGCTTTGACGACTTCGGTGCGTTCGGGGTCGGGCACACCAATCACTGCCGCCATGGCGACAGCGGGATGCCCCATCAGGCCATCCTCAATCGGGCCGGGCCCAATGCGGTAGCCGGAGCTGGTGATGACATCATCATCGCGGCCTACGAACTGGATATAGCCGTCCTCGTCCTGCATGCCTTTGTCGCCGGTCAGCAGCCAGTCGCCTACAAATTTCTCGCGAGTGGCCTCGGGTCGTTGCCAGTAGCCCAGGAACATAACCGGATCGGGTGCTCGCACGGCAATATGGCCTTCGATGCCGGGTTTCTGAATTTGCCCCTGATCATCCACAATCGCGACCTTGTGACCAGGCACGGCCTTGCCGATCTTGCCTGCCTGGCCCGGAAACCAGGCCGAGCAGGAGGACACGATCATGTTGCACTCGGTTTGTCCGTAGAACTCGTTGATGGTGATGCCCAGTTCTTGTTTTGCCCAATCCAGCAACTGCGCACCCAAAGACTCCCCACCGCTGGCAATGGATTGCAGCTTCAAAGGCCATTGCTCGCGTGACCATTGGCTGCGACGCAGCATTTTCAGGGCAGTAGGGGGCAGGAAGGTATGCGTGACACCGTGCTCGGACATCAGCTTCCAGGTGGCCTCGGCATCGAATTTGGGGAAGCGGTAGGCCAGTACGGGTATGCCGTGATGCCAGGCCGGTAGCAGCACATCCAGCAAGCCGCCAATCCAGGCCCAATCGGCAGGTGTCCACATCAGGCCTTCGCCTGTGGGCAGGAAGTTGTGCGACATCTCTACGCCCGGCAGATGCCCCAGCAGTACACGGTGGGCATGTAGAGCACCTTTGGCCGAACCTGTGGTGCCGGAGGTATAGATGAGCACGGCGGGGTCGTCTGCACGGGTGTTCAATGTGCGCGGTGCCGGTTCAGGGTGAGCGGCAATGGCTTGCCACAGGGACAGGGCCTCGCCCTGATCCTGCTGGCTATCACTTTGGTAAAGATGTTTGAGCTGTGGCAGGTGCTCGCGCAGGGGCAACACCGTCTCCAGGCCTTGTTGATCGGTAATCAAGGTGCTGGCGCCGGAATCATTCAGGCGATAGCGCAGCGCGTCCGTGCCAAACAGGGTGAACAAGGGCATGGCAATGGCGCCAATCTTGTAGGTCGCCAAATGCGCCAGCGCTGTTTCCAGCCCCTGCGCCAGAAAGATGGCGATACGGTCGCCTGCCTGGATACCCTGGGCTTGCCAGGCGGCCGCTAAAGAATCGGACCAGGCTTTGAGCTGATCGAAGGTGTAGCGCTTGATCTGACCATCGGGCAATTGCTGGATCAGGGCCAGACGCCCGGACCCGTCAGCCCATTTGTCGCAGGTGTCGTGAGCGATGTTGTAGTGCTCGGGGATGGACCAGTGAAATTCCGAGTAGCTTTGTGAGTAAACCGAATCAGCAGACAGCATGAGAGACACTTTTCCCAAAGGTGAAACAGACTCCCATCCTAACGCCTTGAGCGGGATGACCCTATCCGGGCTAATCAGTAGAAAAGAAAAACGGCGCTGGGGGTGCGCCGTTTTTCGTCCTGCTACCGACTTCTACTGCTGAAACAACTGCGAGTTGTCACTTCTACTGCTTGCGAACATCAACTGCTTAGGGGAAAGTGATGTGATGATCAGGACTTGGTGGCCTCTTTCGTGGCGCTGTCACCTTGCTGATCGTGACCGGAGCGGTGGCCGCGACGATGCTGACCGTCGTTCTTGCGCTCTACAACCGTAAACTCGCCATTGGCACCTTCGGAACGGACACGTACAACCTTACCGTCCTTATCGACCACCATGGCCATGATGTTGTCGCCTCGCTGGTGCAGGCTGCCCACTTTGGTGTAGCCGGCATCTTTCAGACGCTGGTAGGCGGGACCGATATCGGTGACTTGATCAGCGGTCAGCGGTTTGTGGTCGCGGGCCTGACGGGCTTGTTTCTGGGTGCTTTGTGTTTGAGCCGCGCTTGTGGCTTCCTGTGCAATGGCAGCGGTGCCACCCAACAGACTTGCGCTCAATACCAGGGCAGAAAAGAGGGAAGTGCGTTTCATGTATAGCTCCTTCATGTAATCAAAAAGTGGTGCTGTCAGATTCCTGGGTAGCTTCCTTTTGAGGTGGGAAGGTTTGTTTGTCCTGTCAGCCTGGTGCCCATTATGGACAGGTGGCTCTGAATCTAAACTGAAGCCGCTGTTCATGTTATGTTCATCCGCAGCTTGCTATATAAGGGGGAGTGATCGTTTGATCCCTCTTTTTTTCTGCACGTACTGATTCTTATGACGTCCATTAAACAATCCGCCTTGCTGATGAGTTTGGCCGCCGTTTTGACGGCGGTGATGCCATTGGCACTGGCCCATTCTCACGATTACCCCGACTGCGGCAGCAAAAAGCAGAAGGGTGATTCGTCGTGGGACAGGGAGCAGCGTTCGGATTGGTCAGGATATGATTACCTCGGGGACGATGACTGTTTTCGTCGTTTGCCCCCTCCGCCGCCTCCACCCCCGCCTCCCCCTCCTAACGAGCGTTTCGGCCCCAGCCCGTATTGGCCTCCGGGCCCGGCCTATCGGGGCCACGATCAGGCCCGCGAAGCCGTGCGCCGTGGAGAAGCCTTGCCGCTGCGGGAAGTCCTGAAGCGGGTGCGCGAGACCTATCCCGGACGAGTGCTGCGTGTGCAGTTTGAATATGACGAGCGCTTTGAGCTCTGGGTGTATGACTTGCGCATGCTGGTTGACGACAACCGCCTGTTGCGTCTGAAAGTGGACGCCTTGACCGCCAAAGTGCTGCTTGTGCGCGGCGTGAAACGCTCGCATTCCCGAGGACATTAAGATGCGGATACTGGTTGTTGAAGACGAGCCTACCCTGGCAGCGCAATTGCAGCAGGCGCTGGAACGGGCCGGCTATGCCGTTCAGGTGGCTCAGGATGGTGAGCAAGGCCATTACCAGGGTGAGGTAGAAGCCTTTGATGCTGTAGTGCTGGATCTGGGTTTGCCGGGCATGGACGGGGTATCGGTCTTGCGTCGTTGGCGTGCTTCGGACATCAATATGCCGGTGCTGATTCTGACGGCCCGCAATGATTGGCACGACAAGGTCGAAGGTATGGATGCCGGTGCCGACGATTACGTGGCCAAGCCCTTTCACATGGAAGAATTGCTGGCTCGTATGCGCGCCTTGCTACGGCGTGCGGCCGGTCAGGCGAACCCGCGTTTGCAACTGGGCAAATTGGAGCTGGACGCGCGCTCGTCCTCCATCAGTTGTGCGGGCATGGTCTTGTCGCTGACCAGTCATGAATACCGTTTGCTGGCGTTCATGATGCATCACCCTGGCCAAGTGCTGTCGCGTACTCAACTGACCGAGCATATTTACTCTCAGGACTTCGAGCGCGACTCCAATACCATCGAGGTTTTTATTGGCCGTCTGCGCAAGAAATTGCCCGCTGGTTATATCGAAACGGTGCGAGGTATGGGCTACCGTCTGGTGGACCCAGAAGCATGATTGCCTTGCGGGGTCATACCATTCTGGGCTCCCTGCGTGGCCGCTTGCTGCTGGGGACTTTGGCCTGGATTCTGATCAGTATTGTTCTGGCCGGTTTGGGCCTGAACCGCCTGTTTCAAGACCACGTTTACCGTCAGTTCGAACAGCGTTTGCAAACTCATCTGGACCAGATCATGGCGGACGTGAATCTGGACAATGCGGATGGGGTGACTCTGCAATCGCGTCTGAGCGATCCTTTATTTGAACAGCCTTATTCGGGCATGTACTGGCAAATTGCGCGCCAGGAAGCGGGCAGTGAGCAGTGGACGGTGGTTTTGCGCTCAACCTCCTTGTGGGACGAGGCGCTGGATGTGAATGCTCCGGATACGCCCAATGGCGTCTTGTCGTTGACGGGGCCGGAAAAGCAGCGTCTGGTTGTACTGCGGCAGGAGCTGGACGAGGTGAATGACAAGGGACAAAGCTTGCAGATCATGGTGGCCGGCAACCGGGAGCTTCTGGCCGAGCCATTAGCCCGTTTTGAGCGGATTCTGTTCCTGTCGCTAGGTGGTTTGGCCGTGGGTTTGATCCTGGCGGCAATCTTGCAAGTGGTGCTGGCCTTGTATCCTTTGCATCTTCTGCGACGCCGTTTACTGGATGTGCAGGAGGGGCGGGAGCCACAAGTCAGTGGCAATTTCCCCAGTGAAATTCAACCCTTGGTGGACGACTTCAATGCCGTGCTTAGTGCTAATGCGGGCATGGTGGACCGCGCACGGGCGCAGGCGGGAAATCTGGCCCATGCGGTCAAAACCCCGCTAACGATTATGGGCAACGCCGCACAAGCCGAAGATCCGCATCTGGCGACTTTGGTCAGTGAGCAAGTGGCCTTGGCTCAGCGTCAGGTTGACCACCACTTGTCTCGTGCACGGGCCATGGCGGTACGCGCCATAGGTGTGCGTACGGATGTGTCTAGTTGTCTGCAGTCCCTGTGTCGGGTGATGGGGCGTTTGCATAGCGACAAGCAGATTCATCTGGATTTACCCGATCAGGAGTTGGTCTTTAAAGGCGAAGAGCAGGACTTGCAGGAGATGGCTGGGAACCTGCTGGATAACGCCTGCAAATGGGCGACACAGAATGTGTGGTGTCAGGTGTGGCAGCAGGACAATGTGCTGCATCTGGTGGTGGAAGATGATGGTCCTGGCCTGGAGCCGGAGCAGCTGGAGCGAGTGTTTGGCCGTGGACAGCGTGCGGATGAGCGGCATCCAGGCTTTGGCTTGGGACTGGATATTGTGCGTGAATTGGCGCGCAGCTATCAGGGGAAGGTGCAAGCCAGTGCGTCGGAAAAAGGTGGTTTGCGGCTGGATTTGACCTTGGCGAGTTAAGGCAGGAAGCTAGGTGCCAACGCCAACGCCAACGCCAACGCCAACGCCAACGCCAACGCCAACGCCAACTTTAACTCCCGTGCAAGGGCAGTATTGTCGAGCGTAGAGCTACCAGAGGCCAGCGGACTGAGTGGCTAGGGCGAACAAGGGGGGCAGGTAGGGGTTAAGCTTGATCATCCATTAAAAACGCCCGGCGAAGCGGGCGTTTTCCAGCACATGACTCGGACCGACCTTAGTTCCAGGGGCCGCCATCGCCACCCAGACTGTAGCGTCCGGCGCCAATCAAGCCGACTGTGAGCGCGCCAATCAGGAACATGCCTTGCAACTCCAAGGCCCAAATACCTTGAGCATTGAAACTGCCGATCTGGTTGCTATGGGCCAGTAATAAGGCAATGACCATGTTCATGGCTACAATCAAACCGCCGGCACGGGCGTAAAAGCCCAGAATCATCAGGACAGGAGCAATCACTTCGCCTATGTACACGCCCCAGGCCAGAAAGCCGGGCATATTGTTGGCGATCAGCATTCTTTCGATTCCTCCGATGCCATAACGTATCTTGGCGATGCCGTGCAGCAGGATCAACACACCGACCGTGACACGCAGCAAGAGTTTTCCAAGATCATCACGAGACATACAGGCGCTCCATTATGTAGTGGGACAGGAAGGTGCGTTATTGTAGAAGACCGGGTTCTTAAAAGTATGACGGAGCATTTACATGACACAAAAGCAGGCTGTCGCAGCAGAACTGGCCCCCAGCGGGGTTTTGCGTGTTGCCATGAATTATGGCAATCCCGTCCTGGCCCAACGCGGTGCCAATGAGCAGTCGCCCAAAGGGGTCTCGGCGGACCTGGCGCGCAGTGTGGCGCAAGAGCTGGGTCTGAGCGTGCAATTTCATGGCTACGATGCGGCCCAGGCCGTCGTAGAGGCGGTCTACAGGGACGAGTGGGATCTGGCTTTTTTGGCGATTGATCCCAAGCGTGCGGAAAAGATTCGCTTTAGTGAAGCCTATGTGCATATCGAAGGCACCTATCTGGTGCGTGACGAGTCCGCCTTTCAGAACGTGGATCAGCTGGATCAGCAAGGCGTGTGCATTGCCGTTGGTAAAGGTGCGGCCTACGATTTGTTTCTGAGCCGTCATTTAAAGCATGCCGATCTGGTGCGGGCGACGACCTCTGCCGCTGCGATTGATCTGTTTGTGGAAGAAGAGCTGGATGCCGCTGCGGGCGTACGACAGCCTTTGGAGCGCTATGCCCGTTCCCGCAGCGGCTTGCGTGTGCTGCCCGATAGTTTCACTGTGATTCGTCAGGCCATGGCGGTGCCGTCGGAGCGTACGCTGGCCCATGCCTGGGTCGAGGCCTTTATTGCCCGGCAGAAAAAGGAAGGGATGGTGGCGCAGTTCCTGGCTGATAGCGGCCAGGCGAATGTCACCGTACCGGAATAGGCGCAAGGCGCGTATTCAATTCGTCTTGCAGGGCCTGTCTGAACAGGGCCTGCGCCTTGCCTACATCCTGTCTCTTGGATTGCAGAAGATAAATGGGCAAGTCCAGACCATTGCTGCCGGTAGAGAACTGGATACGATGCAATCGGCCAGACTCCAGTGAGGGTCGCAGGCAAGACAAGGGCAGATTCGCCCAACCTAATCCCCGTTCCACCAGTTCCAGTGTCATGGGCAGACTGTCCGTTTTCCATTGACGCAGGCTGAGCATGGAGCGGTCCTTGCGTATATCCTTGTCGGGGCTGGTAATCACAATCTGCCTGTAGGCTTTCAAATCTTCCAGGGGCCTGGGGCTGTCTTGTAGCAAGGGATGGCCGGGTGCAGCGACAGCGCTAATGGTTTCGGTCCACAGCGATTGCACAATCCCCACGCTTTCCAGTTCCCGCCCGCCATAGGCAATGCACAGATCCAGCTCGCGCTTTTGCAATGCTTCGACCAGTGCGTCTTGGGGCGCGGTTCGCAGTTCTATGTCCAGACCGGGATAGCGTTGCTCCAGAGCCTGCAAGGCAATCAACGCCGGTTCGGGATCGACATCGCACACGATACCCAGCCGTAAATGGCTTTCCAGTCCCCCCGATAATTCCTGCAAATGCAGTCGCAAACTCTGCAAGCGGCTGGCGATCAGCTTGGCGTCGGGCAGCATGGCCAGTAGCTCGGCCGTGGGCACAGGTTCACGGCGGCTGCGGTCAAAAAGCGACAGATCCAGCTCGGCCTCCAGATTGGCCACGGCCATACTGACGGCCGATTGTGTGCGGCGTAACGCCCGCGCGGCGGCGGAGAAGGAGCCGTGTTCAACCACGGCAAGCAAGAGCTCAAGATGATCACTGGTAAGCATGGCTAAACCATAAGTAAAACTGATGGAATCTGACTTTTTCTAGAAGCTGTACTGCGGATAATCATGCTTTCTGAGCTTTTGATCAAGGATATTTATTGTGCAGGGATGGAAAAGAAGAGTTGTCTACATAGGTATGTTCGAGTTATTGGGCATGATGGTAGCGGCAACTGTATTAGGGCACTTGAGTGGGGCAGGGGCCATGGAAAGCGGGATGCTGTCTTTCATGATCAGCACCTGCGCGGTATCGGTGAACCTGTTCTACAACATGCTGTTTGAAGCCTGGGAGCGCCGTCGTCAGATTCAGGCGCGTACGTTCTGGCACCGGGTGCTGCATGTGGCCGGTTTTCAGATTGTGCTGGTGTCTTTGCTGATCCCGCTGATTGCGTGGTGGCTGAATGTCAGCTTGTGGAAAGCTTTTTTGATGGAGGCGGTGTTACTGGCTTTCTTTCCCATCTTCGCCTTTATCTACAACTGGGCATTTGATTCTATTTTTGGTTTGCCCGACTCGGTGGGTGTGAGCGCCAGCCAAAGTTAAATGACGCAGTGAACCGAACCGGCAAAACTAAAAGGCCTTGCAGATTGCTCTGCAAGGCCTTTGAATTTTTTGGTCGGGGCGGCGGGATTCGAACTCGCGACCCTCTGGTCCCAAACCAGATGCGCTACCAGGCTGCGCTACGCCCCGACTAAGAAAAAAATTATATCCCGTCGTGGTGAACTTGGCAAGCATGGGCCCACATCAAAAAGGGGCTTGTACGCATTTATCAGGAGTCAGCTAATTTTCAGCCCTGTAAAGATGTGTTTCTTATGTTGGGCTTAAACATTTTAGGTGCTTATAGTTAAGTGACAAGCTGATCATAAGGCATTGTGTTCTTTGTTTTTTTCCACACGAGTAGCATTCATGTACCGGGGGCAGGCAAAGAAGTTGGGGGCGAATGCTGCTCATCATTTTTCCAAAAGGAGAAAGGACGATGAGCCAAGTTTCACAGGGTGGAATACTGACACGGCGACATTTCCTGACCATGGTGGGGTATGCCGCAGGTGGCGCGGCCATGTATCAGGCCATGATGCGTCTGGGCCATGCGGCGGAGGGCAGTTACGATGGCCCGATTCGCCTGGAAGGCAAGCCCAAGCCAGGGACCTCTGTGGTGATCCTGGGAGCGGGTCTGGCTGGCATGGTGGCCGCTTTGGAGCTGCGCAATGCAGGGTACAAAGTCAGAATCCTGGAGTTTCGGGAAAAAGTGGGGGGGCGCAACTGGTCCTTGCACGGCGGGGACAGCTATACCGAGCTGGGGGGCGCCAAGCAGGATGTCAAGTTCGACAAGGATCAATACATCAACCCCGGCCCGTGGCGAATTCCTTTCCATCACCGGGCCTTGCTGGATTATTGCAAGCGGCTGAAAGTCAGGCTGGAGCCGTTTATCCAGTACAACTACAACGCCTATCTGCATAGCAAAGAGCATTTTGGTGGCAAGCCTCAGCGGTTTCGCCATATCCACGCGGATTTTCAGGGGCAGGTCTCCGAGCTCTTGTCCAAAGCCATTAATACTCAGTCGCTGGATGCACCTTTGTCCAAGGAAGATCAGGAAAAACTGCTGGAAGCCTTGCGCAGTTGGGGGGCCTTGGACAAGAACATGGCTTATGTGAAAGGCCATGCCAGTTCCGAGGTGCGTGGTTTTGAGCGTGATCCGGGAGGTGGTCTGAATGCTCAACCCGAGTTTTCCGAGCCTTTGAAATTGGCCGATATTGTGCGCTCCAGTGTTTGGCACAATATGGGCATTCATGATTTGTACGAGTTTCAGCAGACCATGTTTCAGCCGGTTGGCGGGATGGACCAGATCGGCGCTGCTTTTGGCAAAGAGCTGGAGGGTCTGTTTACCTTTAATGCCAAGGTCACTGCGATCAAGCAGAGCGATGGCAAGGTGACGGTCAGCTACAAGGATCAAAGCAAAGGCAGCGAGCACACTGAAACGGCAGACTGGTGCGTATGTACCATTCCCTTGTCGATTCTGAGCCAGATAGATCTGGATGCCAGCAAGGAAATGCACGCTGCCATTGACGCTGTGCCTTACGCTCCTTCGGTCAAGATCGGGCTGCAGTTCAAACGGCGCTTCTGGGAAGATGATGACGCGATCTATGGCGGCATCAGTTATACCGACCTGCCCATCACACAAATTTCTTACCCCAGTGGCGGCATGATGGCCGGTGGCAAAGGCGTCTTGCTGGGGGGCTATATGTTCGGTCCCAGCGCTGTGGAATGGTCGTCGCTCAGTCCCGAGGATCGGGTCAAGAAGGCCCTGGAATATGGTGCGCAAATCCACCCTCAATATAAGGATGAGTTCGAGAGTGGGGTGGCGGTCGCCTGGCACCGCGTTCCCTGGACATTGGGCTGCTATGGCATGTGGACGGACCAGACACGGGCCGCGCATTACGAGAACCTGTGCCAGATTGATGGTCGACTGGTTTTGGCGGGTGAGCACGCTTCTTACGTCAACGCCTGGCAGGAAGGCGCGATCCTGTCGTCCCTGAACGCGATTTCCCGCCTGCATAGCCATATTGTGGGTAATCAACAAGCCGATTCCAAAGGAGCCTAGTCATGATGATGCGATCTCTAGCGGTTTTTCTGGCCTCGGGACTGTTGACCATCAGCCATGCGGATACGGCGGTGGTAGGGGGTGATACGGTGGTCTTTACCCAGAAAACCGGCCAGGAAATTTATGAGCAGGTCTGTGCGTCTTGCCACATGATCGATGGCAAGGGCGCTCAAGGGGCGGGCATGTATCCGTCCCTGTCCAAGAATCCGAAACTGGGGGCGCCTGCGTATGTGGTGTTCATGGTGAACCAGGGCAATAAGGGCATGCCTGGTTTTGGTGGCGTACTCAATGACGAGCAAATAGCCGAAGTCGTCAATTATGTGCGTTCTCACTTGGGCAACGAGTTCAGTGACAAGATTACGGCCAAGGACGTGGCAGGCCAGCGTCCCAAGGACCACCAGTACTTTGATCTGAACTGATCAAAGGCTGCTTGTCGTCATGCTGACACCTGATTGGAGCACGGTCTTCGCACTGGAAATACCCGTGTTGGAGTCCGTGCTGCGAGGCACAGTGGTCTACTTCGTTCTGTTCGTCCTGCTACGGCTGGCAGGACGACGTGAACTGGGATCGCTGGGCGTCGCGGACCTGTTGATTCTTTTGCTGATTGCCGATGCCAGTGGTAACGCGATGTCAGGCGGCAGCAATTCCTTGACGGATGGTCTGCTGGTGGCTGCAACTATTGTGGCCTGGGGGTACATCGTCGATTGGCTGATGTACCGATTCCCGGCGCTCAATGCACTGGCCACTCCGCGCAAAGTGTGTGTGGTCAGGGACGGGCAATTGCAGTGGCGCAATATGCGTCGGGAGTTTGTGACTCGCGATGAAATCCTGAGTGAAATGCGTTTGGCCGGAATCCAGTCGCTGGAAGAGGTAGCGGCGGCTTATATCGAGCCTAATGGCAAACTCAGCTTTTTGAAGGACACATCCGTGTAGTTTGAACGGGTCGGGAACAGGCAGGGTCGAAGGCTCAGGCCCGATAGCCCTGCGAAATCCATTGCATGCAGAAAATAAAGGTGAACACAGCTACGGGGAAGGGCAGTAGGGCAAAAAGCCGAATAGCCAGACTGCGTGTTTGTCCGCGCAGGCCACGCTTGTAAACGTAGAGGCCGATCAGGCAGGCGATCAGGGGGAACAGAAAGACCGGCAGGAGCAGAAACAGGGTAGGAACAGTCAGGAGGCACAGCAACAAGGCCAGGCTGCTCAGACCGAGTATTTTTGAATTGCTCATTTCCGATTCCTGATCAGGGTAGGTCGTCAGAGCATAACGCAAATAAGGCGATGCTCTGGGAGCAGGCAAAGAAAAAGGCTTAGTTCACTGTGCAATGAACTAAGCCTTTAATTCTTTAATGGTCGGGGCGGCGGGATTCGAACTCGCGACCCTCTGGTCCCAAACCAGATGCGCTACCAGGCTGCGCTACGCCCCGACTAAAGACAAGCATAGTAGAACGAATTCAGGACTTCGTCAAGCCCTGAACCCTCGGTTTTAGCGTTTTTGCAGGTGGGGCAGGGTGTAAGCCTGTTCGTGATACGCCCAGCTAGGCCAGAGCACGTGGGCAAGGGCTTCCTTGGCCAGCACTTCGTCTATCTGTTCCAGCGGCTCGTACTTGTCCGGCGCGGTATAGCGATACTGACAAGGCGGCAGGTGTGGCATCAGCACGGTCAGGATGTCGCCTTTCAAATAGCCATAGTTCTCGAAGTACTGCATCATGGCCCGGTCGCTGTCCTGCTGGGTCAGGTCGCGCCCGATCATGGGGTGCTCGCTTTCAATGCCCATCAGGGATAGCAGGGTGGGGGCCAGGTCAATCTGGCTGATGATGCGCTCGTCCTGACGGCTGGGAACGCCTGCGCCCAGAATCAGGGCAGGAATATGGAAGTGACGCACAGGCACCAGATTGGCACCGCCCACGCGCGAGTCATGGTCGGCCACGATCAAGAATACTGTGTTGTCCCAATAGTCGGATTCACGCGCTTTCTTGAAGAAGTCCCCAATGGCCCAATCGGCGTAACGTACCGTGTTCTCTACCGTAGCGGGATCGCCTTCCACCTGAATACGGCCCGCCGGGTATTCCCAAGGCGAGTGATTGCTGACGGAGAAGGCCAGCGTCAGGGTGGGTTGTTCCTTGTCCTGGCTTAGCAACTGGTGCAGCTTGTTGAACATGTCCTCGTCGCTAGCGCCCCAGGTGCCGACGAACTCGGGGGACTCAAAGCTGGATTGCTCATGCAGCTCATCAAAGCCATTGCCCAGGAAAAAGCTCTTCATATTGTCAAAGTGGGCTTCGCCGCCATAGATAAAGCGTGAGCGGTAGCCTTGTTCCTTGAGCAATTGGGCCAGGGTAAAAAAGCGGGTTTGCGAGCCGGGCAGGCGCAGTACAGCGTCTGCCACGGTTGGGGGGAAACCGGCAGAAACCGCTTCCAGACCCCTTACCGAACGCGTGCCGGTAGCGTAGGCGCGGCGGAAGTTCCAGCCCGTTTGGGCCAGTTTGTCCAGTTCGGGGGTTAGATTGGCGCCGCCCAGATTGCTGACATATTGCGCCCCCAGGCTCTCCTCCACGATCAGGACCAGATTGGGTTTGCGCTCACGTTTTTGTACTGGCGTCTGACGGTGCAGGGTGGGTAGTGTGTCAGGGCCAGCCGGCAAGGCAGCCGCATCGCGCACGATCTGGTTCATTTCTGCAACGTCCAGGCCACCGTAAATATCCTCGGCCGAGCGCTCGTTTTTCATGCTGTAGATGGCATAGGCCACGTTGTACAGCGAGTTCAAGGGCAGCGTGTTGAGCATGCTGTCGCTGCTCCAGGCGACCGAAGAGGGGTTGATGGGGCGGTGGGCCAAAGTGCCACGAATCGCCAGAGCGCACAGGGCCGCGCCAATCAGCATCCAGATGGGACGCAGCCACCAGCTCATGACAGGGTCGGCAGACACATGGCCAAAAATAGACCAGCCCGAATACACAATCAGCCCCAGGCCAATCAGGGCGATGCCTATCATCAGCTTGTAGCCTTTCCAGAGCATGCCTACTACTTCTTGAGGGTGCTTCAGATAGTCCACATACAGCCGGTTGGGGCGGGTGTCGTATTCAATAATGAATTGGGGCGTGGAAACTTCCAGCAAGGTCAGCAGGAACCAGGCGAAGGTAAACCAGATGGCGGCGACCGTCGTCATGACGGGATAGTGTCCTAGCCAGGGGGCCAGCAAGACCACGGGGGCGCTGAGCGCGGCGATCATCAGGGCGTCAATACGCAAGCCGCCAATCAGGATGGGCAGCAGACCCCCGGCCTGACGCACACGCGGCCATTGCCACAAGGCAAAAGCCAGCCTGAAAGCGGTCAGCAAAATCAGGGCTGAAGGAACAAAAACGTAAACAAGATGGCGCATAAGAATGTGGTCCTGGTCGACCTAATTGCCACGGACGGTGGCACTGGCATCGAATTGCACGATTGTATGTCAGTTTAATGAGCAAACTATCTTGCTAAACGCTTGGGCTTCTCGGGGAAGTGTGGCCGCATGCCGGTTCAGGGTTTAAAGACGAAAAAAAAGCAGGCCGCTTTGAAAGACAGCCTGCCGCTAAGGAGGAGTTAAGGGGAGCCAGCCCTGCGTTCCCAGGGCTGGCGATAGGTTTAGGCAACGCGTTGGCTGGGTTCGGTACGGGAACGGAACTGGCTGCGTTGTTGTTCACGCAGGGCGTAGGCTTTGACGTGGCCCGCATCTTTGACATGGCCGTAGCCACGGATCAGATCCGGGTAGTTCAACCAGCGCTGGGCCACTTCCATATTGTCCGCATCCAGGTGGGCGCTGACTTCATTCAGGTCGGCCAGATAGTCTTCAATATTCTGGCGTTCCTGACGGCGTTCCTGGGTGTAGCCAAAGATATCCAGAGCACCACCACGCAAACCGCGCAGACGGGCCAGGATCTTGAACAAGCTGCGGGTCGAAGGACCGAACTTGCTCTTGACTGGCTGGCCCTGGCTGTTCTTGCGACCGAGCAAGGGCGGGGCCAGATGGTATTCAATCTGGTAGTCCTTGCCGGGTTCACCTGCAAACTGGGCACGCAGCTTGTCCAGGAAGACCGGGTCGGTGTACAGGCGGGCCACTTCGTACTCGTCCTTGTAGCTCATCAGCTTGGCCAGTTGCGTGGCGGCGATGCGAGTCAGGGGTAGAGCCTTGTCCTGATTCAGGCGCGACTCGCGTTCCATGACCTTGTTGATAGCGTCGCGATAGCGCTTGGCCCAGGCCGGGTTCTGATACGCAGTCAGGTGCTCTTCCATGCGCTTGATCAGGGACTGCACGCTTTCAGGGAAAGTGACTTCGCGGGCTTTGGGTGTCGCACCTTCCATCAAGGCTTCGATACCCTTTTCAGCCGCCAGACGGCCCCACTGGAAGGCTTCACGGTTGGCTTTGACAGCGACGCCGTTCAGTTCGATCGCGCGCAGCAAGCTGTCCATATGCAGCGGAATCCAGCCGCGCTGGAAGGCATAGCCCAGCAAGATGGGGTTGGCATAGAGCGCATCGCCCATAACGTGTACGGCCAGGGCATTGGCGTCCAGATAGCGGATTTCCTTGCCCACGGCATTTTCAATATCCGTGCAGGCGGTTTGCAGCGGGAACTTCCAGTGCGCATTGCCGATCAGGTCCGAAGTCGGGCTGGCTGCGGTGTTGATAATGGTGTGGGTGCGATCGCGGCTGACACGGCTCAGTACATCCGTGGAGGCGCTAACCAGAGCATCACTGCCAATCAGCAAGGAGGCCTCGCCCGTTGGAACGCGGGTGGCATGGAGCAGATCGGGCTGGCGTGCGATTTGCACGTGGCTCAGCACCGCACCACCTTTCTGGGCCAAACCGGCCATATCCAGAACGCTGACGCCTTTTTGCTCGATATGAGCGGCCATACCCAGCAGGCCACCTACCGTCACGACACCCGTGCCGCCAATACCAGCGATCAGAATGCCGTAGGTCTTGTCCAGATCCGGCAGTTTGGGCAAAGGCAGATCGGCCAGATTGAAGGATTCCAGCGAACGGCCCTGAGCTTCCGGCTTGCGGACTTGCGCCCCTTTCAGGGTGACAAAGCTGGGGCAGAAACCGTTAACGCAGGAGAAGTCCTTATTACAGGAGGACTGGTTGATGCGGCGCTTGGAACCCATGGGGGTGTCCAGAGGCTCAACGGACAAGCAGTTGGATTTGACCGAGCAGTCCCCGCAGCCTTCACAGACCGTGTCATTGATAAAGGCGCGCAGGGCGGGGTCGGGATAAGTCCCTTTCTTGCGGCGACGGCGTTTTTCCGTGGCGCAGGTCTGGTCGTAGACCAGGATGGTGGTGCCGGGCACTTCGCGCAGCTCGCGCTGTACACGGTCCAGCTCATCACGGTGATACACAGGCGGGTTGCCAGCCAGGGTAACGCCCTTGAATTTCTCGGGCTCGTCGGTGACCACCACAATCTTGCGAGCGCCCTCGGCATGGACCTGGGCAATGACGTCGGTGACTTTCAAGATCCCGTCTACGGGTTGGCCGCCTGTCATGGCGACGGCATCGTTATACAGAATCTTGTAGGTGATATTGGAGTTGGCCGCGATCGAGGCCCGGATTGCCAAAATCCCCGAATGGAAATACGTGCCATCGCCCAGGTTGGCGAAGACGTGTTTTTCATCGGTAAAGGGTTGCTGGCCAATCCAGGCGACGCCTTCGCCGCCCATATGACTGAAGGTGGAGGTGCTGCGATCCATCCAGACCGTCATGTAGTGGCAGCCAATTCCGGCCATGGCGCGCGAGCCTTCGGGCACGCGAGTGGAGGTATTGTGCGGACAGCCCGAACAGAACCAGGGCTTGCGCTCTACGCTGACGCGCGGCATACGGGCTTCGCGGTCCTTGGCATCCAGAATGGCCAGACGGGCCTGGATGCGGGCTTGCAGCTCCTCGGAAATGTCCATGGTGCACAAGCGGCGGGCAATGGCGCGCGCAATAATCGCAGGAGACAGTTCACCTTGAGGAGGGAGTAGCCAGGGCGAGCGCAAGCTGGACCATTCGCCGCCACCGTGTTCGGTCTCGTCAAACTTGCCGTAGACCTTGGGACGTACGTCATCGCGCCAGTTGTACAGCTCTTCTTTAAGTGCGTATTCCAGAATCTGGCGTTTTTCTTCCACCACCAGAATTTCGGACAGGCCGGTTGCGAATTGGCGTGCGTCCTGCCCGTCCAGGGGCCAAATACAGCCCACTTTAAATAGTCGGATGCCTAGCTCGGCGCATAGCTCGTCGGACAGACCCAGATCGGCCAGTGCCTGGCGGGTATCCAGATAGGCTTTACCGGCCGTCATGATGCCAAAGCGGGCTTCGGGCGAATCAATCTCGACGCGGTTCAATTTGTTGGCGCGCACATAAGCCAAAGCGGCGTACCACTTGTGGTTCATCATGCGGGCTTCTTGCGCCAGTGGCGGGTCTGGCCAGCGGATGTTCAGGCCATCGGCGGGCATGTCCTCGATCTCGGGCAGGACAATGTTCAGGCTGTCCGGGTCCAGATCGACCGAGGCATTTGACTCCACCACTTCGGTGACGCATTTCAAGGCTACCCACAGGCCGGAGAAACGGCTCATGGCCCAGCCGTGCTGGCCAAAGTCCAGGTATTCCTGCACGTTGGCCGGGTAGAGCACGGGGATACCGGCGGCGGCGAAAACGTGATCGGACTGGTGGGCAACGGTGGAGGATTTGGCACCGTGGTCATCGCCTGCCAGCACCAGAACACCGCCGTGGCGGGCGCTGCCGGCCGAGTTGGCGTGCTTGAACACGTCCATGGAACGGTCCACGCCAGGGCCCTTGCCGTACCACATGGCAAAGGTGCCATCGAAACGGGCACTGGGGTACAGATTGGTTTGCTGGCTACCCCAGACGGCGGTAGCGGCCAGATCTTCGTTCAGACCGGGCTTGAACACGATGTCGTGTTCTTTTAGATGTTTGCTGGCTTGCCACAGAGCCTGGTCTACGCTCCCTAATGGGGAGCCCCGGTAGCCAGAGATAAAGCCGGCCGTATTCAGACCCGCACGCCGGTCCCGTTCTTTCTGCAACATGGGCAAGCGCACCAGGGCTTGGGTGCCGCTCATATAGGCGCGGCCCTTGGTGACAGTGTATTTGTCATCCAGGGACACGGATTCCAACATGGCCTTGTAAGGTTTGTTGAGTGGGGCATTCATGAGTTTGTCTCCTGCAAGAAGGATGGTTTTCGTGCAAGTTGTTGTCGTTTGTTCTTTAGTCTAGGGCAGCTTTTTGTTATCGTAAAATCAAATTTACGTGTACCTGATATCTGAAAAACGGATGGCTATGAAGCACGAAGTGACACTGAGGCAGTTTCGGTATTTCATTGCTGCGGCGGTCAGCGGGCAGTTCTCGGCGGCGGCCCAGGCGGAGAACGTCTCCCAGTCGGCCATCAGTAATGCGGTGCAAAGTCTGGAGCGTCAGCTGAATGTGGCCTTGTTTGAGCGTTTGCCCCACGGCGTGGAGTTAACGCCACAGGGACAGGCGTTCTTTCACCACGCTCATCACGTGATTGATGCAGTCAGCGATGCACTGAACCATGCAGATTTGCGGCGACAGAATATCGAAGGGCAGATTCGGGTAGCCGCGGGCTATACGGTTCTAGGCTATTTCTTGCCTGATCTGATCAGTCGTTTCAAGCATAGCTATCCCAATATCGATATCGAACTGGTTGATATGGAGCGCCCCGAGATGGAGGCAGCCCTGGAAGGCGAGCGTATCGATCTGGGTGTTGCTATTTTGTCGAATATCACCGATTTGGCCATGTTTGGGCACCATCGCCTGAGCAGTTCCCGCCGGCGCTTATGGGTGTCGGATCAGCATGCCCTGGCCAATGAGTCCAGTGTCTCCCTGGAGCAGATCAACAACTATCCCTACATCTTTCTGACGGTAGACGATGCCGATACGGCGGCCATGCGTCATTGGGGCAGCCCCGGCTTTCCGGAGCGTGTGGCTATGCGGACTCGCTCTCTGGAGGCAGTGCGCGGTTTGGTGGCTTACGGCTTTGGTGTGACGATTTTGTCCGATATGGTTTACCGACCCTGGTCCCTGGAGGGCAAGCGTATTCACGCGATCGGAATCAGTGATCACGTGGAGTCGGTAGAGGTGGGTTTGTTGTGGCCCAAAGGACGTGAGCCGGAAGGATTGGTGGCCTTGTTTCAGCGTTTTCTGATTCAGGCCTGTGATCATGATATGGCCCGCGCCGGCATGGGAAGCCGACGCGGTGGGGGACTGTTGTAGCCGGGCTTACGGCACCAGCGCCAGACCGATACGGAACTGCGAGGAGCGATCGCGGTAACCCAGCATGGTTTCCGCATAGCCCGAGAAGTACTGGCCGTAGAGATAGCCGTTCATGTTCAAAGGTGTGCGGTTCAGCGGCCAGGCAATCGTGAACTCATGCGTATTGCGGCTGCCCGCGCCCTTGTTGTACATGCCAGACAGTACCAGTCCGTTATCCTGGGCGTAGCGGACTTTCCAGTCGTAACGGCCACGGTAGTGTGCCCAGTCTGCGTTCTCGCCCATGAACACATAGTGCTTGATGCGTGGGGCAAACGTCAGTGTGGCACCGTGATCAAAGCGGTAATTGAACTCGGGCTGAATGAAGACTTCGTTCATGGAGCGCGAGTCATCACCGGCCTTGCCGTTAGAAGCGTGTTCGTAGCCGGTGGCCAGACCCATGAACAGACGTTTCTGCTCGGATTCCCAGATGGAGTCCTTACGCCAGAAGAAGCTGGGGCGGTAGGTGGTGTCTACAAAAGGCTTGGAGTCGGCATGCAGATCCCACAGGGCTGTTTGCGTATAGCCAATGTAGAAGTGATCGTAGAACTTCGGATTGCTAGGATCATCCGGCGAATGCAGACGGTACTTGAAGCTCAGCTGGAAGCGGGCATTGGTGCCGCCTTTATTGCCGACAATAAAGTAGGTCGGGTCGTGAGCTGAAATCGCATTGCTGAAGTTCTCGAAGCTGGAATTCGCCGGTTTCAGGCCTTGCCCGTTATTGATGGCTGGCCCTTCGCGCTGTGCGCCGGCCGCGACGGCCTGGGCATAGGGCAGAGCAGGGTCAATGACACGTGGGTCATGGCCAGCACCTGCGTTCACCACGGCGGCGTTTGCCGGTTGCGAGGTAATCGGGCTTTGGCCTTCCGGATTGGTGTCCAGCGCCAACATCACACGCTCGCCTTCAATATTGACGGCTTGCAAGCCGGTCAAACCATTGGGGACCACAGCTCGCCAACTGTAGGCGGTGAAGTTGTTGATGGGGATGGATGCTCGGGGCCGCGGGCTGACCAGCTCGGCCAGGCTGCGGATGACGTTGCCGTTATTGTCGCGCCACTGCAAAACCAGGTTTTGCGGGGCGGTCCAGCTCATCAAGCTGCCTGTGTCGTTGTAGACGATAGCGTCAATATCGACGGTTTCACCAGAACTGGCCTGTACTTGGCGCAACTGATAGCTGATACCTGCCTGTGCGGTATTCAGGACTGCGCTCAAGATAAGAAAGGGGGCCGATAGTATTAAAGAGTGCTTACTTAGTTTCTTTTTGGTCGGCATGGAGAAAAGTCCAGGAAAACGGGTTAATCCGTACACGACTGTACCATTTGCGACTAAAAATACTACCTATAATTATTTTTCTTACAGTATTGACACTCTGACCAGAGTGCTGCTTATCTAAAACAGATTTTCAGGCTAGAATATTCGATTGTCCTTTTCAGGTCTGTTTTTTACAAAAAATGGGCCTTGAATTCGGTCCTTATTCCTTACGGACCGTTATCTCGGACCTTGCATCGCCTGATGGTTTTGACGATGCCACCATCACCTGGCGGGTGTAGCTCAGTTGGATAGAGCACAGGCCTTCTAAGCCTGGGGCCGGGGGTTCGAACCCCTCCACCCGCGCCAACCTTACTCCCCTTTTTCTTGCGTGCTTTTCTGCTCCTAGGCATTACCCTGAGCCGATGCATTTAGTAAGTATGGTGTAAGTGTCGGGCTCTAATGTTCACCGCATAGACGTCGGCAGGCGTCTTCATAGCGCCGTTTTCAGCCTTTTCAGGCTGGGCCGGTTCAATAAGATACGCCAGCAAAATAAGGCGTTCAGAACAATGCGGAGACAAACTATGCAAGACCCCCTTGTAGGTCGGATTACGGCCAATCCTCGCTATCAGAATCTGGTCAAGACCCGGTTGCGGCTGGGTTGGATACTCACCATCGTCATGCTGGTGGCTTACTACAGTTATATCGGCATTATTGCTTTCGACAAGGAATTGTTTGCAGAGCGCTTGGGTGATGGCGTCATGACCCTGGGTATTCCTATTGGTTTTGGAGTCATTGTGTTGGCTGTTGTCATTACGGGCATTTATGTCTGGCGCGCCAATACCAAGTTTGACCAGATGGCCAAGGAAGTCCTTGAGGAGGTGCGTAAATGAAGCATTCCTATCTTCGTTCCGGCCTGGCTCTGGGCCTGATGCTGGCCAGCCCCGCCTTGCTGGCGGCTGGCGGCGACCTGGGCGAGCTGCAAAAGCAGCCGACCAACTGGACTGCGATTGGCATGTTTGCGGTCTTTGTGCTGGCGACCTTGTGGATTACCAAATGGGCGGCTGCCCGCACCAAGTCGGTCTCTGACTTTTACACGGCAGGTGGCGGTATTACAGGCTTTCAAAACGGCCTGGCCATTGCCGGTGACTATATGTCTGCGGCTTCCTTTTTGGGTATTTCGGCGGCGGTGATGATCAATGGCTACGATGGCCTGATCTACTCCATCGGCTTTCTGGTCGGCTGGCCCATCATTACATTCCTGCTGGCAGAAAAGCTGCGTAACCTGGGCAAATTCACCTTTGCTGACGTAGCCGCTTACCGCTTCCGTCAAGGTCCTATCCGCGCTTTCGCCGCCTCGGGCACGCTGGTTGTGGTTCTGTTCTATCTGATCGCACAGATGGTAGGCGCCGGTCAGTTGATCAAGCTGCTGTTTGGCCTGGAGTACTGGGTGGCCGTGGTGCTGGTGGGCGTGTTGATGATGGTCTACGTGCTGTTTGGCGGCATGACAGCCACCACCTGGGTGCAGATCATCAAGGCTGGCCTGCTGCTGTTCGGTGCTTCCTTCATGGCCATCATGGTGTTGGCACAATATGGTTTTTCGCCAGAAAAACTGTTCGCCGCGGCTGTGCAGGTCAAAACCGATGCCGCTATTGCAGCCGGTAAAGATGCTGTCCAGGCCTCCACAATTGGTCAAGCCATCATGGGCCCCGGCAACTTCATCAAGGACCCTATCAGCGCGATTTCCTTCGGTATGGCTCTGATGTTTGGTACTGCTGGTCTGCCACACATCCTGATGCGTTTCTTTACCGTGCCTGATGCAAAAGAAGCACGTAAATCCGTGTTCTGGGCAACCACCTGGATCGGTTACTTCTACATCCTGACCTTCATTATTGGTTTCGGCGCTATCGTGCTGGTGTCCACCAATCCCCGCTTCCTGGAAGTTGGCGGCGATCTGATTGGCGGTTCCAATATGGCCGCTGTGCACTTGGCTGATGCTGTTGGTGGCGACGTGTTCCTGGGCTTTATGTCGGCAGTGGCGTTTGCCACGATTCTGGCTGTGGTGGCTGGTTTGACGCTCTCCGGTACATCCGCCGTGTCGCACGACCTGTACTCCACGCTGATCAAGAAGGGCGAAGCTACGAACGAGGAAGTCATGCGTGTATCGCGCACTACCACCTTGATTCTGGGTGTGGTTGCCGTGTTGCTGGGCATTATTTTCGAGAAGCAGAACATCGCCTTCATGGTGTCTCTGGCCTTCGCGATTGCTGCCTCGGCTAACTTCCCGGTCCTGTTCCTGTCCATTCTGTGGAAAGGCTGCACGACACGTGGTGCCACGATTGGTGGTTTCCTGGGCTTGATCGTTGCCTTGCTGCTGACCTTGCTCTCGCCTTCGGTGTGGGAAGCTACTTTGGGCAATCCAGCCGGTTCTTCGCCATTCCCCTATGCGTCGGCAGCGCTGTTCTCCATGCCTATGGCTTTCGTGGCGATCTGGTTCTTCTCGATCACTGACCGTAGCCCACGTGCCGAGATCGACCGTGCCGGTTTCGAGGCTCAGTCGGTTCGCTCCGAGACAGGTGTGGGTGCAGAGGCAGCGTCTGCGCACTAATCTGCTCTGACAGGCCGGGCTTGTTTGCCCGTGCCTGAGCCTGATTGTCAAGGGTGCAAAAAACCCGGTGTGATTCAGATCACACCGGGTTTTTTATTTGCCCATGCCGCTCTTGCTGTCAGTACTGCTGGTCGTGTGCTGCGGATATCAAGCACACAGCAGTCAGTCTCTCTATTCAGGGATTCAGCTTCAGGCTTGGGTCTCGGACGGGACAGGCAGGCCGTCAAAACGCTCGTAGAAGTAGGCGGCGGCCTCCGGTGCCTGTTCATCCTCGGCTCGCAAGGTGGAAAGAATATAGCGCTCGGCCTTGCCGCAGACCTGACGGTATACATCCCGGCACAGCTCATAAGCCTGCTTTCCTGCCCAGCCTGCTGGCAGTAGCTCAATAGGCAGTTGCGGGTCGTGCAACTGAATACGGCGGAATTCGTGAATCAGCAGGGTGCGAATCACAAAGGCCAGCTCGTCGTTATAGTCGTGGCCTGCATCCAGCATGGCCAGAGCGGGCGCAAAGCGCTGGATGAACTGACCGTAGCCGCTGGCCACCTGGGCCAGATCCCAGCTGTCCTGAATCAGTTGGGATAGAGGGCGGGTTTGCGGCAGTTGGGACGGTTCCAGCTTGCCCACATACACCTGCGACTGCGCCTGTGTCGCCTGCAGGATGTAATCCAGAATCGTGTGATCCGGGTTCGGGTGCAGGAAAGCCGTGGGTGACAAGGCGCAAAAGCCCTCCCATAGCAGCTCCTTGCGCAGGTCTGCCCGTTGTTTGGAGTTCATCATCAAGCTGGGCATGCTGAAGATCAGCGTCCATTGCCCGTCCCAGGCCAGATAGGTTGGGGTGTAGATGCGTTGATACGCGTGTTCGAAGCGCTGGCTGGCTTCGGGACGCAAGGTGTACTGGCTACGTCGCCCTTCGCGCTGCGCGCTCAGCCAGCCCTCCTCGGCCAGCCTGTACACGCTGGTGCGCACCAGTCGGTCGCTGATCCCGAAGGGGGCCAGCAACTGAATCAAACTGCCTAGCCAAAGTTTGCCGCCATGTGGGCGAATCACGTCGCCAAACAAGGTCATGACCAGGGACTTGGCTCGGGGAGGGCGGTTTTCCAGATGGTGGGCGGCCCATTGGGCCAGGTCGGAATAAGGAAGCTCGGACATTGTTTTTTTAATGGCGCTCAAGTCTGTATGGGAACGGCACGCCTGTCTGTGTAGACCGTTTAAGCGCTTGATTATAAAGGGTGGGTGCGCAAGCGCATTGAAAGATTGTGCAAGCCAGGGGCTTTCTTGAAGCTTGTAACAGTTTCGGGTGCGCACACATTACAGATAGGGGCTGGCCAGCCAGATCAGGCGGTTGCGCAAGCGCTTGCCAAAGCCAATTGAACTTAAGGACTCCAGGCTGACGGCTTCGGCGTCCTCAATTTCCAGATCAATCAGGTTCTGGATTTGGCGGGCCGTGTCGCGGCTGTAGATTTCTACGTCCAGCTCGAAGTTCAATCGCAAGCTGCGCGGGTCCAGATTGGACGAACCAATATAAGACCAGACTCCGTCAATCGTCATGAGCTTGGAGTGGTTGAAGGGGCCGCTGGCGCGCCAGACCCGGCAGCCTGCGCGCAGCACCTGATCCAGTTGGGCTGTCATGGCGTAATTGACCAGGCGCAGATTGTTTTGTCCGGGGATGACGATATCCACTTGAATGCCGCGTCGGGCGGCGGTGTTCAAGGCACCCAACAGGATCTGATCGGGCAGAAAGTAAGGAGACTGAATACGGATATGGCGCTGAGCAATGGCAAACGCCCCTTGCAGCATGTGGTGGGTACTGGCCATGAAACGATCCGGGCCCGAAGCAATGCAGCGAGCCGGAACATGAGGTCTGGGGGCGGGCGAGGAGCTGGCATGCCAGTAGGCGGGCGATAGGTCTTCGCGAGTCGTGAACTGCCAGTCGTGGCGGAAAGAAGCCAGCAATTGCATGACTGCCGGGCCTTCCAGGCGGAAATGGGTGTCTTGAGAGGGCTTGCCGTCGCTGTACTGCGCCATAAAGGATTCACGCAGATTCATGCCGCCGGTAAAACCCACCGTGCCATCCACAATCAGCAATTTGCGGTGACTGCGCAGATTGGCGTAGGGCATGCGCAAAAAACCCAGCGGATTGGTCATGAACAAAGCGCAGCGTATGCCTTCCCGCCGCAGCAATCGCACAATCGGCGTGCGCGAGTATTTCGCCCCGATGGCATCGACCAGTACGCGAATCTGCACGCCACGTTGATGGGCGCGCGACAGGGCGCTGACAAATTCGCGTCCCAGGCGGTCGCTATCGAAGATGTAGCTTTGCAAGGCAATGGTGCTGTGGGCCTGATCAATGGCCTCCAGCATGGCGGGATAAGCCTGATCGCCGCCGACCAGAACGCGCACATTATTGCCGTTACGCAGTTGGCTGCGGCTGACGCGGTCACCCAGAATTTGTAAGGAGCGAAACGGTGCGCCGACCAGGGCACCAATGTCCGAGACGGGAGGGTGCAGATACGTGACCTGTTCATAGAACACGTCTGCACTTTGTTCCAGAAGGCTTTGTCGGCGTACGCGGTTGATCCCGGCAATCAAATACAGGAATGGCCCGAGCAGTGGCGACATGATGATGACGCCTACCCAACTGATGGCGGCGCGGACATCATTTTTGGTCATGGCGGCATGAATGGCCGCGGAAGCGCCCAGTATCACGCTGAGCGCCAAAGCTAGATGCGGCCAGTAATCGTGCAGCAGGGAGCGCAGGTGTATCAGATGCTCTTGCATGGGTTCAGGTGCTACGTTTCTTGTCAGGCAGGTCCGGGCGTTGGTAGAGGCTGTGCATCCAGGACGGGTTCGGTGCGCCGCGGGCGGCAAACTGCTGCAGGCGGGAGGGAGAGCGCCATACGCCACCACCTATGCCAGGCGAGGGCTGGACGCCATACCAGAACCATTGGCCGTCTTCATCCTGTGCAAGCCAGTCCCAATTGGCGGGTGCCTGATCCCAGCAGGGGAAACCGAGTGTCATCAGCAAACTTCCAGAAAATGGGACAGATTAGAGTATAAGAAAGCGTGGTTTTGTGCCAGTTTCTATTACAGAGGAGGCGGGCTGAAATGTCGGGTGTTTGATGGGGAGGGGCTTTTGCTGTGCGGGCCTGCCAACTCGAAGGGCTGGGTCGCAGGCGAAAGCCAGGACTGGCCTGGGGTTCACAATCAAACACAGTTTATTGTCCAGCCTGAACTTGCGTGGGGTGTGCGAAGGCGGCAAACTTGTTACGATGAACAAACGCAAAAAAGCCCGCTGCGTGGCGGGCTTTCAAGTATGTTTTTTCCAGTTCCTGGTCTTGTCACCATTTAAGGAGATCTGCAAAACCTTGGAAGCGGTAAATTTCTGGGGTGACCGATGGGGCTCGAACCCACGACAACCGGAATCACAATCCGGGACTCTACCAACTGAGCTACGGTCACCACTGTTTACTGCTTTTTTGCTTCTGGCCTACATCAAGGTGGGCTGTGAAGTAAAAAATGTATTCTAGCATGCTTTTTTTAAAGAATGCAACACTCGTGCAAGAATACTTCGACCCTGAGTCTTGCTCCGGTCTTGCCGGTTAGAGCGTGACTCAGGTTTAATGATTTCCCCTCGTAATAGCAAGGAAGCGCGAAATGTCTCAATTATTCGTCGTTCATCCCGAAAATCCTCAACCCCGCGCATTGGCTCAAGCAGCCGAACTATTGGCTAAAGGAGGGCTGCTCGCCATTCCTACCGATTCCAGTTATGCCGTTGTCGCCCGCCTGGATGACAAGTCCGCCGCTGACAACCTGCGTCGTTTGCGTGGCTTGGATGATCGTCATCATCTGACCTTGCTGTGTCGTGATCTGGCCGAGATCAGCCACTTTGCCAAAGTGGATAACCCGCAGTATCGCTTGTTGAAGATGGCCACCCCTGGCCCGTGGACGTTCATTTTGGAAGCTACCAAGGAAGTGCCGCGCCGCGTGTCGCACCCTTCGCGCAAAACCATTGGTATTCGGGTGCCCGACCAGAAAGTGGCCCTGGCCCTGATGGAAGAAGTCGGCAGCCCCTTGATTTCCACCACGCTGATTCCTGAGGGCGAAGACGAACCCTTGAACGACGCCCAGGAAATTCTGGACCGTTATGCCCATCAGTTGGCGGCGGTTGTCGATGGTGGACCCTGCCCCTTGCAGGCCACTACCGTGATCGATCTGACCGGTCCTACGCCGGAGGTGTTGCGTCGTGGCTCGGGTGATCCTGCCACTTTGGGCCTGTCCTGATCTGCGGGCTTGCACAAAACTCGCGTCCAGGTGCCTATCCGTGTTTCAATTCTGAACCTTGGGGCAGCACTCGCTGTCCCAATCAGACAGGCTGATGACAGGCGACTTATCGTCTTGAAAAAGTAGGGGATAAGTCCCCGGCCTGGACCAAGGATCACCATGGACTCTTTTATACAGACCTTGACGGTCTATGCTTTACCAGTCATTTTCGGTATTACGCTGCATGAAGCTGCCCACGGCTATGTCGCCCGCATGTTTGGCGACCCGACGGCCATGCTGGCCGGTCGTATCAGCCTGAACCCACTGCGTCATATCGACCCTATCGGCACGATTGTGGTGCCGGCGGTGCTGTTGCTGTCCAGCGCCATGATGGGCATGGGCGGCATTCTGTTTGGCTGGGCCAAACCCGTTCCTGTGGATTGGGGCCGCCTGCGCAATCCCAAGCGCGACATGCTCTGGGTTGCTCTGGCCGGACCGGCCTCCAATATGCTGATGGCTATTTTGTGGGTTCTGTATGCTCATTTGATGGTCAAGATCGGGCAGGGTGACAGCCGCTTCTGGATGGGCATGGCGGTGGCTGGTGTGCAGGTCAACCTGGTTCTGATGGCGCTGAATCTGCTGCCTTTGCCGCCTTTGGATGGCGGTCGCATTGTATTTAGTCTATTGCCTAATCGTTTGGCCTATCATTATTCTCGTATCGAGCCTTATGGCATGGTCATTCTGATCCTGCTGATGTTTACCGGCGTACTGTGGACCCTGATGAGTCCCTTGATTGCGCTGGGCGAAGGCATATTGAAATGGTTCTTATGATTTAACGGCTTATCCGTTAAACTTGTGAGTCATATTTTTTTTCGGCTATAGGGCCTTAAACCCGGAGATTCATCTCATCATGGCAAGTTCGGACTCTGCTATTTCCAATTTTCAGGGCAGCATGGTTGCCCTTGTTACACCCATGGATCCCAATGGGGGTCTGGATTTTGCCGCTTACCGAAAGCTGATCGACTGGCACATTCAGGAAGGAACGCGTGTGCTGGTGGTCGTTGGAACCTCGGGCGAATCGCCCACGGTGTCGGTTGATGAGCACGCTGAACTGATCAAGGTAGCCGTTGAACACGCTGCTGGCCGTGTGCCCGTGATTGCCGGTGTGGGGGGCAACTCCACTCGCGAGGCCATCGAACTGTCGCGTCACGCCCAGGAAGTGGGTGCAGACGCCGGTTTGTCGGTGGTGCCTTACTACAACCGTCCTACTCAGGAAGGCATGTACCAGCACTTCCGCGCCATTGCAGAAGCGGTGGATCTGCCGCAGTTCCTGTACAACGTGCCGGGTCGTACCGTGGCCGATCTGCAGAACGACACCGTGCTGCGTCTGGCTCAAATCCCCAACATCATCGGTATCAAGGACGCAACGGGCGATCTGGCTCGTGGCGGCTTGCTGCTGCGTGATGCCCCCGAAGATTTCATAGTGGTCAGCGGCGATGATCCTACCGCTGCTTCGTATATCTTGCTTGGCGCCAAAGGCAATATCTCCGTGACGGCCAACGTGGCCCCACGCCTGATGAGCCAGTTGTGCCAGGCCGCTTTGGATATGGACGTACCGACGGTACGCCGTTTGAATGCCTATCTGGCAGGTCTGAACAAGAACCTGTTTGTTGAGGCTAACCCCATCCCCGTGAAATGGGCAGTTGCAGAAATGGGCCTTACTCAGCTGGGATATCGTTTACCATTGACGCCGTTAAATGCACAGCATCACGAGTTGCTGCGTCAATCTTTGAAACTTGCGGATCTTCTTCCATGATTGCAAAGCCAGTTAATAAAAGCCTGATCGGGCTGTCTTTGAGCCTGTTGGTGCTGTCGGGCTGCTCGACGATGGACCAGATTATGGGCCAGGGCGAGTCGGTTAATTACAAGAGTACGGTAGCAGGCGATCCCTTGAGCATTCCGCCGGATCTGACCCAGGCCAACCGCGACGCACATTACCGTGCGCCAGAAGGTGCCACGTCTTACTCGGTCTACTCGCAAGGTCAAACCGCGCAGCAGGCCAAGGGCGGTGCCGATACGATCCTGCCTCAGTCTGATGCCATCAAGGTGATGCGCGATGGCGATCTGCGCTGGCTGGTCGTAGACCGCCCCGTGGAAGACCTGTTCCCCCGCATCGTCGATTTCTGGGGTGAGCATGGTTTTACCATTCAGTCCCAGGACCCCCGTGCCGGCTTGATTCAGACCGACTGGGCTGAAAACCGTGCCAAGATTCCAGAAAGCTGGATACGCAGTGCCTTGGGTTCCATCATTGACCAGGTCTTTGATAGCGGCGAACGTGACCGCTTCCGTACCCGCTTTGAGCGCGTCGGCAACAAGACCGAAATCTATGTGTCCCACCAGCACATGGAAGAAACACCTACGGCAGACGGTTCCGCCTTTAAATGGGTGTTCGCCAAAGAAGATCCAGGTCTGAATGCGGCCATGCTGGCTCGCATGATGGTCTTCCTGGGCTCGGATATTGAAACAGCACGTGAACAAGTGGCCAACGCCTCCAAGGATCCTTCCGGCGTTCAGGTCCAGGCGTCGGACAAGGGCGATCAGGCTGAGTTGATGCTGAACGAGTCCTTTGATCGTGCATGGCGTCGTGTTGGCGTAGCCATCGACTCCGCCGGTTTCTCGGTTGAGGATCGTGACCGTTCCGCTGGCGAGTTCTTCATCCGCTATCTGGATTCGGATACCGGCGAGAAGATCGAGCAGCAAAACATCATTGGCCGTATCTTCGGCAGCCGCAACACCGCCGAAGCCACACCTTTCCGCATCAAGCTGAGCGCCCAAGGTGCTGGCACTCGCGTAACGGTGCTGGATCAGCAAGGTCAGGAGCAGACCACGCCGACAGCCAAGCGCATCATCAATGTGCTGTCTACCAATCTGCGCCCCGGCAACTGATTGTTTTGAGTCGGCCTGCGGGCCGTCTGGAAAAAGCCCTGGTTTCATGCCAGGGCTTTTTTTATGCCCTAGCCCTTTTCTGAGTTACCTTGGCTCTTTTTCTCTTATCGAACAGGAGCCAATAGGAGCCAGGAATCTGGCGAGGTCAGCGCGATTAGCACTGGCTTTCCCTTTACAGAAGAAGAGGTGATTGGGGGTATTTCCTGAAAGGACACGGTCTCTTTTCCAGGCTGCGTTGCGCTCTGTTTGTAGCGCCTGTATTGCGGTGCTCCCTGAAATGGCGCAAAGCCTTTCTTTGGCAGAGACTTGAGAGGGGCCATCTTTTTTTGTGAGCAGAGTTAATCTTTCTTGAGCAGGGCTGGACTTTCTCTAAAACAGTAAAGATAATAGGAACCATTATCATTTAATGTGTTTTAGGGAGTGGCCCATGCTGAAATCGTTTTGCCGTAACGGTTTAAGTTTTTGCCTGCGTATGCTGCGTGGCACACAAGCCTCTGCTCATGCTCCTTCAGAACCGGGTGCTCGTATGCTGGCCATGATCGAGGCCTTGCCCCGCCGTCGTCGTGAAGCCTTTGTGCTGCATCGCTTCGAGGGCCTGAACTACAAGGAAATCGCGACTCGTATGGGCACCAGCCCCCGAGTGGTTGAGCACTATATCCGCATGGCCATGCTGGCGTGCCGCCATAATCCGGCACCGGTCAATCGGGCGGACGGGGCAGTGCCGCGTCCGGCTGGTTCGTATGTCTAAGGACGAACACATGCAGCACATTGATGAGCAGGCCTTGAGCTGGCTGCTCAAACAGCACGACCCCAAACATCAGAACGATGCCCGCAGCCAGTCTGCTTTCCGGGCCTGGCTGTCCATTGATCCTGAGCATCAGGCCGCTTTCTTGCGCTGGAAACTGGAGTGGGAAGCCATGGATGGAATCAGCGAGGAGCATCTGAGTCGTTTGCGTGCAAACTCCCGGCAAGCCGCAGGCGCGGCAGGGCCGGGGACATGGCGTCAGCGTTTGCTAAATAGCTGTTTGGACGCCTGGTCCACTAACCCGGCCTTGCGCTTTGCCTTGGGTGGCGCAGTGTGTCTACTGCTAGGCGTGGCGTTTCTGGGGAGTGTAGGTAGCTACTTTCTATAAGCCTGGTGCAAAGCGCCTAGTTCTTGTCTCCCCATGGTGAGCGCAGATATTGCGCTGCTTGCTGGATACGATCATCCAGTGTGGTGGCATTCAGTCTTGGAATGACACCCAGGCAAGGGCTCGGCAGATAGTCATGCAGCGTTTGCAGGTTCTCCTGGGCATAACTCATCTCCGGCGCTATGTGGTTGGCGACCCAGCCCAGCAAGTTCAAGCCGCTGGCGCGTATGGCTTGAGCCGTCAGCAAAGCGTGATTCAAGGCACCCAAACGTAGACCGATAACCAGCACCACAGGTAGTTGCAAGGCTTGTGCTAAATCTACGCCTGTCCGCCCTTGCCCCAAGGGCAGCATGAAGCCTCCTGCTCCTTCAACGATTGCATAGTCGGCCTGCTCCGCCACCGTTTGAACCGTTGTTTTGATCAGAGCCGGGTCTATTTCGATTCCTGCTTGTTCAGCCAGAATATGGGGTGCCGCAGCGGGCTTGAACAAGTATGGAGTCAGGGTTTCGGGAGCGAGCTTCAGGCTGGAATGCCGCGCCAGTGCATCCACATCTTCGTTATGCAAACGTCCTTCTATGTCTACGGCTCCCGAAGCAATGGGCTTGATGCCGAGCGTGCGCGCACCGCTTTGGCCTAGTAAATGAAGTAAAGCCGAGCTGACCAGCGTTTTGCCAATTTCCGTATCGGTGCCCGTCACAAAGCAGGCCCTCATGCGTATTCCTTCAGCAGACGACCCAGACCATTCAGCAAATGCTCCACCTCTTTTGTGCCCCAGAGATAGCCCGGCATCAGGTACACCGTATTGCCGATAGGGCGCAGCATCAGTCCCTGTTGCAAAGCAGAGCGGTAAAAGCGCCGGGCAAAGCCCTGGTGATCGTAGCGAGCTGGGCCCGTATCCAGATCAAAGGCCCAGATTACCCCGCAGCGGCGCAGATGCTGCACCTTGGGATACTGCCGGTTCAGTCTATGTAAACCTTCATCGAGTGCTTGTCCGAGCGTTTTTTGCAGCTCGTAGACGGGGTATTGCTGGAACAAGTCCAGAGTGGCCAGCGCGGCTCGGCAGGCCAAAGGATTGCCGGTGTAGGAATGGGAATGCAAAAAGCCCCGACGCAAGTCCTGGTCATAAAACCCTTGATAAATCGTAGGGCTGGATAGCACTACGGACAAGGGCAGCGTGCCGCCCGTAATTCCCTTGGACAGACACAGCAGATCAGGCCAGATACCGGCCTGCTCACAGGCAAAGAACGTGCCGGTACGGCCGCAACCCACGGCAATCTCGTCCAGAATCAAATGCACCTGATAGCGGTCGCACAGCTCGCGCACACCGCGCAGATAGTCGGGGGAATGCATGTGCATGCCCGCCGCACATTGCACTAGCGGCTCCAGAATGACGGCGGCAATGTCCTGATGACCATCCAGAATCTGCTCCAGCGATTGGAGTGCGCTTTCGGTGACCTGCCTGTGTTCGTCCGGGCTAGTGGCTTGACGCAGATCGGGGCTGGCTGCGGTGTATTGCTGGCCCAGCTGTGTGCCGTAGTTTTCCCGAAATAAGGGCACATCGGTCACGGCCAAGGCACCTATTGTTTCGCCGTGGTATCCCTGTGCGATGCCTACAAAGCGGTGCTTGTGTTCCTGGCCTTGATTGCGCCAGTAGTGCACACTCAGCTTCAGGGCAATCTCTACCGCGGAAGCACCGTCGCTGGCATAAAAAGCATGGCCTAAACGATGGCTGCTCAAGGCGGCCAATCGTTCGGAAAGCTGCACAACCGGCTCATGGGTCAGTCCGCAGAGCATGATGTGATCCAGTTGCTGAACCTGATCGCTAATTGCCTGCACCAGATGCGGGTGGCTATGTCCAAACAGATTCACCCACCAGGAGCTGATAGCGTCCAGATAGGCATTGCCGTTGGCGTCATGAAGCCAGGCGCCTTGGGCGCGTTTGATTGCCAGTAGCGGCACGCCTTGATCGTGATGCTGCATCTGAGTGCAAGGATGCCAGACCGCTTGCAGGCTGCGTTGGGCCAAAAGGGGAAAGGAGTTTGAGTTCATGGCAAATCACCGTAAAGAGTGGGTGGCTTCATGTAGTGCCTGGACCAGTTTTTCAATGTCCTGTTGCCGGTGGGCGGCAGACAGGGATATGCGTAATCGGGCTTGATGGCGGGGAACGGTAGGCGGGCGTATGGCCGGTGCCCAAATACCTTTTTGCAGGAGGGTTTCGGCCAGTTGCAAAGCAGGCTCTACCTCGCCAACCAGTAGGCTTTGCACGGGCGTATCGGAGGGAGCTAGACGCCAGGGCAGATCCTGGCTCAAGGTTTGCAGCGTCTGAATATGCTCTTTCAACAGGGTCCGCTGGGGCTGGGCTTGTTTGAGCAGCTGCAGACAGGCCAGCAAGGACGCACAATGCGCCGGGGCCAAGCCGGTGCTGTACACATAGCTGCGGGCGGATTGCGTGAACCAGTCGGCCAGCTTGTGGGAGCAGGCAACAAATGCACCGCCTTGACCGGCCGCCTTGCCAAAAGTCCCCAGGTAAATCAGACGCCGCCGCTGCGTGGCCGTGAGCTGGAAATGCTCAGGTGCACCGCGTCCGTTTTCACCCAAAACTCCCAAACCATGTGCATCGTCCAGATACAGCAAGGCATCGTGGCGTTCGCATAAGGCGATCAGCTCATCGACCGGGGCAATCGTGCCGTCCATGCTGAACAGGCTGTCCGAAATCACCAGCTTGAAGCCCGGCGCTGGCCTGCCGAGCAAATCATCCAGCCGTGCCATATCCCTATGGGGATACACACGTAAACGAGCGCCGGATAGGCGGCTGGCATCAATCAGGCTGGCGTGGTTCAGCCTGTCACAAAAGATCGTGTCGCCCGTGCCGACCAGTGCGGGAATCACGCCCAAGCTAGCTTGATAGCCACTGACAAAAAGACGGCTGGCCTCGAAGCCACTCCAGTCTGCCAGCTCCTGCTCCAGTGCTTGAGCCAGCGCATGATGCCCACAAATCAGCGGGGATGCCGTCGCTCCGGCGACGTCTTGTGCTTTAAGCAGTTTGAGTTGTGGATGCTGACTAAGGCCCAGATAGTCATTGCTGGCGAAATTCAGCAAGACCTGGCCATTGCGTTCGATATGGGCGTTTGGCAAGGGGCGGCTGATTGCTCTTTGCCGCCACAGTTTCCTGGTCTTCAAAGCCTCCAGTTGTTGATTCAGATGGGCGAGAAAAGCACTCATGACTGTGCCGCCCGGTATTGAACTGGCAAGCGGTTCCAGCCCCGATAGGCGGGGAGCCGAATACGTTCACCTTGCGTCAATTGCAGGCGAGGGAGCAAAGGCAGGAATTGCTCAAGTACGAGCTTGGCTTCCAGCTGAAACAAACCGGCTCCCAGGCAATGATGAATTCCGTGTCCCATGGATAGCTCGGCCTGATTGTTGCGGCTGAAGTCCAGATCGTCAGGATTGGCAAACACCGCCGGATCGCGGTTGGCAGCGCCCAAGAGCAAAAGCAGCAACTGTCCTTTGCGCAAATGCTGACCATGCCAGTGCTGGTCATGCATCAAACGTCTGGCCGTGTACTGAATCGGGCTGTCGTGACGCAGCACCTCTTTGATCGCGGCAGGAATTTTCTGCGGATTCGATAGCAAGTCCTGCAGCGTTGTGGGGGCGGCAAGCAGTGTTTGAAACAGGGAGCTGAGCAGATGCCGGGAGGTTTCATAGCCTGCAAAGAGCAACATACAGGACTGTGCCAAGCGTTCGCGCCTGCCTTGAAGGGAAAGCTGCTCATCATGCAAAAGCCGCCAGGCCAACCCGCCTTCTTGCAGATTGGCACTGTTGCCTAGAAAGTCAGCCATATCCAGCAAGGCGTCCTGGGTGCTTCTCAGCAAAGGCAGATCCGGCGTGGCTTGTCCGATAAAACCTGCCAGTTGCTCTGACCAGGCCTGAAAAACAGACAAAGGCAGTTGCTCCAAGCCGAGCACGTCCATCATGACCAAGGCGGGGAGCGGGCGACAGACCTCATCAACCAGATCCACTGAACCGTGTCGCAGCTTGTCTTTTAACTCCAGGTGGATGTGCGTAACGCGCTTTTCAATCGTGCTGTGCAGGGTTTCCAAAGCTTTCGCACTAAAAGCCGCATTCACTACTCGTCTGACGCGTGTGTGACGGGGGCGGTCCAGAAAGACCAGCGTCCTGGCCATCAAGCCCTTGAAGGCTTGCAGACGAGGGGAGGGGTCAGCGCCCGCCTGGGCCACCCACCCGCCAACACGCCGCACACTTAAATCGGGATTGCGCAGGGCGGCTTGTACATCGCTGTGCCTATGAACTAACCACGCCCCACCGCAGAAATCCGCATCCCAAACCAAAGGCGGCCCCTGACGAAGACGGGCATAAGCCGCGTAGGGTGACGCAAGATCGAAATCGCCAAACATGACACCGTTTCCTGAAGATCAAAGCCAGCGCAGGCTAGCACTTGAGCGTGGAAGAGGCAGTCAATAGATTGTGTCTATTAATTCTTACAGGGTTTTTTGCCTGCAGTAGGGCTAAGTTGCATACTTATAGGGCTTATTGCTGGGTTTTTTGTGACTAATTTTTACAATAAAATCAGTGTTGTTCAAGGCAGTAATCCTGCATGGGCAAGGGGAATGTTCCTGCCATTCAGGCCAGAAATACTGTTCTGGCCCGAATAGGTTTTTATGAGTTACCGAGCATCAGACGCCGCTGGAAGCCCCTCAGTACCCAGCTTTTCCGTTTTACGCTGCGGCAACTTCCCATTCAAAATAAAGTACGCCAGCAGACCGATCACCAGACCCCAGAAAGCCCCGCCAATCCCGAACAGGGTGATATTGGCGGCTGATGCCAAAAAGGTAATCAAGGCTGCTTCACGTGATTTGACGTCTGCCATGGCTCCCGCCAGGCTGCCGCCGATGGTGCCCAGCAGCGCCAAGCCCGCCAGAGTGGTGATAAAGCTTGCAGGGAAGGCCATGAACACAGCGGCCAGGGTTACTCCAAAAACGCCGACCAGAATGTAGAACACACCGGCGGCAATCCCGGCAACCCAGCGTTTGGAAGGATCCTGGTGCGCCTCCGGCCCGGTGCAGATAGCGGCGGTAATGGCGGCTACGTTCATGGCATGGGAGCCAAAGGGAGCCATGATCAGCGAACCCAGTCCTGTCACCCACACAATCGGGTTGGCACTGGTACGAAAACCGTCGTTACGCAGGACCAGCATGCCGGGCATGTATTGGCCGGTCAGCGTGATCAGGAATAAGGGCAAGGCGACGCTTAGCAAGGCATTCAGGGTGAATACTGGCATGGTGAATACCGGCGTGGCCAGCTCCAGTTTCAGGCCACTCAGGTCTACGCGATGCTCGAGCAGCAGGAAGCTCAGGCCCAGGATCAGAATGCCTACCACTGCGTAGCGTGCGGAAAAGCGTTTGATGATCAGGTAGGCCAGAATCAGCAGACCTGCCAGTTTCGGGTCCAGTGTCATGCTGCCAAATGCGCCAATGCCAAATTGCAGCAGAATGCCAGCCAGCAGACCGGCAGCGATGCCGTTGGGAATCAGGCGGATCAGGCGCTCGAAGTAGGAGGACAGGCCCAGGATGACAAAGGCGGCGGCCGAGATCAGGTAGGCGCCGACAGCTTCTTCATATGGCGTGGTGGCCAGAGCCGTAACCAGAAATGCAGCGGCAGGCGTGGACCAGGCGGTGATGATGGGCTCGCGCGAAACCCAGCTCAAGAGCAAACCGGTAACACCCACACCAATGGAAATTGACCAGACCCAGGAGGCGGTCAGCTCGGGGCTGAGGCCGGCTACTTTGGCGGCCTGGAAAACCAGAATAAATGTGCCGCCGTAGTTGACGATGACCGAGATCAGACCGGCCACGATAGGCGGGATCAGGTCGCTGACTAGAGAGGATGAGGTCGATCGTGAGGTAGACATAGTGCTCTGCGCTTTCCAAAAGGAGAGATGACAAACGAGCACTATTTATAGCGACTAAATGGACTGGCCTGATAGGACGCTTTCTGAATATAGAGCAGACCACTTTTGAGTTGGGTAGGTGCCTGACTATACGGAGTGGGGTGGCTACGTAATTTTTGAGTGTGGCCCGAGATGGCTTGAAGCGAAACTGCAAAGCCACTAAGGGCGGCTTTATGACAAGTTGCTCGGCCTGTGAATTGCGGTTTTCATGATAGTACTTTTTTTGCTGTACGGCGTGAATAATGCTGTGGCAACCGCAACCGCAACCGCAACCGCAACCGCAACCGCAACCGCAACCGCAACCG